>CALUPM010000024.1 GCA_944322665.1 Candidatus Gastranaerophilales bacterium | reverse complement strand
GGAAGAAGGAGGAGATTCTTCGGGCTTGTGTGATCGGAAACAATTTGCAATTTTTAACGCAGAGTATTCCTGATAATAATGTTACCTTTTAAATTTTTTGTGTTATAATGCTTTTACGCTTATTCCTCAGGGGAGAGAAGTTATGCATGATATTCTGATTAAAATAAACGACCTGTTTCAGAGCTGGGGTGTTCCGGGACTCGCGCTTAATTCTTTTATAGAAAGTTTTTCCCTTGTGCCTCCGCCTGATATTTTACTTATTTCAATGGATCTTGCAAAGCCTGACAAAGCTCTTTATTATGCGACAATATGTACTATCGCTTCGGCTTTCGGAGGAGCTTTCGGATATTTTATAGGATATGTCGGCGGACGTCCTGTTTTTAATTTCATTTTCAGAAATAAACACGAACAGTTTGAAGGTGTAGAAAAAATGTACGCTAAATACGGTTCCTTTGCTGTGTTTTTCTCGGCGTTCACGCCTATTCCGTATAAAATCTTTACAATCGCAAGCGGAATTTTGAATATGAATTTCTGGAAATTTATGATTGCAAGCTTTTTCGGGCGCGGCTTGAGGTTTTATCTCGTAAGCATCGTTCTTATGCTTTTCGGTGAGGCTATAAAACATTATATCGAATGGGTAATTTTAGGCGTTACCGTTCTTATTATTCTGTTTTTTGTCATTCTTTACAAAAAACGTCACCTTCTTAAAAAAGCTGAGGAGTAATTTCATATATTTATATTAGTGTATATTTTGCCAAAACAGTATATAATATAATAAACTGATTTTACAAAGTTGGTTGATTTTGATAAATAAATCATTAAAAATTTATAGAAAAAGGATGATTAAGATGAATAAAAATCTGGCTTTATTTATTTCAACAATGCTGATACTTGGCAGTGCAGCAGGGGTTTGTATTGCTGCAGACGAGCCTTATACAGTTATAAACCAATCGACAATTCCGAAAACGGAAGTTGTGGAACCTCCGGTTAATGTAATGGTATTTGAATATGACCCGAAACTTTATCCGGCTCCGGATTTAGAGCATGCTGTTTCCAGCTATAAGCAGGAAAATTATACCGGTGCAGCGCAGGAATTACTATCTTTTGTTGCTAAAAATCCGGACAATGCAAGAGCCTTTTATTATCTTGCAATGACTCTGGCTAATCTCGGGGATTCTGATGCCGCAATATCAGCTTACGAAAAGGTTATTACCCTAAATCCGAACGAAGCCATGACTACTTATGCCGCAAAAGGCAGAGATTGTTTGACGGGCGGCCCGCTTTGCGTTGATAGTGCATTGATGGAAGGCGAAGAGCCTGATCCTCTTGATGAATTTATTAATGCTCCCTATGGCGACGGGTTCTCGCCTGAATTAAAAGAACAGTTGAAATATAAAAATCTTGAAACTATTCAGAAAAATATCAACAGAAAACCGGAACTTGATAAAGACGATGTGCAGGAAATTAAAGATTTTGATAAAGAACATTCGGGCGCTGTTTTAACAGATAACCTGATTGCGCTTGCTGACGGCGAGGTTTCAAATGACGAAATCGTCGATGCACTGAATACTTTAAAAAGAGCCGGCATGACTGTTTCAATACAGCCTTCAACTTCCAATCCTGCAGCATACCAGAATCCGCAGATGGCACAAATGAGCATGATGATGGGAAATTCTCAAAATAACAATGATCCGATGGCGCAGATGCTTCCTTATATGATGCAGGCAAGCACAAGAGAAGGCGCACAGAATGTTGATCCGCAGGTAATTCAGTCTATGATGATGAGTTCTATGCTCAACTCTTTTGATTTTAATGCGTCTGATAACGACAGATAATTATGATTAAAACCTATGAAGAAGCTAAAAATAAACTTTTGACATTCTCTCTTGACGAGGAATGTCAAAGTTTTTTTGAAAAAAATAATTACCTTCAGGAACTTGCCTACTGTAAAGTTTTTGCAGGAAAACCAGCCGAAGCCGAAAATCTCTTTACAGAAATCTCTGATTTAAATCCACGCGCCCGATGGGGATGTAAACTCACAGGAATTCTTCTGAATAAACCTGTTCATTATCCGACATATTTTGAGCTGAGAAATTTCCTTGAAGTTGATTTGAATCTCCTGATTAATTACGATAAAGGAAACTATGCTGACGAAATATTGAGTTATGCTGATTCTTTTTATTCGGTTAATCCCGAAGTTTACAAGTATATCGGGCGGGTATTTTTAAATAACGAAGTTTATTCTTACGCAAAGTTTTTTCTTGAGCGTGCAAAAAACCGGTTTTATCATGATCCTGAGCTTCATGTTATACTGGCGCAGCTTGCGATTCTGGAAGAGGATTATGAAAGGGCGCTTAAGGCGGTTGATGCCTGTCTGGAAATCCTGCCCGAATACTTTCCGGCAAAGGATTTGAAAAGAAAATTAACGAAAAGCGATTTAAAATTTGATTGAAAAATAAGTTCGTGCTACACTGGTAGCGTAATTTTTAAGACACCCCTGACGAGAGGAAATAAACGATGATTATCATAATGGAGCGTAATGCGACCAAGGTTAATATCCAGAAAGTGCTGGATTTGCTGACGGACAACGGTTTTAAAGTAAGATGCAATGAAGGTGAAATTCATACAGTAATAGATGCACTGGGCGACAAGACAACGGTTTCCCCTGGGCGCGTGGCTGCACTGGAAGGTGTAAAAGAGGTTAAGGTGATAAGAGAGCCTTACCGCCTTGCATCCCGCGACAGTCAGGAGGAGGATACTGTTATAACTTTCCCTAACGGGGTTAAAATCGGCGGAAATAACAAACCTGTGGTTATGGCAGGGCCCTGCTCGGTTGAGGAAGATTATGAAGGTCTGTTAAAGGTTGCTCTTGCCGCAAAACAAGCAGGATGCGAGTTTTTAAGAGGCGGTGCTTTTAAACCAAGAACTTCACCTTATGATTTTCAGGGATTTGGCGAAAAAGCGCTTCAATACCTTAAAAAAGCAAGCGAAGCCACAGGACTTTTGACTGTGTCTGAAGTAATGGACGCATCTGATCTTGATATGATGTGCGAATATGTTGATGTTTTGCAGATTGGCGCAAGAAATGTCCAGAATTTCAAGCTTTTGCAGGCAGTCGGTCGAAGCAATAAACCTGTAATTCTTAAACGCGGCCTTGCAAGCACAATAAGAGAATTTCTTCTTGCAGCAGAGCATATCTTATATCAGGGAAATAAAAACGTCATTCTCTGTGAAAGAGGAATAAGAAGTTTTGACAGTACATTTACCAGAAACGTTATGGATATAGCCTCAATTCCCGTAATTAAAAAATACTCGCATCTTCCGATAATCGTAGACCCGAGCCATGGAACCGGACAAAGATACCTGATTGAGCCGATGGCAAAAGCAGGGCTTGTCGTCGGAGCGGACGGGATTATGATAGAAGTTCACCACGACCCTGAAAACGCGCTTTCCGACGGAAAACAGAGTCTGCCTATTCCGGTGTTTAATGATGTAATGGGGCGCCTGATACGCTTCCGCGACAGACTTCACTATGAAAAACAATACCTTAGCGCTGATGTGTGATTTAAAGGCGATAAGTTCTTATCAAAGTGAAGAGTGAAGGGTGAAGGGTGAGGAAAGTTGAATGGTTGAAAAGTTGAAAGGGCTTCATGTCATCCTGAGCCACTCTGCCGAACAAAACGATTAAGTATCGTTTTGTGAGAGGGCGAAGGATCCCCATAAAATTCCGGAAGATTCTTCGGTCTCTGCGCTTTCCTCAGAATGACAAGGAAGAAGGAGGAGATTCTTCGGGCTACGCCCTCAGAATGACGTAATAGCAGGACGTCATCCTGAGGTGCACGAGCAGAGGGTGAAAGGCGTATGCCGTACCCGTTTACCGCGAGTGCGAGAAGCCGAAGGATCTCCTGAAAATTCCATGAGATTCTTCGGTCGCTGCGCTCCCTCAGAATGACGTAGAAATAAAAAGTTGCACGCGAAACCAAAATTTGCTAAAATAAAACCAAAGAAGAAGAGAATTAGGAGGACGAAATGTTGAAACGCAGTCATAGAGCCGATTTGACGGGGGGGGGGGCAGCCGTATAGTCTTCCTCTGATTGGATTTTTAGGGTTTACAATGGCAGAAGTGCTGATAACACTAGGGATTCTTGGTGTTGTAATAGCAATGACATTACCTTCTTTGATATCAAAACATAACGAAAAAGTGTGGCTGACCCGTTTCAAGAAGGTTTACACAACGTTGTATCAGGCATACAATCGTGTATATATAGACTATGGCCCGGCAAAGGACTGGGGCATTGACGGCTCTAAAGAATCCCTTGAGCGCGCATACAAAATGCTTTCAAAATACCTGAATGTCGGTGTAGAATACGGGTTTGAACGTCCGCACAATATAATGCACAGGGATTTGTATCCCGGCAGCGGCACAATTTGGCTTTTTAAGAATACAGCTTATAATTTCACATTAAGCGACGGTGCAATGATAGGGATAACGACTGAAGTGCAAAATAATCTAGTCACGTTAGTAGTAGACGTGAATGGACTGAAAGGTCCGAATGTACTGGGAAAAGATACCTTCTGGCTTTCATTGACAAGTAAAAATAATGCCCCTTTTATTTCAGGATATGCTTTATGGTGGATGGATTATCAGCTTTGTTCAACAGAAATACAGAGCGGCTGGTATAGCGGAGGCCCCTGTTCGTTGTGGGTGATAGCAACAGACAATATGGATTATCTTCACAGAGAAATTTCTATTGACGAATGGCAAAAAACAATCAGACCTTTAATTATCAAAATGGGTGATGATGAACTAAAATAGTAGTTAATCAATTATAAAAACTTTATAGATACTTGTTTTCACATGACTTTCCGCAAAAAATCATTAAACAATTTGTATGAAATCTTGTATTTTACCTACATCAAACGGTTGATTTTATTGTAAACACTCTTAACAAAACCGCCGGATATAAGTTAATATAAGAACAGAAAGGCAGGGACAAGATGGAATACAACGCAGGCTGGATGCCAAAATACGATCTGGAAGCCAGAATTCAGCACACAAAGCTGGACAGCGGAATTTACGGAATGGAGCCGGCTCGCTTGAGAAGAATGGAAACACCGGCAACAGGTGATTTTAAAGCGGTGTTTTCAGGACTTGTTGAAAATCTGAACGCGGAATTGAACGCGCCGGATAACCTTTTGAAAGACGTTATGAGCGGGAATAACAATATTGATATTCACGACGTTATGACCGCTATGGCAAAGTCTGAAATCAGCGTAAACGTAGCAACCCAGATTACCGGAAAAGTCATACAGGCGTATGACAAAGTTATGCAGATTCAGGTGTAGAATAGTATTCTACAATAAATTAGGGAAACCAGGACTTAAACTAAATTTTAAAAACAGACCGGGGAAAATATGGACTTTCAAAAAATACTGGAAAACAAACCTTTATTATATGGTATCATAGCGGTAGCATTGATAATTGTGGTTGCGATTGTGACGACAATAGGTATTGTTGCAAACAACGGCAAAAACAGCAAAGGCGCGGCAAGGGTTGTCAGCGAAAAAGTAATTAAAGAACCTCTTGACCTTCTGCAGACCGACAATCTCGGCAAAGCAATCGAAATACAGGCGCTTCTTGCAAGAGAAGGTATTGTTGCAAGCAGAAGAGAAAACGGTACAAAATCAGTAATCTTTTTGAAAGAATATACGCTCACTCAAAGAGATCAGGCGCTTCTTGCGATTGTAAAAAGCGGTTTGATGGATCAGAATGTAGGGCTTGAAATTTTTGACAAAGGTGATTTTACATCAACCAAAGAGGATAAAAAAATCCGTCTTGCGCGCGCCATCAACGGTGAATTGTCAAGATTGATAAGAAAAATTCCGCCGATTGAAAACGCTTCGGTATTTATTTCAATTCCGGAGCAGGCTCTGTTTACTTCAATGCAAAAGCCTGTCACGGCAACGGTTCAGGTATCAATTCCTGCAGGCGACAAGCTTGATCCTCTGAAAGTTAAAGCGATTACAAACCTGCTTCTAGGGAGTGTCAGCGGGCTTGTAGCGGATAACGTTTCTATCACCGATACTAACGGAAACGTTTATTCAAGCATGATTGACGCAGACGATGAGATGTTGTCGAAGCTTCAGGAAAACGACAAATATATGCAGCAAAAAGTTTCAAGACAGCTTGACAGATTGATAGGTGCCGGAAACTATACTGCAACAGTCAGCACATATCTCCGTCAGGTTCCGATGGAAAGGACAAGAATTGAGTATGACCCGAACCAGAAGGCGTCGGTTTCGGAGCAGTCGTTTACTGAAGGTCTTGGCGATCAAACCCGTGACAGCAATGAAAATCCAAATGCCGTAAGTGTTTATATCCCGAACGGGATTGCTGCAGGCGGTCAGAATTCAAGTCAGGACAGAAGCTATACCCGTTCCGCAACAGAAACCCAGTACGGAGTAACTAAAACCCAGACAAATGAATACCTGAAACCCGGAGTTATAGAAGAAATTTCAATTGCAGTTACAATGGAAAAAACTGCAATGCCGGCAAACACAACTGTTGAAGAATTGAAAGAATTAATAGCAACAACAGCAAGCCCGAAAGCTCTTGCAGAAAACGTTACGATAGCATTCTCTGATACTTCGGAACTTAACCTTGCAGGCGACAGACAGGCAAATCTTCCCAAACCAGACGAAAGCGGCAACCCGTGGTGGATTACAATTGCTCTGTGCGTAATAGGTTTGATAGGCGTTTCAAGAGTTGTTCACAGCAAACTGAAAAAAGCTCAGGAGGAACACGAAAAAGAAGTTGCCCAGTTAAGACAAAAAGAAGCAGAGCAGGACAAACTTATTCAGGACATGAACGCACGGGCGGCACAGTTGACGGAAAGACAGTCCGAACTTGCGCAGGGACTGCTTGAAGCACAGCAGAGAGAATATCTTGCGCTCCATACAACCGATGATCTTGTTAATACTCTTGCAAATATGTCTGCCAATATTTCGGAATCCGATGAAAAAGATGCCGCAGACAAGATAAAGAGCTGGATAGAAGAAACATAATTTAAAGTGTAAAGAAAGTAAGGAAATAAAAAAGAAATCGAAAAAGGGAAATTTTAATGGCAATAAAGGGTTTTGATTACGCAGCATTTTCAAAAAATCTTACTGATCAGGCAAAAGATATTGTGCCTGCAGAGTTTAATGAAAATCAGAAGCAGTTTGTAATTAATACCCTTTTTAATTTATCCAGTATGGCAGGAAAGGCTCTTGCCGAAGATAAAGACAATAATTTTAATGCCGAACAGGCAATGCTGATTACCCAGATTATTGCGGAATGGTCATTCCATAAGTCAGTAGACCTTATAAGATCCGGAATCCCGCAGCAATACTGGGATCCAATTATGCAGAAAATTGCATATACGATTTTTGAAATTGCCCAGCAGACGTTCAAACAAAATCTTCCGCAGGATCAAATATTACAACTCATAGAACATCACGTTAAAAAAGCTTACGATGACTCAATAAAAGAACTTAAAGATAGAAATTTGATTTCGGAATCTTTGATGGAGCAGGCGCAAAAGCAGTCAAATATAGACACCATGATGCAGGAAATGCAGGATAATCAGGAAGTTCAACCGCCTCCGCAGGCTCAAGCACAGCCTGCCGCACCAAACTCAGCGCCGGCAGGTGCTAAAAATGCTCCTCCGGTTCCGGCAAAAGGTGGTGCCCCTGCAGGTCCAGTGGATATGTCTAAGCCTATTGAAAAATATAAGCCTCCGAAACTCCTTAAACTTGTCGCTGTTGCGCTTCTGCTGAAACGTGTTACGGATGACAGGGTTCAGTCTATCCTGAATCATTTTGAGCAAGATGATGCCGGAACTGTTTTAAGATATATGTACGTGGACAATCTGGAAGAGAAGGTTGACCCGTCAGTTACGATGAGAGTGCTTGAAGATATCGGTAAAAATCTTCCGTCCGCAACAGAAGTTAATACAAATTTACTTGTCGAAAGAGTAAAAGCAACCGCCTCCATGATGGACAGACAGAAGCTGGAATCAATGGTACAGCTTGAAAGGCCGAATGTCCGCAGATTTGTTTTTAATGCTCTGGAAGGCGAATTTTATAAAATGCCGCCGCGGGTTGCAGCGGTTATTGCCTCGCATCTGGAACATAGTGTATAATAAAATTGAATCATGATTATCAAAAAGAAAATAACCGCAAAGCCGCCGATTTCCAAACCGGAAATTAAGAAGGTTCAGCCGGAAGTAAAAGATTTGGGATATGAAAACTTTCCGGAGCAGGAGCCTGATGCCGGCATGCAGAATTTTGAAGAAGAAGCCGGAATAGAACAGACTGAGGAGGCTTTTGCCGAAACGCCGGAATATGATGAGCCGGTGCCTGCAGAATCCTCCGAACCACAGCAGCCTGAAGAAGTTGACCTGTTTAATCTTGACAATATTGATTTCAGCCAGCGTCATGAAAGACGCAGAGGCGACAGAAGACGCGGGTTCAGGCGTGTTGATGAGAGAAATTTAATTTCGCGTGCAAGAGAAGAAGCCGACAGTATCCGGGAAGCCGCCTCAAAAGAAGGTTATCAGGAGGGCGTAAATCAGGCAGCAGCCGATATAGCGCAGGTCAGGGAATCATTCAAAGATTTTTTGACTGCCCCGCAGGAGGTTTTTGAATATATAGCACCGGATATTCTGGAAATAAGTATTGATATAGCACAAAAAATAATTAAAAATGAAGTAACGCAAAATCCGGAGATTGTGTTAGCAAAAATTACGGAAATCTTAAAAACACTTCCAAAGGAAGAACCAAAAGTTACGATAAGGGTGAACCCGTCGCAGGTAAGCATTGCAAAGCAGGGAATTCCGGAGATGCTTAACGAAGCGGGGTTAGATGCAAAGATTGTTATTCTTCCGGATGAAGAAGTAACGGAAGGCGGGTGTATAGTTTCGACAAACAACGGTGTAATTGATGCGACAATAGAAAGTCAAATCGCAATAATTATGGAGGCTCTTAAAGAAGTTTAATGGCAGCACAGGGATCAGCAGGAAGCACAAATTTAAGCGAAGTCGCAATGGCGATATTCGTTTTGCTGCTGATTGTCCTTTTATTGGTTGAACTTCCGAACTGGGTCGTAAACGTTTCTATTTGTTTGAATATTACGCTCGGGGTTGTGTTATTGATGATATCGTTGTACGTCAAAAAGACCCTTGAACTTGCGGCATTTCCGTCAATTATTCTTATCGGAACGATGTTCAGACTTGTCCTTTCAATCGCTTCTACAAGGTTGATTTTGTCAAAAGGAGAAGCCGGAGAAGTAATTCACGCATTCGGAACTTTCGTAACCGGCGGTAATATGGTTGTCGGTGGCGTAATATTCTTGATTATCACGGTTGTACAGTTTATGGTAATCACAAAAGGTGCGGAACGTATCGCAGAAGTTTCTGCAAGGTTCGCACTGGATGCTATGCCCGGTAAACAGATGACGATTGACGCGGACTTCAACGCCGGCTTAATTTCTCCGGAAGAAGCAACACAAAGACGTGAAGATTTGCAGAGAGAATCAAACCTGTTCGGTTCAATGGATGGTGCGATGAAGTTCGTAAAAGGGGATACAATTGCGGGTATTATTATCGTACTTATCAACATTATCGGCGGTTTGTGCGTCGGATGTTTGATGAACCAGATGCCTATAGCGGATGCGGTCAGCCAGTACACAATCCTGACAATCGGTGACGGTCTGGCATCTCAGGTTCCGTCATTATTGATGTCAATCGCGGCAGGTATCTTTATGACACGTGCTTCAGCGGCAAACTCATTAGGTTCTGATGTTACGGCGGAAATCAAGAGCAAACCGAATGCTCTGTTTTTGTCGGCAGGGTTCTTGCTGCTGCTTGCATTTACAGGTCATACGTGGTTCTGGCAGGGAACAGGGCTTCCGTTTTTACCGTTCTTCCTGTTTGCAATCGGGCTTGGTATCACCGGATTTTCAACCCTTATCAATGCGGACGTACAGTCTCAGTTAGGGCAGTTGGAAAGCGTAAGACAGAATATGCAGGATCTTGTCAACCCGAACAGAATGTACGAGCGTTTGGGTGTTGATATTTTGAGCCTTCAGGTAGGGTCAAACCTGCTTGTAATTGCAGATCCGGATCAGGAAGGACAATTGCTTGCCAAAATCGCGGCTCTCCGTCAGAGAGTTACGGATGAACTGGGCTACATTTTGCCGAACATAAGAATTATGGATTCGTCGGCTCTCGATGCCAATGAATATATGATTCAAATCCGCGGAAATACCGTTGATACAGGCTATGTATATCCGGGAAGATTGATGGTTATTGCAGATCAGTGGGATTCTATCAAAAAAGAAGTTCCGCAGGATGCAATAATTGGTATTGATCCGACGTATCAGACGCAGGCTTACTGGATTACGCCGGACGACGCAAAAACCGCGCGCTCAGTCACTGCCTTTGATTCAACGGATGTTATTGTAACCCACCTTCAGGAATGCGTCAGAAAACACGTTGATGAAGTTATGACAAAAACCGATGTTCTTAAACTTATGGAACTTGTACGTTCTCAAGACCCGACGCTTGTCAACGACCTTGTTCCGACGATTATTTCTACAAGCGATTTGCGCAAAATTTTCGTCAACTTAATCAGAGAAAAAGTTTCAATCAAAGATATTATTTTTGTGTTTGAAAGACTTTGCGACTATGCGAGATTTTCAAAAGAACCGGATATTTTGTCGGAACGTTTAAGAGCGGCTTTAGGCCGTCAGATTTGTCTTGCAAACGTTGAAGATGACAAAGTTTTGTATGCTCTGACGCTTTCTCCCGAGTGGGAAAAGACCCTAGATGACAGCTGCCAGAGAACGGAGCTTGGAACTATGTTCCTTCTAAATCCGATGCAGGTTCAGGAATTGATTGAAACAACCGCTTCAACAATGGTGCGCGCGCATCAGGCATGCGGCAGAAACCCTGTTGTATTGTGTTCTCCGAGAATAAGACTTCCGCTTTACCAGCTTCTTGAGCGTCACATTCCGACCGTTGTCGTTATTTCGTATTCGGAACTTATCACGGATATCAAAGTAGAAGCGGTTGATACAATCGGTGAAAGCTACGCTATGTAGGATGTAATTAATGTTAAAGAATTTTGTTTTGTATTTAATCGGGATTTACCAGAAAATATCAAAATTCACGCCTGCTGTTTGCAGGTTTTATCCGACGTGTTCCGAATATACCCGTCAGGCGATTTTAAAATACGGGTTAAAAAAAGGCGGCTGGCTCGGAATAAAACGCATCTGCCGCTGTCATCCGTGGAATGAGGGCGGATACGATCCTGTGCCTTAGTGTGCGTGCTCTGGGCTTTCAGGTATTAGCTTTTTAAAAGCATTTGTGCAAGCGGAGATTCTGTTCTTCCGTTCAGTGTTTTGTCAACTTCTTTCAGTTTTTGTGAAATCGTTTCCATTTCGTCTGTCCAGATAAAGTTTGAAAGAACATAATCTTCAGCTTTCTTAAAATCCGCATCTATCTGAACTCGTACGATTTCAGCGAGCATTTTTTTAGCCGTCGGAATCATTTTGTCTATGTTGACGTGGATTTTGCCGTTCTGCGTCAATTCTATTGCGCCGTTTTCCATAAAATATTTTGTCTGCATAACCGTGCGGACTCTGTGCGCCTGCGAAAGCGTCGGTTTTGACTTAAGAAAATTGTCCGCCGCAAAGGTTACAATCATCTGCAAAACCTGTTCGTGGGTGTACATCCCTTTTTCTTCAAGAATATCAAGAAAGGCAAGCGCACCCATATCAGCTTTGTTTTCTTCAATTATGCTTTTGTATTTGCCAAGAGCTTCCGTGCCTTTGTTCGGGCCGAGTGAGTGAGTATTTTCATGTCCGATTGTAAACCAGTGGTCGGCTTCGTCAAGATAGAATTTATGCTGGTCTTTGTCTAATATTGCATCAAGACGCTTTTGAAGCTTTTCGCGGTCTGAAATAAACCTTATTTGCCTGTGGTAGACATTTCTTCTGCCGCCGCCGATTGTGAGCGAAAGTTTGTCGTCGTTTGGAAGGTTCTCTGCAAGAGTAATTCCTGCTCTGTATGCCCCGACATCCCCTGCAAGAACCACAATATCCGCATCAACCATTGTCTGTTTTGAGTCTTCGGTCTTTGAAATATTCTGCTCGTATTCTTCGTGGTATGGCATGTTTGATGCAAGAAGCGGAAGGTATTCTTTTATCTTCAAAATAGCTTCCGTTCCCTCTTTATTAACTATTCCGACCCTGCCGCCGAGAAAATCTTTTGATACCGGCTTGATGTTGTAATCATCCAGAAGTTTTTTCAATTCTTCATTCTCTATTACGCTTTCGGTCATTTCGTCTGCATAATTTTCTCTGGTGATTGTAAATTCAAGCTGGGTGTCCTGAAGTTCCGCCCATTTTTTGTCAGCGTAAGCGTCAAGCATCGGGTCTGCTTCTCTGAGTGCAACTGCCTGAAGCCGCAGGTATTCGTTAAAATCGTCGTTTGTTGATGTGTCGGCAGCTTCTTCAAGCTTTTCTGCAGCCATACGAAATTCTTCGCTGAAATATTTTACATAATCAATTGCTTTTAATTCTTCGCCGTTTCTTTCGACAATTGAGCGCTGATTTAATATTTTTCGAACCTCTTCTGATTTACCGGTGTTAAGCATATTAATAAGAATTTTATGAAATTCTTCCTTTGTTAAATCTTCCGGATACAAGCCTTTACCGGGAAGTTCGGTTATCCCTTTTGCAAGATTTATTTTTGTGGTTTCACGGTCTATAGCGCACATTCCTTTCTGTGCTTTGAAAAGAATGTCTGTTAATTCTGCCTGTTCGCTGCCTTTTAAAATTTCACGGTCTAAAAATGCTTCAAACTCAGCATTATGATGATTGTCCAGACGTTTGAAAACTTTTTCAATAAAAAAGGCTGCTTTCACAAGATTTTTTAAGGCTTTTTTGTCCCCGTCCGCAAGTGCCAGATACTCGGGTGCATCAACATCAAGCATTTTTTTTGTGTTCAAATACTCTTTATCCGTCCGTTTTTTCAGTTCTTCAATTGTATAATTAAGTTCAAAAGTTTCCATGTTTCGCTCTCCCGTGTATTATTTGCTTTTAAATTATAGCATTTTTTATAAAAATTGTAAAACTATTTGTGGTAGGTTTCACCCTTGATAATCTTAAAGGCGCGGTAAATCTGCTCAATCAGAAGAAGCCTTGCAAACTGGTGAAGAAATGTCATCTTGGAAAGACTCATTTTAAAATCCGCACGTTGTGAAACAACAGGCGAAAGTCCGTATGAAGAACCGATTACAAATACAATTTCCGCGGTGCCTTCATTTGTGAGAGTGTTGATTTTGCCGGCAAATTCTTCTGAAGACAGCATTTTCCCGTTAATTTCAAGTGTAATGACGCAGGAATGCGGTTTTATGTGAGAAAGAATTTTTTCCGCTTCTTCGTCAAGGGCTTTTGAAATTAGATGTTCGTCCTTTATTTCAACAGGAGTAAGTTCAATAATTTCAAGGTTTGCGTAAGGGCGGAGACGTTTCAGAAATTCTTCAATTCCGTCTTTAAGAAATTTTTCTTTCAGCCTGCCCGTTGCAATTATTTTTATAATCATGCTTCTGCGCCTGTTTTTTCTATATAAAGCGACGTTGACGGGAATGCAAAATCCAGACCTTCGGCTCTGAACCGTTTTACCGCTTCAAGCAGAAAAACTGATTGAATTTTCTTGTATTCGTTGTAAGAACCGGTTTTTGCATAGGCAATACAGCGGATATTAATAGAGCTGTCCGCAAGGGTGTCCGCAAATACGACATAATCATCATGGATGTTTTTATCTTTCTGCAGGATTTCTTCCAGAATATGAATTGCGCGCTCCAGTTTTTCGTCTGATGTGTCGTAGGTGAGTGTGAACACTTCGTTAATTCTTCTCTTTTTAGCTGCGGAAATGTTGCAGATATTTCCGTTAGAGGCGCTGCTGTTCGGTACAATGTATAAAAACTGGTCAAGAGTTCTTATTTTTGTAGACATCAAGTTTACATCTTCAACGTATCCTTCAACTCCGTTTACGATGACGTAATCTCCTATTCTGTAAGCTTTGTCGCTGAAGATAGAAAGGGTTCCGAAAATATTTGCGATTGTTGCATTTGCTGCAAAGCCGACCGCCAGACCTGTAATCCCGAACCCTGTAATAAGCGAGGCTACAGAATAACCGAAACTCTGCAGGAACGAGGCAACGATAAAGAATACAATTAAAAACTTCAAAATTCTGTCTAAAATCGGCAAAAATTGGATTAGCTGGTTTTTAGAGTCTTTTTCTAAAATATGTTCTTTGAGTTTTGCGCTGAACAGGTCAACAATTTTGAAAAGCAGCATAATCAGGAAAATATTGATTATGATACCGACAATAAAGTCAAAGTGGGTGGATTTAAGCAGTTTGTTGATTTTGTCAAGATGGTCAATAATGCTGTCTACAAATTCCATAAGGCGCTCCCTGTTAAATTACTCTTTAGAAAGAGAATAACATAAAAAAGAAAAATATTGCAAAAAAAAAATGTTTGGGTTAGACTTGACATGCAAACGCAGGAGATGCGGAAGTAACTCAATGGCTAGAGTCCCTGCCTTCCAAGCAGGTTGTTGCGAGTTCGAGTCTCGTCTTCCGCTCCATAAAAGGCCGTAGAACTTTAGTTCTACGGCCTTTTATTTTGTCAGGAATAGACAGAGGCGAGAACTCTATTTGAGTTTGAGCGCGAGCGAGCTGAGGCTGGAGGCGGCGGAGCAGTCCGCTGCCGGAACGCCGTTAAATGCGAGCGAGCAAGACAGTCTCGTCTTCCGCTAATAAAGAAGCTTCACCATTTGGTGGAGCTTTTTTATTGGAAAAGATAATGACGATTTCCAGAAGTGTTGTACAAATTCTTAACCGCAGGTTTACAGACAAGTCAATAGTAAAGGAACTACCAACAATATAAACCAATTTTGTTATACATATTTCTTAATAATATATCCATTTTTATTTTTCTTGTGATAATATACACAATTATGGATTACTTATTTAAAGAAAAACCTATTTATATAAGATACCCGATACTTCAAATTTCATACATTTTAATTTGGATACCGCTGGGATTTATTATTTCAAATTGTTTGGCAAGCGGTTTAATCACGGCTGCCTATTATATTTTTGGAACTTTATTCCAGATAATTTTCAGCTTTGCCTTTGAAATGTTCGCCATATCCGGCCGTTGGGGAGCAATGGCAGTAGGGTTTTTCCCGTTTACAGTTGCTGCTTTCGACCTCATCTTCCTGATTGCGGGACTTGAACTAATCAACGCATTCCTTAACAAAAAACAACGCGAGGAACATTATAATGAATAACTGGTTTATTGATTTCTTTAAAAATTTTACCAAATCTCCCATAAAAATTTGTGGATTTCTTGTTGTTATACTGAGTTTTGCACTGCTGTACAGCTGTCAGTTTCATATTCCGGACTACTACATAAGCAAAACTGTTGCAGATCAAATCGCTCAAACCGTTGCACCCGCTGATGTCGAAAAAGCGGTTGAACATTTGATTAATAAAAAATATCTTATATTAAATACGATATTTCAGTTGTGGGGATTGTCTTTAGCGGTATTTTTATTTACAGTTATCTTTAAAATCAAAGACTTTAAACATATTACAAACATTAATGTCCTTAACAATAAACTATTTGTATATCTGTGGATAAATCTTATCTATCCTGTCTGGGGTATTTGCTACACTTTCGTGTACATGCAGGATATTACAAAATATGTTTACAACGGAGCCGCAGATTCTTTAGGAATTCCGTTTTTTACTACTATCGGCATGATTATATCATTCGGAATTATTTATTATCCTTCTGTCAACCTGCTTGCTTTCCTAACATACAACACAAAAATCAACAGGTGGATTTATAATTTATTCTGGGGCGCATTTTTTGCACTATGGCTTATGTTCACACTGGAATGCTCAGGTTATATTTTCACTTACGCTACGCCACTGCTGTTTTTGATATATTTAATCTGGTTTATGTTAATAATTTACGCAATAGGATACAAAAAGAAGTGCAAAAACTTAAAAACAAATCAACCAGAATCTAATCCTTAAGGATTAGTCCTATTATGTTAATTTGCAAAAATAAAAGTTATCCTTTTGAGTGGTGAAAAAATCCGAAAAAAAGGTTATAGTTATAAAGTAAGCTTGTTATATCCAGGCACTTTTTTCGGGGTTGCGACAAGATTTTTTCTTTTGCGGTTTGGTTTAAAATATAACAAGCTTATCCCCTCAAAAATCAATCTTCTCATAATATAAGTTACATCTTTAATACTATGTACAATTATAAATATCAATGGTTTTCACGTTTGATATACTAAGGCTTGGCAGAAATGACAGGTCTTTTTTTTATGAAAAATTTTATATCTCAAGCACAGGAATGTCATTTTCCAGCTTGATTTCAAATTCTGTGCCTTCCGGGATTACAACCTCGTTTCCGGGCAGAAAAAGCGCAACAATCGGCGCAATAAAAAGATCCGCAGTTTGCAGAAGAGCGCCCGTCAAAAAGTAGAACGGTTTTGTAACTGTACTCACGCATTCATCAGCCGTTGTTTTGCAGGGATCTTTAAATATAGTATGAATGGTTCCGTTGCTTACAGCATCCGACAGGTTGTCTTTGTAATTGGAAGGCCCTGCGACTGCCCCTAAAAGCACACCTTTTTTATTCATTTTTGTTATGTAAGCTTCTGCAGGATATGTAACATTTTCCAGCGTGACGTGTTTTATCATAACCTTTAAGGTGCCGCTTGAACCGCATTTGCGCGGAGGTTTGTTTTTTATGATTTCTCCCGTAAAAACAAGCTTCACAGGATCTTTTTCCATAAAAACTCTCTCCGGATACATAGATTCAAACCTTACTTCAGCACCGCCTGCTGTTTCATAAGACATTGACTGCAGTGATTTTACGTCGAATTTTCTCCCCTTTTCAAGCATGGCAGCCGTTAGTTCTTTTCCTGCAAGACATTTGTAAGCTGTCTTAAACGCTTCAACAGTTCCCTGACGATTAACAATAATAGGATTTGCAGGGCAGCCTGCAGTTTCTTCTTCATCAACAAGGTTTACAACAGAAGTATTTTCCTTTTCTGACTCTTCTGTTTTTGAGGTTGCTGTGGAATTTTTTAGAGCCGTTGCATTTTCAAATTGCGTAGTTTCGCTTTTTTCATCTTCAGACATTCCTGCCGGCGCGGCAAGCGGAATGCGTGCAATTTCTCCGGAAAAATCAGCTTCTTCTGGAAAACACGGGGTAATAGTGTTTGATAATATTGCACAGAGCAATAAAATTCTAAATAATTTTTGCATTTTAAAGTGTTCCTTATAAAAAGCGGGGTAAACGACTCAGGATATCTAGTCGATAGCTTGAGCATATATACAATAAATCAAATAATCTTTTAAACAATCCTGTTTTTAAATGATTGCAAGAAAAATATTTAAGGTAAATAAAAATATTAGCCGCATGTACAGGCAGATTTGTGATTTTGTTCTTTATTATGTAAAACATAACTATACAAAAAACAGATTTATGTGCTAAAATATAATTGTTGAGAAATAAAGAAGGGGAAATAAACAATGTCAAAGTTTAAATATATTTTGCCTGCTGTTGTATTATCGTTAGTTCTTGGTTTTGCAGCCCGTTCAGGTGCAACATTTGCAAACGGCGCCGGTATAAATCTTGAAAATCCGCTTATTTCGGTTGCTGCACCTGCTGCAACAAAGACTTACATGAGCGTTAATCCTGTTGATATGGTAAACAACCCGTCTTTTTACCTTAACAAGAACGTAAAAATTAAAGCAAAATTCGACAAGTTTTCGACACTCGGTCTGGACTACAAACCGGCGATGAAAAGTTCGGAGGATTACATAACATTTTTAATCCAGCGTCCGGATGTTATTGATCATAATGTTCCCCTTTCAGAATTGAAAATTTTTATCAAACGCACCGAGGCTGAAAAACATATAGATTTAGATGCAGGTGATGTTATTGAATTTTCCGGAAAGGTGTTTTCAAATGCACTCGGGGATGTATGGATGGACGCAGAGCAGTTTAAAGTTCTGACCCAGAAAAAACCTAAAAATCCGGAAAAGAAAACAAATTAACGCAATAGTGATACGCGCATTATTTGAGGAGTTGGAGAATGACTGAAGCTAACGAAAAATTTTTAACAATACACGGACACTTTTACCAGCCGCCGAGAGAAAATCCGTGGCTTGAAGCAATAGAACTTCAGGACAGCGCACTTCCTTTTCACGACTGGAATGAGCGGATAAATAAGGAATGCTATAATCCGAATTCCGTGTCGAAAATCGTTGACAGCAGAAACAGAATTCTTGATATTGTCAATAACTATGAACATATAAGCTTCAACTTCGGTCCGACGTTATTATCGTGGATGGAGCAGTTTGCGCCATTGACGTATGAGCGGATAATAAAAGCAGATATAGAAAGCCAGAGCGAGCATGACGGGCATGGAAACGCTATGGCGCAGGTTTATAACCACATAATAATGCCGCTGGCAAATGAAAACGACAAAATTACACAGGTAAAATGGGGAATACGGGATTTTGAATACCGTTACGGCAGAAAGCCGGAAGGAATGTGGCTTGCGGAAACCGCAGTAGACGACGATACTTTGCGGGTTCTTGAGGAAAACGGAATTAAATTCACAATATTATCACCATATCAGGCTCTTAAAATGAGAGTAGAAGGCGACAAAAAATGGACGGACGTAAGCTGGGGAAATATTGACCCTGCACGTTCTTACAGATATTACATAAAGTCGGCTCCGGGCAAATTTATAGATTTATTTTTCTACGACGGTGCAATTTCAAAATCCGTTGCGTTTGATGAACTTTTGAAAGACGGGAATAAATTTGCAAAGCGCCTAAAAGACGGAGTTTCAGACTGCAGGGATTATCCTCAGCTTGTGCATATCGCAACCGATGGTGAAAGCTACGGTCATCACACAAAATTCGGAGATATGGCGCTTGCTTATGTTCTTCAGATCAAAGCAAAAGAAGAAGGTTTCACAATTACAAATTACGGTGAATATCTTGAAAAATACCGCAGCAATTATGAAGTTGATATAAAACAGGCATCAAGCTGGAGTTGTTTCCACGGGGTAGGCAGATGGAAAGAGGATTGCGGCTGCTCAACCGGCGGGCATCCGGGATGGAATCAGAAGTGGCGCAAACCCTTAAGAGATGCGCTGGATTATTTAAGGGACGAACTTGCGAAACTGTTTGAAGCCGAAGGGCCTAAATATTTTAATAAAAACTGCTGGGAAGTCAGAAACAACTATATTGATGTAATCTTAGACAGAAGTTCTCTGAGTGTCAACAAATTCCACAAAGAAAACTTTCTGCCGGATCTTTCTGATGAAGACAAAGTTAAAGCAATGGAATTGCTTGAAATTCAGCGTCAGGCGCAGTTGATGTACACAAGCTGCGGTTGGTTTTTCTCGGAAATTTCAGGCATTGAAACAGTACAGATTATGAAATACGCTGCGCGTGCAATGCAGCTTGCTGCAGTGTTTACAAAAACGAATTATGAGGCAAAATTTGCTGAAATTCTGGCGGAGGCGAAAAGCAATATTACGGAATACGGCACCGGCAGAGATATTTTCAACAATTTTGTAAAGCCCTCAATTGTCACCACAAAACAGGTTGCAAGCCTCTGGGCAATATCTTCGCTTTATCAGGATTTTGAAGATGAAGAGGATGTTTACTGCTACACAATAACACGAGATGATTATCAAAAAGTCCATAAGGGCAATTCAAACTTTGTTGTAGGGCATATTGAAATCCGCTCCAGAATTACACTTCAAAAATCCAATCTGATGTTCGCCTTAATGCAATATTCAGGCGGAGATTTCCATTGCGCAATCAAAGAATATTCGGATGATTTTGAATACAACGAGATGAAAAACAATTTGATAAAAATATTCATGCTTAATCCGTTGACTGAGATTATCCGCGCACTGGACGAAAACTTCGGCAAGGACTACTTTACGCTTAAGGATATATTTATCGAAGAAAGACGGAAAATTCTCCAGCGGCTGCTCAAGGATAAAATGGAAAAATTCGCACAGATTTATCAGGATATGTACGACGAAGGCAAAGGGTCTATCTATCACATGCAGACTCTGGGGCTGCCTATTCCGGATGAGTTTAAGATTGCAGCGGAATACGCCCTCAGCCGCAAGTTTAACGAGCTTATAAAGGATTCAAACGGTTTTGTGGAACCGTCAGTTCTTCAGCAGGCAACGGATATAAATTACGAAGCAAAATCAATGGGCATAAAACTCGACAAACAGCCTTCCAACAAGATATTCAGCAAAAAAATTCTACAGAACATCAACAGACTTGCTTACAGTTTTGAAATTCAGCAGGCAGATGTTGTGCTTGAGTTGTTTGATTATGTAGAAAAGCTAGAACTTGAGGTTGATATCTCGGAAGCCCAGAATATATTCTTCTCAAAACTATACACCAATGTCGGCGAAATAATAGAAACCGGTATAACAAATAAAAGATCCAGCGACAAACGGTTTGCGGAAATGCTTCTGGATATAGGAACGAAACTCAATATCAATACGGAATTTTACAGGACAAAACTTATGAAAGCCTGATATTACCAGTCGTAAGACCCGTATTTTTTATAAAGTTCAATTGTGTGAGAGATTTTATGTTCAACTGAGGCAATTTTTTTCATCACCTCTGGAGAAGGATTTTTTTGTTTTAAAAGTTCCAGTTCAAGAAGGTCTTCCTTTGCTTTTCTGACTCGCTGTTTAGCGTTTTCGCGTTCTAAAAAGAGCCACCCTTCAAATCCGCATCCGGGGGGTACAATAGACCACGGGGTGGAGGGGCAGTGTTTACAAAGGACAGGACGTTCTTCATAAATTGAACACAGGTTGTTGTCCAGTAGATACTTGCAGCCGTAGAAGGTTAGCTTGCTTTCGTCGTAATTGCCGTCTTCTTTTAAAAGTTCAATTACGTTATCCACGACTTCTTTATCGACTTCTCTGGCGGCTTCAATCGAGGGGTACGGGGTAAAAATCCGCAAAAATTCGCAGGCACCTTCGTCATTTTCAGATTGAAGCTTTAATAACTCTTCATAAGGTTTGGAGGTTGTAACAACGCGGCAGCAGCGTCCGCACATACGGCAGAGTTCCTGAGGTCTGCGAGCGAGATATGTTTCTTCATAGTTTCCCATAATTTCATTATAGTCAAACAGAGAATTAAAAAAATACATTTAACATTTCTTAAACTTTCAAAAATATAAGCAATTAATTAAGCAAAAAATACTTTTAATATATAAGTAGTTTTAAAAAAGGTAGTGTTATGACATCAGTACAAAATCAGGGAAATCAACAGTTTCAAACAATACCGCCAATTCAGGCATATCCGCAGACGCCTATGCAGCCTGTGCCGCAGGTTCAGCAGGTAACTCAGGGATATAATACCGTTCCGCAGGGGCAAAGTGCGTCATCACCGAGTTATGCGGGGGTAAATATCCAGATATACAACCCGTCAGTCGGGATTCCTAACATAAATCCGACAGGCAATATGCCGCAGTCGCAGGCGCTTCCGGGTCAAGCGTATCCTTCAAATTATTACACGGGACAGTTTGTGACACCGCCTCAGGCAGGAATAATCGCACAGGGCGGTCTGGGCGGAAATGCAACCGTATATAATATGCCTCCGGCTTCAAACGGCAGTGCCGCTATGCAGCCGGCAATGATGCCTGCCGGAAATAGTCAGTCAGAAGATGTTGCAGCTCTTGCCTCAAAGAATTTTGATGACGTGAGCAGCACATCAAATACAACGACTTCAACAAAAGAAACTAAAGAAACAACCGGAACGGAAGAAAAGAAAAAGACAGAAAAACGTAAAATCGTTGAATTAACAGACGAGTACATCAAAAATCTTGAAAATTATCTGAACAGTCAGGACAAAGAAGTCAGGATGATGGGTGCAAAAGAAGTTGTCGCAAGACTTCAGGAGGACGACAGCAGAAAAGACGATCCTGCACTTACGGCATTAATCAATAAAATGCTTCAGGATCCCGACCAGAACATAAGAGTTCTGGCGTTGAGTATGCTTGATTCAAGAACCTGCACCGGAAACGATTACACGGTAAATGTCTTAAAGAAAATGCAAAATTCGACAGCCGGCTACGGGCAGGACGCAGCACAGGCCACAAACATTCTGCTTAAGATGTCAGGCAAGGTAGTTGAAAAGGAATTTGAAGTTCCGGAAAACTCAACAAAGAAATAGGATTGTAAACAATGAGCATAATAAGCGCAGTAAAAAACAATTACGGTAAATATCTTGCAAAAGGCGCGGGTCTTGTCGGACTCGGGCTTGTGCTGCGTGATGCCCATACAATCGGCAAGCTTCAGTCAGATGTCAGAGCGCAAAGCAGGGATGCTGATATAAGTATGGATTTGTATGAAAATTCACAGCGGCTGGATTCTCCGAGTCTTTTGAAGGGCGAGGTTAAAGACAAAGTTATGAAGTGGCATCTGGACAGCAATATTCCGTCGTTTTTCAATTCGGCAATCGGGTATTTTTCAGGTTTAGGGTCAATGCTTGTTGAAAGTGTAGTTCCGCTCGGGCTTTCTGCGGTGGCGCTTCTTGCAAAGGGTAAGAAACTCGCCTGCGGCAGTGCAATTGCATTAGCGGCTTATGCAGGATTCAACTTCATAAAAGACGGACTCGGGCTCGGCACTACGAAATATTTGAAGAAATAAATACGCAAAGCCGGATAAGCCTTATGTAATTACGGAATAAAATTTTAAAAATGTTACGCTATATAAATTCAGGCTGCAAAATTTGCTTGCGTGCTTTTTCGTTGTTGTAGTATAATATAAAAAGCATTTACTATTGTTATTATATGCTGTGAGGGTTTTTATAGATGGAAAAGAATATTATTTGTATTAAATGGGGAAATAAATTCGGGCCGGAATACGTAAACAGGCTTTACAAAGCTGTTGATAAAAATATGACACAACCCTACAGATTTGTATGCTTTACAGATGACGGAAACGGTCTTTTGCCTCAGGTTGAAGTAAGAGATCTTCCGGATTTTATTGAAAATAATGAAATTCCGGACAGAGCCTGGAGAAAACTCTCTCTTTTCAATAAAAACCTAGCAGATTTGAAAGGACTTGCGCTGTTTCTTGATCTGGATGTTGTTATAAGAAAAGATTTGACTCCGTTCTTTGAAGAAGAAGGCGACTTTTTGATTGTTAAAGACTGGGATTTTCCAAACGCAGTGACCGGAAACTCTTCTGTATTCAGATTTGAAGTCGGCAAGTATCCGGAAATTTTGGAAAACTTCTACAAACTCGGCAACGACGTTGTTAAATATTACAGAAATGAACAGGCTTATTTGTCTGATGAAATGTACAAAAAAGGAATTCTTAAATACTGGGATAAATCGTGGTGTGTAAGCTTTAAACGTCATTGTCTGCAGCCGTTCCCGCTGAACTTTTTCCTTGAACCCAAAGAGCCGGAAGAACCGAAAATTATTGTATTCCATGGCAGACCGACCCCTGCGCAGGCTCGCAGAGGCTATATGGGCAAAGGCGGACTCAGATATGTTAAGCCGACCACGTGGCTTGACAAATACGGCGAATTTTAGGTCTTAAATAAGGTTTTAAATATGATTAATGTCGGTTTAGCTTGTGATGAAAATTATTCAAAATATGCAGGTGTTGTAATTGCATCTGTATTAGCTAATGCATCCGACTCTGATGAATTATGTTTCTATATTTTGACCGACGGCTTGAGTGAGGAAAAACAGTCCGAAATCTTAAAACTAAAAGAAATCAAAAATTGTGAAATAAATTTTGTTACCCTCGATGAAAAACTTTTTGAAGCTTACAAAAATATAAAAACTCATTCGTATATTCCGATATGTACTTTCTATCGTCTAAAACTTTCGACAATTCTTCCAAATATAGAAAAAATTATTTATCTTGACTGTGATGTTGTTGTAAATAAAAGTTTGAAAGAACTTTTTGAGTCGGATTTAGGCGAAAATATTGCGGGCGGGGTGTGTGATATAAATAAAAGAATGCTTAAGAAAAATCCGTCTTATGTTAATGCCGGAATGCTTGTGATGGATTTGAAGAAAATCAGAGAACAAAATATTGAAGATGAATTTCTGGACTGGACTCAAAAGCACATTGATACAATAAAAATGGGTGATCAGGAGATTATCAATGAAGTTTTAAAGGGCAGAATTAAAATTCTTGATGACAGATGGAATGTTCAATCAAGCAATTTCACTAACCGTTCAAGCTACACCAGAAATCCGTGGATAATACATTTTGTATCAAAAAGAAAACCGTGGCATTTCGGATCTTTCAGTTATCATAAAAGATATTATTTCAAATATTTGCAGATGACTCCGTGGGCTTTATCCGAAGATGAGAAAAAGTACTGGTACGACAAAAACAGAACAGCTTCTCTTTTCGGGTATCTAAAATACAGACCTCTTTTTATGTTCAGACCAATGTTTTACAAAGCTTTCTTTTATACCTACATAAAGCCTGTGGATTAGAGTGGAAGGGTGAAGAAAGTTGAATGGTTGAACAGTTGAACGGGTGAAAGGATTGCTGCAAAATAATCCCCTCGCCCCTTGTGGGAGAGGGCCAGGGTGAGGGGTGAAGGTCGTTGAAAAGCTTAGTGGACTAAACATGTCATCCTGAGGCTTTAGCCGAAGGATCCACTTAAAATCCGACGGGATTCTTCGGGCTCCGCCCTCAGAATGACAAAAAAGGCATGTCATCCTGAGTGAAACGAAGGATCTTCTTAAAAATCCGACAGGATTCTTCGGTCACTTTGTTCACTTAGAAAAAACATGAATAATAAAAAAACAAAATGCCGCGATAGCGTAGTGAACAATAATTGCAGACGAGGCAGATGTCAGAGGCGGGTATTGTTTGAGCGCAGCGAGTTTACCCGCCAAAGAGCCGAGTCTAGCAAATTATTAGAGAACGGAGCGTGCGGCTGGTTTGCGTCGCTTTGCCATCAAAGCGACCGCCGTCCGCGCAGGACAAAACAAAAACTTCAACTTCAATGAGATTCTTCGGGCTCCGCCCTCAGAATGACGTGGGAAAAAGCATGTCATCCTGAGGCTTTAGCCGAAGGATCTCCTTAAAAATCCGATGAGATTCTTCGTGCTTCGCCCTCAGAATGACATGGGCAGGGTAAGGCTGGCATTTGCCCTCAGTATGACATGTGAAAAAATGTACGTCATCCTGAGGCTTTAGCCGAAGGATCTCCTTAAAAATCCGATGAGATTCTTCGTGCTTCGCCCTCAGAATGACAT
>CALUPM010000023.1 GCA_944322665.1 Candidatus Gastranaerophilales bacterium | reverse complement strand
AGAACGGAGCGTGCGGCTGGTTTGCGTCGCTTTGCCACCAAAGCGACCGCCGTCCGCGCAGGACAAAACAAAAACCTTAACTTTAATGAGATTCTTCGGTCGCTGCGCTCCCTCAGAATGACGTAAAGTAGAGTAAGGAGATTCTTCGGGCATTCGCCCTCAGAATGACATAGAAAAATAGCATGTCATCCTGAGGCGCACGAGCAGAGGGTGAAAGGCGTCAGCCGTACCCGTTTACTGCGAGTGCGAAAAGCCGAAGGATCCCCTTAAAATCCGGTGGGATTCTTCGGACTAGCGTCCTTAGAATGACGGAAAGATAAAAAGGATAATGTGTAAATATAACGAAATGTAAAGATGGATTTAAAAATGACTGAAACACTGTTATAATCTGCGGTATGGTATGGTATGGTATGGTATGGGCGGGGCGGGGCAATAGTTTTGACCTTTTTGTTTTAATAAAAGAGTAAGGGAAATTTCAATTACGAAAAAGAAAACGGAATATTTACAAGGTGTTGTCAGGCAGGACGATGAGAGTTTTTTCAGAATATTCTGCGGACTCAGGCGGTAATGGAAATATTCACCAATTTTAATTTTATGCAGGAAAAATTAAAGAAAAACAAAAAGGAGTAAATGGATTATGTATTTAGCAATACCCAAAATTATCAAAATGATTCAAAAAATGGAAGGAAGCAAAGGTGCTCTGTCATTGGGTGCAAAACAGTTAAACATGCTTGCAAAAGACAAGAAGATGGCGCAGGTTCTTAGCAGAATGACAGATCCTCAATTGGATGTGGCTTACAAAGCAAAATCAAACTATAATATTGCGGCATTCAGACTTCGTGACGGCAAAGAAGTGGTTGCAAACGGTGCTGTTTCACTTCAAAACCCCGGAACGACAGAAAGCATTATCAAATACCGTCTGAATGTCGGCGAAAACGGAAATATCCTCCGCACTAACGGTTTTGGAGATTTCGGCAAACAGCTTGATGTGGATGATGTTTCAGTGGCAATTTCACGCCAAAAAGGCAAATTTTCAACAGATATAAGATCCGGCAAAACTGCAGGTATTTCTACAGAACTGGATGAACAAAAAGCTGTAGGTTTGATAAGCCGCTACACCGGTAAAAGTGAAAATTCAGTCAGAAGCGGCCTTTACAGTGGACTTGCTGATGATGCAAATGACATACAAAAATACTGGCGTGAGGCAGGAAATGCGCTTTCCGGTGCTCCGAAGGGGCCTAAAGCAAAAACATTCGACCCGGATGTGTTTAAAAAAGGTACAGCCGGCACAGATGAGGCGCTTACAAAATTGAAAAAGATTTCAACAGAAGATTTTTCTGATTTCGGCGATTATATAAAAAATATAAAAAGTTCTCAGGAGTTAACGTTAGGCGAAAGCTCTATTGCGGGGCTTAAAGACGATTTAGAGTTTGTCAGATTAATGAAGGAATTCAAAAAATAAAAAACAGAACAGACAGATAAAAACAGCAATCGGGATAAGTCAATTGTCCCGATTGTTTTTTGAAGTGAAGAGTGAAGAAAGTTGAAGGGTTTGTTTCTGAATAGGATGCTAGGGCGCCAGGTCGAACGATAAAGTGAAGTGTGAAGGGTGAAGAGTGAGGAGAGTTGAGGAAGGCGATAAGACTGCAAGACGATAAGGCGATAAGTTCTTATCAGAGTGAAGCGTGAAGTGTGAAGAGTGAGGAGTGTTGAAAAGTTGAATGGATTTCATGTCATCCTGAGGCGTCAGCCGAAGGATCTCCTTAAAACCGTAAATGGATTTTTCGTCCTCTCACAAAACGATACTTAATCGTTTTGTTCGGCAGGATGCTTAGAATAACATGTGCAGGGCAATGGGATTCTTCGGGCATTCGCCCTCAGAAAGACATGAAGAAAGATACGTCATCCCGAGGCGCACGAGCAGAGGGTGAAAGGCGTCAGCCGTACCCGTTTACTGCGAGTGCGAAAAGCCGGAGGATCCCCTTAAAATCCCATAAGATTCTTCGGACTAGCGTCCTCAGAATGACAAAGCATGCAAGAGGATTCTTCGGTCAATACATTCCCTCAGAATGACATGCGGGTGCGGGATGCATGGATTTCTTCGGACATATATCTTTAGAATGACATGGAAAAATAAATCAAGGGAGTTTCTTTCGCTCACCGGAATTACCTGACAGCCTGCAGACCCAAAAAAAGACTCTGCAAATAATTGCAAAGTCTTTGAAATTTATAAATATCAATGTATGTTATTATTTACACACAAGCATATTCTCTGTTTTCAGAATTAACGCTGCAGAAATTGTAGTCTGCACCGCTCTGTTCATAATATCTGTGTCCGTCAATAATAAGTTCATTGCACTGATTTAAAGTTGTTAATGAAAGATTTTTAGCAACTTTCGAATCAACGATAAGTGTGTTTACGTGGAAGTTTTTCGGTAACTGTTCAATTTTTGTTCCTGAAATGTTGAATACGTTAGTTCTGATTTCAGAATTCAATTTTTCAACAGTTGATTTTTCCATGTTTAACCAGCCTGTGAAAATGTGTTCAGGCAATTTTTTAACTTTTGCACCTGCCATATTAACACGGTCTGCGTCGATAGGTGTTGCAAAGTTTTTGATTTCAGCGCCTGACATATTGATTTCCTGGCTGACCCAGCCGATTGTCAATTTGTCGATAACGCATTTTGAAAGATTCAAGTTCCCTTCAATGTTTCCGAGTTCCAGATGTTTGATTGTGCAACCTGACAAGTCTAAATCACCGCCGTTATAGTTGCTGAGAATTTGTTCGTAGTCTTTTTTCATAATTAACCTCCTTGTTAAGTAAGTGATTTAAATATAATTTAGTTTTTTTTCTCTGACATCCTCTATATAAATGTTTTTTTATTTTAATTTAAACTTCAATATTTTTTTGAATTTATATTGATAATTTAGCATTAAGTTTTAAATAAGAAAATTTTTTAAAAAAAGTTAATATTTTATTTTTTATATTAGCAGCATAACTCGCTTTATTCCTGCATTTTTCAACAAAAAGTACAATTTTTTATTTCCCCCAAAAAAAATATTTTTTCTAAATAAATTATGAGAAATTTGCATGCAACATTTTTGAAAATTTAATAAAAATTATTTTGCAGAAATCTACAACTTTTGTTTAAAAAAATAGTCTGTAAAATTTTTATATTTTTTCAGTATAAATGTCAAAAAAAACGATTAAGAAAACAATATAAATTTTTGTAAATAACTTTATTTTTTATTTTTTTTGTATTAATATAAATAAAAATCTGATGTGTCTTTTTGTTGGAAAAGTAAATAATATAAAAACAGGTCTTGTTGTAGAATAGCAAACAATAAATTTTATTATAAATAATATTGAAAAGTGTGGAACTAAAGATTAGGGTAAAAACATGAAGGTCTCAGGAGTCAACTTAAACAATAGTATTTCAATGAAACAATACAGGATAATAGCGCCTCCCAGCAAGGCAGAGATTTTTTATAATGAACATAAGCCTGCAACATATTCTTCAGCAGTGCTTGCGGCAGGTTTAGGTATCATATATCTGGCAAAAGACAGGCATGTTTCGCAGCTTGCAAAATCAATAGCCGGTTCAATGAGCAAACTTTCGGATACTACTGTTAATCCTGCGCGTCTTTCCTGTATAATGAGCGGGGATGAGCTTTTGAAAGTCCTGCCGAGATTGACAAAATCAAGTTATGAGGCAACGGCTTCCAATATGCAAAAAGGGGTTTACAGAGCGGATCTTCACAGTCATTCAACATATTCTGACGGAGAAGGGCTTGTTAAAAACCTTCTTGATGATGCAACAGATTATGCAGACTCGCTTTATTCCAGAACTAAAAATAAATTTATTTATGCAATAACCGACCATGATACAGTAAAAGGGCTTAAAGAAATTATGGGAATAATTGCCGGAAATCCCGTGAGATATAAAAATCTTCATTTTGTTCCGGCGCTAGAAG
Organism: Candidatus Gastranaerophilales bacterium; assembly: GCA_944322665.1. GTDB lineage: Bacteria > Cyanobacteriota > Vampirovibrionia > Gastranaerophilales > Gastranaerophilaceae > Scatenecus. Next base: position 21,501 of record CALUPM010000023.1, on the reverse strand, counting down.
TAAGTTTTGTGCACAGCGCACCTAAATCAAATAACAAATGTGAAGTTTCCGAGCTGCTTGTGTACGGGATTAATCCTTATTCCGGGAAAATAAATCAATTTCTTGACAAAATCCGCCGGAAAAGAACGGATATGACAATCAATTTTATAAATGACGCATCAAAGAAAAATTCACTAGCAAAATTTTCCATTGAGGAGTTTTCTAACTATTATGAAATAGAAAAATACGGAAATCAGATGAATCTTCACTGGCGTATCTACCATTATATACAGACGAAGCAGGCCGTGACGCAGCTTGCGTCAAGAGAAAATAAAGATCCTAATATTCTGTATCAACAAATAATGGAAGGATGCAAAGGCGCCTCGGTCGGACTTTTGCATGACAGAGGCAAATTGCCGGCAGATATAGGTGAATCAGATGTTTTCCGGAGTATATTTCAAAAATATTCCCCGCACTTTGATGAAAAAGGTGAACTTCTAGCACCCGGTGAAAATACTTTTGAAGAAGTAATGGAAGCCTTCAAAGATGAAAAAGGGGTGTTTATGGCATTTGCGCATCCGGCATATCTGTCGGAAAAGGTCGAAAATCCTGCAGAAACTTTGAAATATTTTACAGAACATTCAAAAGGGCTAATAAAAGCAAGCGAATCTTTTCATCAGGCCTACCGGAGTCATATAAAACAGGATGATGTTGAAGCTTTTCAAAAAGCAACTGAAAAACTCGGACTTTTGAATCTGGGCGGGCAGGATAATCATAACAGACAATTATTTAAACTAACAACATAAGGTGGAAGAATGAATATTACATTAACGAACGGTATTTACATTAACAAATACGGAAATTTAAAAAATAATAAGAAATCAAATACAAATTTATATATTAACAATAAAAATTTAATAACAGCAGACACATTTGAGAAAAAAGAAAATATAAAGAATAGCGGAAATATTTCGTTTGGCGGTATAACCCGCGCTTTGACGCAAATTCCTGTTAAATCGACAGAAGAAGCAATAAAACAGTGGGAAAAATTGAAATATGCGCCATATTATGAAGCACTGGATGATCATAAGTTTCCGGAAAATAAAATTATCCGTGCGCAAAATTTTTCATTTCTTGACAATTTGACGCCGGAAGTGAAAAAAGGTTTTACGGAATATTTTGAAAAATTTACGGGTTTTCCGGATTTAGATGCAGTGTCTGCAAAAATTGAAAACGAATTTATAAATCAGGTTAATCAAGCGGCACAAAGGGTTGCAAGCGGAGTAAAAATAATTGCGGCAGGCTATGATCCTACGTGTTCTGTCGGATTAAGAAGAGCATTTCCGGGAAGCGGACTGAACAAATCTTTTGTTGTTCTGCGTAATGCTTCATCGCTTTCTGATACAGAGGCTGTAAATCATTTTAAAGGCAATTTATGGTTTAATATTGACCAGAGAATTTTAAGTCTTAACAAGGCTGATAATTTCCCTGAAGTTTACACCATGGAGCAGGTACACCGCAATCTTGACCTGATGGATTTAGCAGCCAGGAAACTCTGGTTTGCGGATGGAGTAAAGACATATATGAAAGATATGCAGGAATATGAAACCGACCCGATAAAAGGCGGATATTTCAATATTAATTTAACAAGAGTCCTGCCGTTAAACAGTGTTACAAAAGAATTTGCCAAAAATTTTGCGTATTTTATTGAATCAGTAAGGGACGGTAAAAATTTAATACTTAACAAAAGTTATTACAACACGTTATATTATGCAATTCGTCTGTCAGAATTCGGAAAATATACCAATGTAAGCAGAATTAACGCGCATAACAAATTGATATCTTCCGGTCATGAGCCGGTGAAGCCGAAGCTCCGTCTAAGGAGCGCGCTGGCTCAGGAATATAAAGAAATGAATACGGAAGAAAAATTTGAGCTTGTGAAAGATATCATAAAAGCGGTTTCAAAAGACAATGACAACCCGAAATTTGCAAAATATTTTGAAAATGATGCCGCTGAAAATGCCCAGTATGAAGAATTGAATAAAATTCTGGTAGGGAATTATTTCGGATAAAAGGCAAAATTTAGAATAAAATTATTACATTTTATTCACGTAATACATGACATTTTTAACCCATTGTTCGCTGGCGGATTTAGCGCAGTATCTGCCGGATTTGCCGATAGCGTCAACGGTTGTTAAGCGTTCACTAATTCTTTTGTTAATTATTTGAGCCATATCATAGATACAATCTTCAACGTTTACAAATTTTTTCTGACCGCTTTTCAGGGTAATTCCGCCAATATTATTTTTTTTAAGAGCGGCTGAGGAAGTTCCTCTGCCTGATTCCTGCATGCCGATTGCAACAAGAAAAGTCGGATTTACATTATATTTTTTTCCGGCGTCTATAAAAATTTTTCCTTTTTTGTAAAACGGATTGTAAGTTTTGCTGCCGTTCTTTGCAGGAATAAGTTTTTCTATAAAATAATCAAGTTCTTCAACTGTACCGGAGTATTGTGTACGTAAAAATTTAGAATTTTTGTTAAAATGATTTTTGGGCGTTAAATCCAGATTGCTAAGCGGAAACGGATAAGTTTTTTCTTCGCGTTTTGGCATATACGGAACAAATTTTGGAAGTTCAAAACGTTGAAAACCGAAGGTTTCCGGAGCCGTCTTGATAAGACTCTGAGCGTGGCCTGAAAGAGATGTAACTGATTCTGCCACTGCCATGGTAACGGGAACTACAGTTTTAAGAGTTTTTTCTTTTACTTTTTCATTTATTATTTTTTGCGGGGTGAATTTTTTCAAATTCATACGGCCATAGCGAAGGCACGCTTCGATTCGGGTTAAATGCATATTTTATAAATCCTTATATTTTTTCCAAATACATTCTTTAAAAAACATAAAAATTTTTCAAGATGGTAAAGTGAAAATTATTCAGATTTTTTTATAATATATTTTTCTAACAGAAGTTTCTTGAGTGCTTTTGCATAAATGGCATCGGGAGTAATTTCAAGAAGTTTTTCCAGATATTCAAGGGCTTTGTGGTAATTCCCGAGTTTTTTCTGCGCTGCAGCCATTGCAAAAAGCGCGTCTGTAAATTCCGGATCAAGTTCAAGTGCTTTTTCTAAATCTTTAACCGCATTTTCAATATTCGGGTTTTGAATATCTTTGCGGCTGAGGATTATGTTTGCGCGGTTGTAATATGCATCGGTCATTCTGTCATTAATCTGGAGGGCTTTTGTATAATCAAGCATTGCTTCATCATATTTTTCAAGTGCCTGATTTGCTGCGGCTCTGTAAAAATAAGAAATTTCCCAGTCGTTTTTAAGTTCTATTGATTGGTTTATTTTTTCTACCGCATCTAAAAATTTGCCGCTGTTTATGTCTGCTATTCCTTCGTCAAGATAAGTTTTGTAATCCGTCATAACTACCTCCTTTTTAATAAGGTCTTAATGATGTCAAAAATAAAAATCCGATAATAGTTAAAGATATTGTAAACGCAATAATCATTACAATCCCGAATACGGGAATTTTCAATCCGTTTTTAGTTGATCTGTGTTTCCTTTTTTGCGTGCGGAGTTTTTGGGGTTCAGGGAATTTTTTTGTGGAAATTTGATTTTGTTTTGTTTTTTTAAGCTGAATTTTTTTCTCGGAATACCTTTGTGCAAGAGATTTATTTTTTTTGCCTGTTACAAGAAGTTCCGTATCATATTGCATCCGGAGGAGTTTTTCTGCCGGCCCGTTTTTGTAAACAGAATAGCTTATCGCAACTTCAAAAGCCCGCTTAAGGCATTCGAGAGCTGTAATACCGTCTTTTTCAACGGAAGATGAGTGGGTTGATTTGTTTCCTTTTCTTTTTAAAAAATACAAATCGTCGAGGAATTCTTTTTCCTGCGGGTTGCCTCCGGCTTTATCTTTAAGGGTTGCGAGCATATCGTCGAAAGTTTCTTCTGTGGTTCTACGGTTTCCGAGGACATTTTTGCAGATATTTTCCGCGAACCTTCGGGTCTGGGTCATGCACTGCTCAAAATATTCGTCGCGGTAAAGCTTTTCTGCCTCCGTAATTATTTCAAAAAGGTTCTTATCTGTGCTTTTTAAAAAGTCGAAATTTGTTGTCATCCTCAATCTCCGCAAATTATTATCACGTAAAAATATTTTTGCGGCAAGTATTGATTTTATTTCATTTTTACGGTCAAAATATTTCAGAAAGGGTATAAAAATTCAGGTGGAAAAAATGGAATTTAACGTAAACGAAAAATGTATTCACTGCGGCAAATGCATAAACGATTGTATGGCAAAAGCGCTGAAATTTAACGAAAACAAAATCCCAGTGCTTGATGAAGAAAAGTGCAAAAAATGCCAGCACTGTCTGGCTGTGTGTCCGGTTGGTGCACTTTCGATTATGAATAAAAATCCTGAAGAGTCTGATTTGCCTGACAATCTGCCGGAAGCTGATAAAGTTTTGAATTTAATTAAAAACAGAAGGAGCATACGCCATTACAAACACGAAAATATTGATAAAGAAAAACTTGAAAAACTGAAAACAATGCTTAACTGGGTTCCGACAGGCGTAAACGACCACAGGCTGCATTTTGCCTTTGTTGATGATGTTGAGGTTATGGATGAATTCAGAGATTATGTAAACGGAAAACTTTTGAGAATTTTTTCATGCTGCGACAAAAGAAATGTTATTTTAAACGGGATTACCTCGCCGTTTGTGAAGATTTTGACGAAAAAATTTGAGCGGTACAAAAACGCTTTTATGAAAGGGGAGGACATAATTTTTCGCGGTGCGCCGCACATGCTGGTAGTATCAACGCCGGTTGATGCGCCGTGTGCGGATATTGATCCTGTGATTGCGCTTTCATACTTTGAACTTTACGCGCAGAGTACGGGAATCGGCACCTGCTGGTGCGGGCTGGCTTACGCAATGATTAAGGTTTTTCCTGAATTGTGCGAACATCTGGAAATCCCTGAAAATTATAAAGCCGGTTATGTGATGCTTTTCGGAAACCCTGATACTTCTTATCCGAGAGCCACCCAGCCTGAACCTTGCAAAATGATTTCGGTTAAAAAAGGCATAAAAAATTCTACAATACAGGAAAAAGCCAAAAGATTTTTCTGGAATTTTGTCAGGTAATTTGTTTTTTGACGGGAGCTTCTCCGGGATTTCATTGTCGGTACAAACTTGCAGGTTGGGCTTTCAGATAAAAATGTCGGATTAGTAAATCCGACCTACCTCACTGACGTTCAGAATGACAGTCAAAGACAAAATGGCTATTTTGTATATAGCACTTGCTTTGTTTATAGTGAAACGGAACATTGATTGTTCACTCCGCAAAGGTCGGATGGTTTTAAAATATCAATTGGCTGGATTGCTTCGCCTTCGGCTCGCAATGACTGGAGATGTTCCCTCGCCCCTTGCGGCGGATTTTCGGTAGGGTGGAGCGAAGCGGAACCCGTAAGGTGCGGGTCGGACATTACTCCGCACGCACCCCGAATAATCCAAGAAGGAGAGGGAAAAATTTCTTAATGAGCGTAGCGAATTTAGAAATTCGGGTGAGGGGTCTGATAAGTGAAGGGTGAAGAGTGAAGTGAGTTGAAAGGTTGAATTAGAGAACGAAGCGTGCGGCTGGTTTGCGTCGCTTTGCCACCAAAGCGACCGCCGTCCGCGCAGGACAAAACAAAAACCTCAATGAGATTCTTCGGGCATTCGCCCTCAGAATGACAGGAACTAAATTTGTCTGTCTGGCATACCTGCCCGACAGTGAAAAAATTCCCTTCAGGAATTAAATTTTTTCATGCTAAAATATAATTGGCTTAAATTAAACAAAAGGAGAGTACAAAATGACTCAGGCATGTATTTGTAAATCAGGTTTAACCTGTGATTTCTTCGGGTTTGATTTTTCAAAATACGAAGGAGATGTTGTAAAATTTACGGAAGAATTTTCAAAAAGAGCAAATCAAAAAGGCCAGTTCTTAAACTGGGTAAATCTTCCGCAGGAACAGATTAAAAGAGTAGACGAAATTTATACTCTGGCAGAAAAATTGAAGGCGCAGACAGGCTGCGAAAGACTCAGCGTGATGGGTATCGGCGGTTCAAAACATACTGTCGAACACATGTTAAGCATTAACGGTCTGAATGTTTGCGGCGACAAAATTGCATTCTATTCTGATGTTGACTCTGCAAGTTTTGAGAGATTTTTATACAGAATGGGAAATAAAGTAACTTCATCAAACTACATGATTGCTTCAAAATCCGGTTCAACATTTGAAACAAAGGACGGATTTTTGAGAATTCAACAGATGTTAATTGATGAATACAAATCTCAGGGCAATTCTCAAGCCGAAGCTGAAAAACTTGCAGCAAAACATTTTATCGCTGTTACTGACGCAAACAAAGAAAAAAGCGAATTGAGAAGAACTTCCAACGAAAACGGCTGGCTCGGCGACTTGTATATTCATGACGATGTCGGCGGAAGATTTTCTGCTTTTGATGATCACGCACTTTTTGCACTTGCTTATGCTGGCATGAAAAAAGAAAATATGGTAAAAATGCTTGAAGCTGCTCAGGAAGTTTCTTCAATTTCTCTGTCAGCAGATTTCGACAAAAACATTGCCTTGAAAGAAGGAATTTTCTGGGCTGATGCCAAGTTAAACGGCATTGAAGCTTCCGTACATCAGTACATGGGTTCGATTTTTGAAAATACTGTTTACTGGCATGCCCAGATGCAGAATGAATCAGTAAAAGACACTCTTAAGCAGGTTGCAAAAGTTCCTGATGCAATGCACCATTCTGCAGAAGCTCATTTTAACCCTGCAAACAAACTTGTTTTCGCCCTGACTGTTCCGAATGACAACGGAGTCTGCAGAGAAAATGCCGAAAGCTACATTGGTGCGCTTTGCAAATCTTACGAAGTTACGGGTGCATTCTTCTGCGAACATATCGACACCTGCGGTATGGGCTTGACTCCTGAAGCTGCCGGCGCTATGACACAGTTAAGAGCTTACGCTACAGTTTATCAGGAAATCGTTGAAAAAACAGTTAAAGGAATTGCTTTCCCTGAAGTTCTTGACAGCGTTCTTCAGCCTCACGTTGAATTCTACAAAAAGAACCTTAAAGGCGGGGTTGTTGTTCCCGGAAGAGTTTCTAAGTAAAAACATATTAAAGATAAAAAATATTCTCTGTCTTGACTGTAATACGTCCGGACAGAGAATTTTTTTGTGTCAATGTGTCATATAAAAATGTATAAAAAATAATTAAATTTTTTCAGGAGTATTTTTATATCTTATATAAAAATAAAACAGAATTAAAAATCCGGTAAATGCAAATACAATTCCCGGGACTGCCGTATATTGATACCCTAGCCCGAGAGTTACAGGTATTCCGCCGATATAAGCCCCGATGGCATTTCCGAGGTTAAACGAAATTTGTGAACTTGATGCTCCAAGTATTTCGCCGCCTTTAGCATTTTTTATTAAAAGAACCTGCTGCGGGGCAGACACTGCGAAAAGGCAGGCTGTACAAATGCACATCAGAATTACCGATACAAAAGGATTTGTTGAGAAAAAGAATATTCCGCAAAGTGCAATCGCCGCAATTAACTGGGTAAATCCTGCAACTTTAGACGGCGAAAATTTATCTGAAAGTTTTCCGCTGATAAAATTTCCCGCACACATTCCGGCACCTGAAAGAATCATGAGCAAAGAAACAAATTTCGGTTCAATATGCGATACATTGACAAGCAGCGGGTTTATGTAACTGTACCAGCAGAAAATCCCGCCGTTGCCAAGGATTACTGCGAAAATCAAAAGCCACGGAGCAAGTGATTTGAAAATCTTAAACTGTCCGCGAAAACCTGTATCCGGCAGAGGTTTTATTTCCGGAATAAGTTTCAAAACCGAATATAAAACCAAAAATCCAAATAATCCGATAAGTAAAAAAGTTATTCTCCACGAAAAATTGTGGCTTAAAAAAGTTCCTATCGGAATTCCTCCGAGGTTTGCGACGGTCATTCCTGAAATCATTGTTGCTACTGCCTGATTGCCTTTATCTTTATCCGCAAGTTTGTCGGCAACAATAGCACCGACGCCAAAAAATGCGCCGTGCGGAAGCCCTGCCATAAATCTCAATAAACAAAATATATAATAGTTGTTTGCAAATGCTGCAAGCAGATTTGCTATTGTAAAAATTGAAACAAGAATAATCAAAATTTTTTTCAACGGCTGCTTTCTACCTGAGATTACAAGCAAAATCGAGCCGAACACAACTCCAAGTGCATAAAAAGATATAAAGTTTCCGGCAGACGGAATAGAAACATTCATAGTTTTTGCAACATCAGGAAGCACTCCCATCATTACAAATTCAGCAAGCCCGAGCCCGAATGTCCCGAGTGCAAGGGGTAAAAGACATTTTGATTTGCGCATTAAGTATTAACCTCCGCTTTTCCGTCAGTCATTTTACAATAAAAATAATTTTTATAGAAGTCTGTGAAGCAGTCTAAATTATGATACCGGTATGAATATTTTTATTCAAAATATGTTATAATATAAACAGAGATTTATTGAGGGTTGAGAAAATGCTTGATTATGACGGTTTGCTGAAAAAAATTCCAAAAGTGAAAAAACTTCTTGATGACGGTTCAAACAGTATTCTATATCACTACACAAAACCTGAAAAGCTATTGAGTATCCTTGAATCCGGCACCATAAGGTTTTCAAATGCGCTTTACCTCAACGACAAGGAAGAAGTCACTTATTCCTACAAACTAATCGTAAATTTAATCGACGAAATGCCGGAGCTTAACAGCGAACTGTTTTCAAAAATTAAAGAACATTTTTACAAAAAATATAAAAATATTGTAGACGGCGAGGACAGTTTCAACAACAAATTTGAATATTATACAATATCATTCTCCACCGAAGGTGATAACCTGACCCTCTGGAACAACTATTCAAAAGGCCAGACCTATACCGGGTACAACATCGGTTTCTGCAAAAAAGACCTCATTGCGGATATGGAAAAACAGGGCTTCCATTCCGTCTACGGCAACATCATCTATTCAAAAGAAACCCAGATGACAATTTTGAAACTTATCTTTGAAAGATGGAATAAAAAATTTGAAAAATTTGCCTCTGCAAGAAAAACAATGAAAGTTCTTGAAAAACAGCAGGATATTCTATTTGAACTTGCGGATATATTGAGTATAGTCAGTTTGTTTTTCAAAAATCCTTATTTCAAAGACGAAAAAGAATACAGAATTATTTTCATAAGCCACTACAGCGCAAATTCCAACAGGCAGACAAAAATATTTGAGAAGAACGGGCTTTTTATTCCGTATATAGAGTACAAATTTCTGAAAAAAACGGTAAATTCAATAAACATCGGTCCGACACTGGATGAGAATATTTTTTACACAAGCACCTGCCGTATGCTGTCGAACTTCGGCTATGACAAGAAAACCATCAACCGTTCAAAAATTCCGCTGAGATATTAATGCAGAAAGATATAATTGCAATTTACAGAAGTGTCCAAAATCAGACTTAAAATTATTTGAGGGACCTCATTTCAAAGTTATATTTGTTAAAAATGTGGATCCGGTGGAATGTCTTGTTCACTCGCGATTAACGGCAATTCCGCATTTTGTTTTCAGTGATTTCATCACTTCAAACAAAACTGCTCCAGCCTCAGCTCGTTCGCGCTCGAACCACAATAATGTGTCTCGCCCTACTACAGAGATTAAAAAAGACAGGTACAAGACCTGTCTTCTTTAATCTGGACGTTGACGTACGGTTTAACACTCCAAATTCGCCAAATTGCGGCATAGCTTAGGATTTGGGCTGGTTGAAAACCTGCAATTTTGATGACCGATTTTTCTGAAGTCCTGTAGGCAAAAAATTGCAAAACTGTTGAAACTTTGAATATGACTGCAAAGCAAGTATGTTGCAACAAAATGAAAGGGATTTTTATGGCAAGGCTTAGTTCTAAAAAATTGAATGAGTTGAAAGAAGTTAATATGCTGACAAATGAGGAGATCTCTAAATTGACAGGCATACCCCTGTTTACTGTGGAAAATCTTTTCTCTGGGCAAAATCATCCCCCTGCAATGTGGATGCTTGTTGCTCTTATGGAATTATTTAGCTGTGATATTAAAGATTTCTTTGAGTATGAAGAAAATGAGATTAACAGCTATGAGAGTTTTTCCAGTCTTTTTCCAGATATTTTCGCAAATTTGTTCTAGTCCTTATTATATCTGAACTTCTCTCCTGAAAATTTGTTTATAGAACAGATAGACAGGAGAATTTTTATGTACTATTTTCCAGACTTAGACGAACAAACAAGGTTAAATATGCTTAGTGAGCTTGAATTCGATATCCGCACAGGCTTATTTTATGAGCCGTTATCTATGACAGCGTCAGGCATGATTAGTTACAAGCACTTGTTGCAAGAGTGCTTTGAAAACGGTACTCCCGAAACTTTGCAGCAAAAACTTACTTCTTCTTTCTTTAGAGAAAAAGACCGAAACGGTCGAAAAATTCCTTCTAACATTCGTGAAACTATTGCTTTTTCTGACTTTAACCGTTATTATGTTCGTGCTTTGCTGCTGCGGGCACTGAGTGAGGACAAAAAGCTTTGTGTTTATCGAGCAAAGCAGGTTATGAACGAACGCAAACAATCTCAATTAGCTGTTAACAAGGTTTATTTTGACAAAAGACGTATCGGACAAATGCTTGAATTGTTTAGAGATTATCGTAAACTGTTCAGCTCAAAACATGAACTATTGCAACCGAACTCAGGACTTAGCCTGAGGCTTGTCGGAAAACCCTAAATTCTCATTTATGATTTTCGGTTATTACAGTTATTGATTTTATCTGCAACAAAAGCAAGTGTATCTTTTATGTGTTTGGGGTGGTTTTCTAACAATGCTTTTATGTCTGCAAGTGCTGTTTTTTCTTCTTTAGTGAGTATTCTTTTTACCTCGAAAGCGAACAAATCCTTAGGCTCACAGGAAAAAGCAGTGCATAGTTTTTGGATAGTTCTTTCACTTGCAAACTTTACCCCTCTTTCGATTTGAGAAATGCCTATGAGTTTGAAACCCACAAGGTCGGCAAGCTGTTGCTGCGACAGGTGGTGTTTCTTTCGCAGTTCCGTAACTCTAGCACCGAACAACTCTTTCAGATTACTTTCCATTGTTATCTTTCTATGAATTTGGTGAGGACATCGCACAAAAAGTCGAGTTCTTCCCTGTTACATGTTTTTAATCTTGTGAGAACTCTTTCTCTCCTCAAATCGTCTGCAATCTCTCCTAATGTCCATTATTTTAATGCTCTGTTTCATGCAATCTGTCATTTATACTGGAATTAATTATAGTTTTAATAAAATCATTTGCATTTCTAATTTTTACGCACTTGAGAAAATTTTCTATTCCTACTTCTACTAAAACTTTTGCAACTAATTCATCTGCAAACGAACTTGAAACACTTTCAACATTTGTAAAATCCAGAATAATACTTGTATTATTATCAACTGCAGTTTTAACTTGAGAACTTAATTCTTTGGCAAGTTCTCTCAGTCCCAATATTGAACCATTTTCACTTAATTTTAGCACTTGTTCCATAAGTTCCCTTTCTAATCTTCAAACAATTTATTGTAATAATCAGGATTTTCTTCATATGAAAAAATATCATTACCACCTTTTAATACTGTTAAATCAGATGTAATTTTATTATACATAGAAATAACTATATTTACACCATTCCAAAAGCTACCCGTTTTAATTATTTCAGGCTCATGTCCACTTTTTATCGTTAAAATTGCATCTTCTGACCAAATTTTCAATGAGCATTTATCACTTGAATCTTTTTTAATTAGTTCACTTGTATAATATAATCCATTACCCATACCTTCAGAATTGATTCCTCTAGCTTTAGTAATACATTTTTTAAGAGCTTCTTCTATATTATCCTCTCCCATTGTTTTGCGTATGCCAAGTCCTCTATCACATACACAAAATTCAGTTATTCCTTGTTGTTCAAATCTTTGTGCAAAAACAACATTTATATCTGAACTTGCATGATTTCTCGCATTATCAATCGTTTCAAATACACACCAGCCAATAGCTTTGTTGTAATTTGTTAAAGTTCTGTCTTTTATAAACATTTTAATAATATTTTCAGATGTTTGTGCTACTTCATTAATATCGGTATTATTTGAAAAGGAATATAATTCTTGAAATCTTCCCTTTGATGTATGCTTTTGATAAGGGAAATCATCTTTCATTCCCAACAAAGAATAAAATCCCATTCTACTAATATATAAATCAACATTTGCATTCATACTTGGAACAATAAGACCATTTATATCTGGAATTCTTGTCGGTAATTCCATCAAATAAACTAACAAAGGAGTTAATCCTCCTGGTTTGACAAAATTTGTTTGTGAAAAATTTATTACCAACCTTTTAGGATTGTTAGCTTGTTCATACCTGTTTATTTGTGAAATAACAGGTACTATAGAAGTACTATCTAATCGTTCTGGTATATCAACAATAATTGCGTTAGAGTTATCCATATCATAAGAACTGTACATTAAATCTTATTTTCAAACATCATATAAGTATAGTAATTAATGTTAGACTTGTTGTTTAATTCGGAATGATTTATTCTATAAAAAGAGTTTTTTTTTCGGATATTATGCACAAAATTTCTGTCTTTGCTGATATTTCCCTCATGCCTGCATTGTTGAAAAGTTTTCTAAGTGATTTCGGGGTTTCTTTTCTGAAATTACGCTTTCGCTACACCTGAACGACTGGGAAACTACATTGTGGCACATGGCTGAAATCTTTTCTTAGCTCTGATTTCTACATTTTGACTACACAAACTACACTTTTTTGAGACAATCTTACAAATTTTCTTTTTCGACATGATTTTCTTGCCTTAGATGTTCTCTATTACTGGATTTCGTAAATTTTTATGAACCGTTTTGCAGGTTTGAGTAGGTTTCTATTTATTTCAGCCCAGTTATTTCGGGATTTCCTTAGCGGGAAATCGGCCGGAATCCTCACTTTACTTTTTTGGAAAATGAGTAAAAATGAAAAAAAGAAGTTCAGAAAATTCTAAGGAGTTCAGATTATGACAAACAAGCAAGTTGTTATTTATGCCAGAGTATCTAGCAAAGAACAGGAGCGTGAGGGGTTTTCCATTCCAGCACAGTTGAAACTTTTGAGAGATTATGCAAAGAAAAAGGGATTTGAGATAGTTCAGGAGTATTCCGACGCTGAAACAGCAAAAAAGGCAGGCAGGACAAATTACAATGCTATGCTTGCCTTTCTAAAAGCTAATCCAGATATTAGAACAGTCCTTGTCGAAAAGACGGACAGACTTTACCGCAACTTCAAGGACTATGTTACTCTTGAAGATTACGACCTTGAAGTGCACCTTGTGAAAGAGGGTTCAATTATTAGCAAAAATTCTAAATCTCATGACAAGTTCATACATGGGATTAAGGTGCTTATGGCGAAAAACTACATTGACAACCTCTCCGAGGAGATTGCAAAAGGGTTACATGAAGGGCTTGAACAGGGTTACTGGCCATTCCAACCGCCTTATGGTTACAAAAGAGGGGAGAAAAAGTCCCTCTACATTGACCCGTTGCGTGTTATGTTTATCCGCAGAGCTTTTGAACTCTTTTCAACAGGTGAATATTCTATCCGCAAACTCTGTGAAAAACTTTATTTAGACGGCTACTATTACCAGCAAAACAAACCCAAAATTACAAAAACTGTATTAGAAGGTATGCTCAAAAATGTTATCTACACAGGTCAAATGCGTTGCAATGGTATTGTTTACCAAGGGAAGCACCCTGCAATAGTCAGCTTTGACCTGTTTAACAAAGCTCAACAGGCTTTCCAAAAGGTCAGCAAGTCTAAAGTACGCAAAAACTTTCATTTTCTCTATCCTGGTATTGCAAAATGTGAGGTTTGCGGCTATGCAATCAGCGGAGAACGCAAAAAATATGAAAAAGTTTACTACCGCTGTACCCACAATGACCCGTCTTGCACAAATACCTTATGCATTTCAGAAAAGGAAATGACAGCTTCATTCCGCAGACATCTTTTGAGAATAGCCTTAGATGAAAAACTATATGAATTCGTCAAAACTTCTCTTGCAGAGAGCCTGAAAGATGAACAAAACTACCACAGGAACGAGGTCAAAAGGCTCAACAAAGAGATAGAAGAATGCACCGAGACCCTCAAAAAGATGTATCTTGACCAGTTGAACAAAGTTATAGATATGGATTTGTGGATTACTTTCAAAAATGAATATGAGTTCAAGCTGAACAGGCTGAATGCAGAACTGCAAAGACACCAGAATGCCAATGTTGACTATTTGGCAACAGGCATGAAAATTCTAGATGTATGCAAAAAAGCTGGCATGTCTTACTCTGAATTGTCTCCTGAAATGATTGCCCAATTAGTTCGACAGACCTATTCATCTGTTACAGTGAAAGACAAAAAAGTCAAAATGACCTTTGCAGAACCGTTTGCGACACTTGAAAAGCTAATTAGACTTGCAAAACAAGGTATTGAGGAATATGGCTATGATGAATTCGTCAAAACCATTGAAAATACTAAGGAAGAATGTCTTAAAGGCATTAAAAAAGAGCCCGAAGGCTCATTTGATACCATTTCTCAAAGTTCTATTTGTTCGAAATGGTGGGCCGCAGTGGACTCGAACCACCGACCTCACCCTTATCAGTGCGTTTTTAGAGTTTGACTGATTTTGATTTTTTCTTACTATACTTGCATTTGAACCACTTTTGCATACTCAGTAAAATAAGAAAAAACTACATAAAATTACATAACAGTACATAAATAGTACATAAAATTTTGTAAAAAGTAAAATATTACCCATTGACTTTTTGTAGGATATAACCTACAATATAAATAGGTAATATTATATGACAGAAAACGAACACTTAAAAAAAATTATATATTACAAAACCGATGACGGACGTTGTCCTTTTGACGAATGGTTAAACTCATTAGACAATAAATATAAATCAATAATTGATAATAGAATAGAACGTTTAATGGATGGTTTATATGGCGATCACCGGAAGTTATCTAATAGTTTATTATCAGAATTAAGATTTTTTGTTGGTAAAGGCTATCGAGTTTACTACAAAGACCTTACAAATGTTGTAATAATAATTGTTGCCGGAAGTGATAAAGGCAACCAAGACAGGGTTATTAAACAAGCAGAAAAATATCTTAAAGACTTTATTGAAAGGAACTCAAAATGACAGATTTTGCAGAAGAATTTAATTTAGATATGGATAAAGTTATGGCTAATACACTTAGCCACGAAGATTATATGAATAAAAAGTTGCAAGATAAGGATTACCAGAGAATTTATCTTGAAACTTCTCTTGAAGAATTTGCAAAAGATGGTAATATAAATGCTTTTATCCGTTCTTTACAATATGTTGTAAAAGCTCGTGGACGTGGGGCAATTTCAGCATTAGCAAAAGAATTAGACATGGATAGAAGCAATTTGTCTGATATTCTTAATGGTAAAGTGCAACCCAAAATTAGCACGACCTTAAAATTATTAAATGGTTTAGGTTACAAAATAGAACTAAAATCTGCATAAGATGAGATTATAATTTTATAATTTCATTATAATGAGGCTCATCAATCAGTTTTATAGAAATTACTTATTTTTCAAAAACCTGTGCAGATTAGCGGTAGAAGTGTTGTATTGTCTTGCAATAATTGTCTTTGGCACTTTTAGTTCTACAAGTTTAAGGTTTTCATCAAGTTTTGATTTGCCTCGTCCTTTAGGTCGTCCAAGTTTTTCACCATTTGCTTTTTTAGCCTGCAGTGCTTCAATTGTTCTTAAACTTATTAAATCACGTTCTATCTGTGCCACAAGTGCGAATACTGTTGTTGTAACAGTGGAGGTTATTGATTTATCCGTATTTGTAAAATTTTCTTTTATTGAATACAGTTAAATGCCTTTTTGCTTTGTAATGTCGATTACTTCAAAAATTTGTGTAATTGACCTTGCTATCCTTGAAAGTTCCGGAACAATTAAAATGTCGCCTTTTTCCATTCTTTCAAGTAATGCACCTAACTGTCTGTTTTTAAAATTTGATTTACCGCTAATCTGTTCTTCAACAAATTCGACATTACCTAATTTTTTGTCGTTCACAAACTTCAAAACATCCATTTTGTTTTTCTCTGTGTTCTGGTCGATTGTACTTACTCTTAAATATGCGAATGTTGCCATGTTTTACCTGCCTTTCTTGCTTAAATTTTGGTGCTGTATCGTAAAAACCTATCTTTTATATTTTTATTATCCAACCCTGTAAACTAAAATTCACCTCTTTTCAGTTGACTGATGACGAAAGTTTAAACGGTCGTTTTTACGATAGATATTTAAAGACAGAATTAACTGTTTTTATTAAAACAAAGGGGTAAATATGAAAGCAGAAGAAATCAATAAAAAAATACAAGCAGAAAAAGACAGCCATGCAAATGAAATAAACAGACTTCAAAAAGAAATCTGTAAGCAGAACGAACGGCACCAGAGAAACATGCAATACTGGCAGAATAAAAAGGAACAGATTAAAAATTCAAAACAATGTGAAAATTTTGATGTATTTATAAACAATATTGATAATCTGCTTGAACAAGCGTTAGAAGATTAAAAATAAAGCATTAAAAGCAGTGTTCTGAAATTTCTCATGTTACATTCATATTCTGAATGAATAAGTGAACCGATTGTGCCAAATCCCTGCTGTTCATATACTTTGTAATAATCTTCTACTTCTTTAAGCCATTTTAATTCGCTTGTTATAAGCTGTTTAAAATCCTCCGGCGGAATTTTTGCTTTTACTGCTTGATATGTTTCGTTTAATAATCCGTCTACTGCTTCATATTCATTTGACGCAAATGTATTCATATCGCTTTGCGTGTTACCTGTATTTACAGCGTAATGCTCTTTAATCTCATAATATTTTTGCAGGTAATAATTGTTTTTATCTATTTTTTGTTCAACTTCATTGAAAAGATTGTTTAAGTCTTTTCTATCTTGTTGATACTCATCGCTGTCCTGTATTTGAAGTAAAACATCATTTCTTTTTATAATATTAAAATATCTTGCCTGCAGTTCATCAATCTGCTGTAAAGTTTGTGCAGGTGTTTTGATTACATGTTCTTGTTTTGTTTTAGCAGATGTTGTATTTTGAGCTTTGTTAGATTTTAACATTGCAAAAGTGATTAAACCTAATCCCCATATGACAAGCAGGATTATTATAATTGTTTGTAATGAATTTACATTTTTTGTATTTATTTTTACTCCGCAGTTAGTACAAAATTTTTGATTTTCGTTTAGTTCGCTTCCGCATTTTGGACAGTTCATAGTTTTTCCTCATTTTTTATTGTTGACCTAGATGATAGTCAAATGAAAATTGTATCTCTATGCTTTCTTCTTTATATTCTTTTGGCAGCGGTTTAAACGGTGCTGCTTTTTTGACTGCATTTAATGCTTCATTATCTATATTTTCATCACCTGATGTTTTAAATATTTCACTGGATAGCAGACTGCCGTCTTTAGCGATTTTAAATAATACAACCACTCTATTTTCGTTGCTTGATTTAATCGGGTGCCAGTTTCGTTTTATATCTCGTTGGAGTTTTCTCATGTAAGGTGCAAAATCCGGTTTATCTGTATTTTTGTAATCGTTATTGTCTGACCAGATTTGTTTATTTTGATTTGCATTATATTCTGCTTCTTTTTCAGCCTGTAACTGTTTATCTCTGTTGATTTCGATTGCTCTTGAATTTGCATTAAATAACAATGAGCTTGTATTTAATGGATTGAATGAAGCTGCAACTTTCGGGGTTAGAGCGTTGATAAAATTTTGGTTATACTGCAAATCTGTACAGCTTGATACAATACCTGTTTTATTATCTTTGTTTTGTATTATTGCAATGATATATTTCCCGACCTTTTTATCATAATATTTAATACTGTAATACAAACTGTCATTGTGCCAATTTACACTATCTCTATCAATGTAAATTTCTTTATCGCCGTTAAATGCGGCTTCCCAGTTTATAGCATAACAGGCATTTGAACATGCAAGGATAAGCAATAAAAGTATAAATAATTTAGAATAACGCATCTTCTGCCTCTTTGTTGTATTTGTCATCTGTAGGTTTTGGTACCGGTTTTGGCAATACATATTTTTCTTTTGCTACTCCATACGGGTCATATACACATACAGCCCAAGGTATAAATCTCAATGCTTCTGCGTCTTTAATACCTTTTCCTCTGCGTGTATCACTGTATTGATAGCCCCATTTATTTTCAAAAACGTTAATTACACGCATATAAGCAGTACTTGAAGTATCGTCTGCATTTTCCCATAAAAAAATATTAAAATCTTTGGAATTAATATCCGGTTTTAATTTTTCTATAGGTAATAAATTTAATCTTTTATCCGGTGCTTTAGATGAATATTCATCAATTTCATTACTAATAACAGTGCCAAAAATATCTTTTGCGAGTGAATTTAACTCATAAACATTTGGTAGTTGATAGCCCCAATCCTGACATGCTTTCATTGCACCAGCCCAGCTATCACGTTGATAATAACACTGCGATATGCCGTAAGAATTTACTTCTGCACATGCCGGTTTTTCTCTTAAATATGTTGTCCAACCACCTGTACAGTCATAATAATGCATTGGTACTGCTTTAAAAAGTTGAGTAGTAAAGCAAACACCGTCAGACGTTTCGTAAACACAATTCGGTTTTGGTGCTGCTGGTTTTTGAACTTCTTGCGGTTCTTCTGTATATGCGATTGTTTCTTCTTCTGTATTTGTATCTTCCACAACCTCATTGTTTACATTATTGTTTGATGTATTTGCAGACGAATTACTTTGTGTTGCAAGAATACATGTACCAAAGACAAGAGCGATAGCCGCAATAGAAATTACAAGCCATTTAATGTTGATAATCTCCTGCATATCACTTTCGCCAATCTTTGCCCCGCATTCACTGCAAAATTTTTGGTTTTCGTTTAATTCACTTCAGCTGATACTGCTTTAAGGATTGCAAGACGCTTTAAAGAACTATGGAAAAATAAAAACATTGCCGATATAACCCCTAAAGTTATTGAAAATTACAAAGAAAGCAGACAAAAAACATCTTTTGCAAAACGCAATGTTGACGGGAAAGAAGTAGTAAAATATATTTCATCAGCAACGATTAACAGAGAACTTGCGGCATTGAGCAAAATGTTTTCTTTAGCCATAGCAAACGGTTATGCAAGAGAAAATCCGTTGCGTGAAGTAAATAAACTTCGTGTAACAAACAAACTTGAACGACATTTGTCTGTCGATGAAGAAAAAAGAATGCTTCAAGTCTGCGATGATGATTTTTCTTTCTCAAACCTGCCTTTAGCAGAACAAGAAAAATTACGAAGCAAACATAACGGCGAACATTCATACTTAAAACCAATACTTATAATGGCACTGAATACCGGCATGAGAAAAGGTGAAATATTAAATATGACATGGGATTGTGTAAATTTTGAAAAAAATGAAATTTCTGCCTTAAATACTAAAAACGGCAAAAAAAATACAATTTCCATGAGCAGTAAACTCCGTCAAACACTTTTAGAATTGTACAAAATCAAAAATAACAACAAATATGTTTTTACAAACCCGTACACAGGAACAAAATACAACGATATAAAAAAATGCTTCAAAACTGTTTGCAAGCTAGCAGGTGTTAAAAACTTACGTTTTCATGATTTACGTCATACAGGAGCAACAAGAATGGTAGCAGCAGGCGTTCCTTTGCCTGTAGTTAAACAAATTCTAAACCATGCAAGCATACAAACAACCATGAGATATGCTCACACAATGCGTGAACAGGAAATTTCGGCAGTTGAAGCTCTGGCAAATTTTAATGCGTAAATTTTAAATCCATAAACTAATAGAACAGTCTATGATAATTGTAAATAAACTTTTGTTTAAAGATTAAATACACAAAAAGATAAGTTTAACCAAGTAGTTTTGAACATTTTTCTTGAATATCTAATGCAGTTTCTTTTGCGAACTTTACCTTGAGTCCTATATTTTTTGCCACAGCTATAATATTATCTAAAGTCGGATTTTTCCCTTCTCCATTAATGGTTGTTGCGTGTTCCCCATTAAATGAAAAACTGTAAGTTAAATCATACGCAGGAGATAAATGCCATTCTTTTTTTGTATCATCATAAAGAAAAGAAAAATTCTTTGAATGGTCATCTCGATTGTGTGCAAAAACATTAAAGCACATTAGCCTGAATAATTGCTCAATATCCTCATAATTTCTTGTTAATTCAAGTGTTAGCTTCATCAATGTATTGTAATCAAGGTTAGGAAGCCTGTGACTCGTCTCTAACAATCCGCTTGCTGATAACATATGAACTTTTTTACCGTTTTTGCGGTCAAACCTTTTTATTCCAAAATATCCTGAACAAACTTTAGATGGGAAAAGCCTTGTTTCAGTCATATTTATTCCGCAATCTTTTGCACATAAGGAATATTGATATTCTTTTTCCCCGATATTTTTAGAATCTGATGATGAGGGAAACTTAATAATCCAGTTCTCATTGTTAATAGATGTCAAAATCTTTGGTCTTGCCCCACCTGATGAGCCGCCTAGCTGAAAAAGTTCATCCAAATTATCCGAATTTTGCGATTCTAATATTTTTGAACACTCTTGCGCAAGAATATCGTAATCACTAATGCTATTTTCTGATTCAAATCGATGTTCCGGCTTATAAATTAAAGCCCCCATACCGCTTTCCTGAACAACTGCAAGCCGGTTAAGGCTATCAATTTCAGCAGGATTAATTTTGTTCTTCAAGAATAACCTGTCAACAAGCAATCTTCCCCAACCGTCAGGCAAACTGTCGTTAAAGACTCCAAATAAACCGCTAAAAGGATCATATTTTGGGATAAAAACTTTCTTTATAAGCGGCAAACTAAAAGGTGAAATGCTAAATCCATTATTTAACCAATCTGAATCATATTCAAAAGCGACAACTCTATCTGGTGTTTTTGCAAGAGTGCCAACTAAAATATCATTGTAAAAAACTTTTAAATATTTATAGTTATCCATTTATAACCTCATTAATTGAGTTGTAGCTTTTTTGCCTGAATAAATTTTCTAAATCCTGCTCTAAATTAAGAGCTATTAGAATTTTTATAAAAGAATTCAAAGAAATTTCATACTTGGACTCAAACCTTTTAATAGAACCAAGGCTAACACCAGATTTTGTAGATAGTAGAACTTGAGAAATTTTAAACTTTTTTCTGTGTTGCTTAATTCTCTCAACCAATTCTTTTGCAATATCATTAGGAGTTTTAGGATTAAATAAGGAATTATTCATAGATAATATATTATACCAAATTTAATAAAAAGTCAATATTTAGATAATATATTATCTAATATTTTA
>CALUPM010000022.1 GCA_944322665.1 Candidatus Gastranaerophilales bacterium | reverse complement strand
CCTCAGAATGACGTAGAGTAGCACGATAAGATTCTTCGTCCTCTTACAAAACGATACTTAAGCGTTTTGTTCGGCAGGATACTCAGAATGACGGGGAATTTTACGGGTATTACACACTCAAATAATTTTAATAAACAGCATATTTCCGGTTTTTGTCTGTATAAGCTTGTATGCAGTGAAAAAATCTGTTACAATCCTTTTATGAATGAAATTATAGACAGACTAAAAGAAATCGGGCTGAACAGTTATGAAGCAAAGGTTTACCTTGCGCTTCTCAAAAAATATCCCGCAACAGGATATGAAATCAGCAAACTTGCGGATATTCCGCAGTCAAGAGCTTATGACACACTTAAAGCGCTTGAAAATGCACAGGTTGTTATGAGTTCCAATACAAAACCCGTAACCTACACTCCCATACGCCCGAAAGAACTTACAAAACGCTATAAAAGAAAAATCACTTCCACCCTTGATTTTCTTGAGAAAAAACTCCCGAATGTCAAAGATGATTACACAGAGCCGATTTTGACCGTCAGCGGGAGTAAAGAAATTAGAGAAAAAGTTATTGAAATAATAAAAAACGCCCGCCGTGAAATCTATCTTGAAATCTGGTCGCAGGATTTTAAATATATAGAAAACGATCTTCTTGACGGCTACAACCGCGGGCTGGATATAAAAATAGTCGGATATGACAATTTTGAATGTATGTTCGGAACGGTTTTTAAACACTCTTCCGCACGCGAAATCGAGCATTCTCTGGGCGGAAGAATGATTTTTATAACGGCTGACAACACGGAAGGTCTGTTCGGTAAAATCGAATCCAAAAAGAATGAACCGGTTACTTCCATCTGGACTAAAAATGAGGATATCGTTTTTTTGATGAAAGAATTTATAGTACATGATATGTATTTGATTGATATAGAAGGACAGTTCCCCGAACAGCTGAAATATTTTTATGGCAAAGGAATGAAGCGCTTAAAAGACAAAGTTCTTAATCCCGGCGCAGAATACAGAATTCACTAAAGTTTAGTTTTACAAAAACAGGATTATTCAAGTATGAAAATTAATAAAATAAACAACGGTATCAATTTTTACGGGATAAACAGTAAAATATTATGCAGACCGGAAAATATTAACAAAAAGTCTGTAAATCTTGTAATTTCAGAACAAAACAATAAAAAATATTCCGGACTGTTTGAAATTTACAAAAAACTGGAGGCAAAATATTCAACTCCGGAATACCGTGAAAATTTAAAAAAACAGGCAAAATTTTTATCTGTCTGGCAAAAAACTTTTAGCGAAAACTTATACAATATTCCTGACAAACCGTTTACAATTTGAATTTTATAGATGAAGCCGGAAAAGGAACTTATGTAGCAAATTCCACAGACACTATTAAAAGCCGGTCATTCTAAGGGCTTTAGCCCGAAGAATCCCATTTATTTAGATACTTCGCTAACGCTCAGTATGACGTAGTTTTGAAAATTTTTGGTGAAATTTGATATATAAATCTCCGGAAAAATCTGTTTACATTTTTCTACAATTTGCTATAATACAGGAATGAGAAAGGAGCTTTATATGAGAAAGATAACAGCAGCTATAGTCTTAGCCGGCATGTTTTTTGCATTCAGCGGTATAAACGGTGCAATAGCAGCCGGAACTTCACGGGCGACATCAGCAACATCAACAAGAGGAACTTCGACAAGAGCAACAAAAGCACAGCTTGATAAACTTGCAAAAGAAATGTTGAAGGCGGCAGAAGAACGTGACAATGCCGCACTTCAGATTCCTTTCAGAAAAATGGCAGAACTTGGTGTTCAATCCGTCACACCGCCGGAAGTTCATGCCAAAAGGACTCCGACCTGTCCGCCCGTAAAGATGGAATTGAACGGCAGAACCCTGAGCGGTAAACTCTGTGCCCGTATGAGTTACGAATACGAAGGTAAAATTTACTGGGTCGGTTACTGCAAATAATAATTTTTTCATAATTTATAATTTTATAAAGGCACAGTCAAAAAGCTGTGTCTTTAATTTTTATCTGCGCTGCAGCAAAATTCCGGATAAGAGTCTTGTCTGATTTTACATCTTATAATTTCGGGATTGTGAATGTAAACTTGACGTATTTGCCGGCTTCGCTTTCAACTTTAATGGTGCCGTTGTGCGCATCTATAATCTTTTTTGCTATATAAAGCCCGAGTCCGGAGCCGAGTTTTTTGTGTTTGCCCGCATAGCTTACGTATTTAAGAAAAATATCGTCGGGGTTTTGAATTTCAAGCCCAACACCGAAGTTTGTTATTGAAAATATAAGACTTTTGCCGCTTTCTTTTATGTCCATTATTACTTTTGACTTTCTAATACCGTGTTCTATCGTATTAATAATCAAATTATGGACAACTCGTTTCATCTCAAGTTCGTCCATAATTGCAAAAGGTTCTCTTGCGCTGCAATTGAGAATATATTTTATATTCTTTTCTTCAAAAAGGTATTTTGTATCTTCAATGCAGCTTATGGCAATATTTTTCAGCGAACATTTTGTTTTTTGCAGGACAAGGCTTTCATTTTCAACCCTGTATTTCTGGGTAATATTTTCCACAAGATTTTTCATATATTTTGCGGCGCTCAGTATGTCGGTAATAATTTCCTGCTGCATACAGTTCATTTTTTCATTATTTTTGTTCAAAAGTTCAAGCGCGCAGATTTCAGCGTAAATCGGAGTTTTAAGGTCGTGCGTGACCATGGCAAGAAAAGTTTCTTTTTTGTCGTTCAGGGCATCCTGAAGCCGTTTTGTTTTCAGCATGTTGTAAATTTGCGACCGTACGACAGAAACCTCAAAAGGCTTTTCAATATAAGCGCATGACCCTATGTTATATCCCATAATTTTGTTTTCCGAATCCGAAAGCGCCGAGATAAATACAATCGGCGTGCCTGTATTTATTTTGGAATGCTTTATGATTTCAGCAAGTTCAAACCCTGACATTTCGGGCATCATAATATCAAGCAGAAATAAATCAAACTTTTCTTTTACGGCAATTTTTGAAGCTTCAACAGGTTTCAGAAAAGTCGTTATATCCAGATCCAGAGTGCCCAGAGTTTCAACAAGCAGGTCAATATTCATCCGGTTATCGTCGACAATCATAACTTTCAATCCTTTTAAAGAAGCGTAGTTTGCAACCTCCGGCAGCGTTACACCGTGTTCTTTATGATTGTTGAAATATTTTTGTACAAGTTTTATATCAACAGGATACGAAATAACATTTTTTACCCCGCTGGCGTTTGCAAGAAGAATATTTTTTCTTGAAATATCATTTGAGGTCAGCCAGATTTCAAGATTAGGAAATTTTTTGTTTAATCTTTTGACCAGATACAAGTCCTTAAAATCAGTTTTTGCGATACAGAGTTTCTTTTTGGAAAGCCCGCCGATGTTTTCTAAATCCTTTAAGTTTTCAACAAAAATGAATTTTTCATTATTAATGTTATTAATAAGTTCGTGCATTACATACTAATAATATGTATAAATTTCAAACTGACAATTACACAGTCGGGCAATATTCCGGCTGAGGCTGTCAAAATACGGTTTTTCCACGGAAAAGCTGATTATATTTATAAATAAAAATTAACAAATTTTTACTTTAAAAATAAAAGTTGTAGGATTATAATAAAAAATATCTTGAGAGAACAATAATTTGAGAACAGGGGACAATTAGAACAATGGAAGGTTACAGTTTTGAGTTAATAACAGGGCCTATGAGCTGCGGCAAAACGGAAGAGCTTTTAAGACGTGTAAGAAGGTGTATTATAGCTAAAAAGAAGGTAAAAGTTATCTCGCCCGATGTCGACACGCGTTCTAAAGGCGATTATATTGAATCCAGAAACGGCCTGTGGCTTGACGCTGTGAAAGTCAAACATTCCATCCGGATTTTGAGCATTGTAAAGCCTGAAGATGAAGTTGTGGCGATTGATGAGTTGCAATTTTTTGACAGCAACATAACAAAAGTAATCACAAAGCTTATGGAAGACGGCAAAAAGGTAATCGGCACAGGGCTTGAACTTGATTTTAAAGCGGAACCTTTCGGGTCAATGCCCCAGCTGATGTGTATAGCAACGACGGTAGACAAGCTTCACGCTGTTTGTATGAAGTGCGGCTGTGAACACGCAACCCGTACACAGAGACTAATTGACGGCAAACCTGCGGATAAAAGTTCGCCTCTTATTATGATTGGCGGGGACGAAACCTATGAAGCCAGATGTATTAAATGCTATGAACTTCCCGACAAAAACCATGAAAAACAAAAAACAGACTTAAAAATCCTTCCCTTCAGCCACAGGTAGGGTTTACAGATATTTTTAATTCAAGACAGAGCCTGCGATTTTCTGGGTACCGTCAGCAAGATTATTGGAGACATCTCCGAAAGTTTTTGTAATGGTGACGGGGATTGCAATTGTAATAGATACAATGCTAACACATACATTTCCGGCTTTTACGTTGATTGCGCTTTTGCTTTTTGCCGGCAGTGCAGGGATGAAAGCTTATCAAAGATATTTAATGAAGAAAAATAAATTTTTTAATAGGTAATCGCTTCCATGTCATTCTGAGGCTTTAGCCGAAGAATCTCCACTGTCCGGCTCAGAATGACATTAATTTCTTATGGTGTTTATGAAAAACCAGCTAACCTCAAATCGCCTGAATGTGAACGCAGGTATTATGCGGTGGTATGTTAAGGAACTGCAGAAGCTCACTAAAGAGATGACGCAGGAATGCAGGGAACGGCTTGCAGAGATTTACAAAAAGGGTTATCCTCAAATCTCTTTTGATGAGAGTATATCTTCTCAAGCCCGCATAGCCTTAAACCAGCTCCAGCAGAAATACGGCGATAAATTCAGCGATAAATCAAAAAAGCTTGTCGAAAGCCTTTTGAAAAAGACAAACAGCTATTTCTTGATTGGCAGGTATGACTGCGGGTAGTTGTAATCCTCTTTAAACCCGAGATGCCTGTACATCTTAAGCGCCTGAAAATTGTTCGTTTCTGTACAGGTGTTGACTTCCGTAATATGTTTTTCTCCGCTGTCTGCCCAGCTTATTAACTGTTCGATCGAGGCTTTCAGCATGTGTTTAGACAAGCCTTTGCCCTGATGTTCTTTCTTTATTGCGACTATCGGAATATTCGCAATCTCGCCGCCTGTCAGGTTCATGAAACAAAATCCCACAGGTGTTCCGCTGCACAAAAGCACGCTTGTGGCTTCCGGCAGAAATTCCGCATAGATATTGTTTACAATTTTGTCAATAATATCGCGGGTTCCGTCAAGCGTTGTAAACCTCGGATCAAAAAGAGCGTCCGCGCTTGTTGTAAATGCGTCATGTACAATTTCAACCGCATGGCTGAAATATTCGTCTGACCATTTAACGATTTTGTAGCAGGAGTTTAAATCAGTCAGTTCTGTAAGTTTCAGAATATCACGGGAATTTGTGCCGCTCATCATAAATCTTAATACGGCAATCCCGACAAACTTAAACCCGAACCGCGCAATCTCGCCGATTAAAGTCTTTTGCGAACCCAGCATCGGATAGCAGACGATTTTTTCTTTTCTTTGCTCTTTTGTTTCCCGTAAAAACTCTTCTATCAGCGCTTTTGCTCTTGGAAGCATGCTCTCCATACTGAGAGAGTGGATTATATTTAATTCTATAGCCTCTGAAATTGCCGTTGTATAAACAAGAAACGCCTTCGGGATGTCGTCTTCAAACAACACGATACAATTTATAAGTTCTTTTTCTATTGCGTCTATAAAACCTTCATAATCCAGCGGTTCCAGTTCAAATTTGTATTCTATAACCGCTCTGTTTCTAAAATCATTATAGACCGTCTCAAAAGCTTTGTAATCCTGTTCTTCTAAAAGTCTGGCTTCGTAAACCGCATTGTTTGTCATAAATTTTCCTTTTTGTTTTTAACCCCGCAATTTTGTTTTAACTTCTAAAACATGTGGTGCATTTTTTCCTTTTTGGTATTCATATACCTTCTGTTGTAATCATTGATTTCAGGTGTTAATTTTACTATGTCGTGGATAGTTAATCCATAGCCCTTCAGGGCTATTATTTTCTTGGGATTATTAGTAATAAGGTTAAAATTATTAAATCCAAGATCAGAAATAATCTGCGCGCCCATTCCGTAATCTCTAAGGTCTGCCTTAAACCCGAGAGAGAGGTTTGCCTCAACCGTATCCTGCCCGCATTCCTGAAGTTTGTAGGCTTTGATTTTATTCACAATCCCGATACCGCGGCCTTCGTGACCTTTCATATAGATTAAAGCGCCTTTTCCGTAATCGTTAATCATCTGCAGGGCGCTGTGAAGCTGGTAATTACAGTCGCATTTGAGGCTGTGGAAGATGTCACCCGTCATACATTCGCTGTGAACCCTCACAAGCGGAATTTTGTCGCTTCCGTCATCTTTTACAAGGGCGACGCTTTCCTGACCTGTAAGGCGGTTTACATAACCGTAGATTTCAAATTCGCCGAATTGAGTCGGAAGATGCGCTTCAGCTTCACGGGTCACGATTTTTTCGGTTTTGAGCCTGTATGCAATGAGTTCTGCGACAGTAATAAATTTAATACCGTGTTTTTTTGCGAATTCAAAAAGTTCATCACGTTTAGCCATGTGCCCGTCAGCACCCATAATTTCGCACATCGCACCTGCGGGAATGTGGCCTGCAAGTCTTGCTAAATCAACAACAGTTTCAGTGTGTCCTGTTCTTTGTAGAACCCCGCCTTTTCTGGCAACGCAGGGAAAAAGATGACCGGGGCGTCTTAAATCAGACGGAACAGCGTCCGGAGCCAGCGCAACTTCTATTGTTTTTGCCCTGTCAAATGCCGAAATTCCGGTTGTAACACCGTATTTTTCCGCGGCGTCAATACTTACGGTGAATGCTGTTTTCATACCTTCGGTATTTTGTTCAACCATCTGCGGAAGGTCAAGTTTTTCTGCAAGTTCATTGGAAATTGCAAGACATATAAGACCTTTTGCGTTTTCTGCCATAAATTTGATGATTTCGGGGGTCACCATCTGACCTGAGCAGATTAAATCGCCCTCGTTTTCGCGGTCTTCGTCGTCTGCAACAATTATCATTTTGCCGTTTTTGAAGTCTTCTATCGCTTCTTCAATTGTATTAAATCTTACTTCTTCCATCACATAAACCCGTTTTCTCTTAGAAAATTTTCAGTAATATTATTATTTTGCGAATATAAAAATTTTTCAACATACCTGCCGAGGATATCAGTTTCAATGTTTACAAAATCGCCGGATTTGAGTTGTTTAAGGTTAGTATTTTCAAGCGTATGCGGGATTACGGCAACGGAGAATGTACTGCCTGTATTCTTTGCAACCGTCAGGCTGACGCCGTTTACGGTTATTGAACCTTTGTAAACGATGTATTTGTCGAGATTTTCCGGCACTTTAAAGGTCATATTTCCGAGATATTCGGCAGTTCCGTCAACATGTCCCTGCACAAAATGCCCGCCGATTCTTGTCGAAGGTGTCAAGGCACGCTCAAGATTTACGACCTGACCGGTTTTGAAGGTTTTAAATGTTGTGACGGAGAGGGTTTCTGAACTTACATCTGCAGAAAAAGAGTCAGCCGTCATATCGACAACGGTCTGGCAGCAGCCGTCAATTGCAATACTGTCTCCGATTTTTGTGTCTTCAAGAACGCGGCGGCATTCAATGACCAGCTTTTTGCCGTCAAAACTTCTGACTTTGCCTGTTTCTTCCACAATCCCTGTAAACATACATATATTTTAGCACGAAAATATTTTTTAGTATTACTTGTTAAGGTGCATAAGTTAAAAGGTGATGAAGTGAATAAGTTCATATCGGCGTTGCGCGCATTTATTAACTATACATCACGCACTTATTCAACTATTTTTGCTGCATTTTGTCATATCTGTCATGCTGAGCATCCTGCCGAACAAAACTCTTAAGTATCGTTTTGTGAGAGGACGAAGAATCTTATCGTGCTACTCTACGTCATTCTGAGGACGCTAGTCCGAAGAATCCCATTGGTTTTTTGAGGGGATCCTCCGGCTTTTCGCACCCGCATTAAACTGGTACGGCATACCTTTGACTCTCTGCCCGTGTGCCTCAGGATGACGTCCTACTATTACGTCATTCTAAGCAGAGCGAAGAATTCCATCGCGCGCTGCATGTCATTCTGAGGGAGTGTAACGACCGAAGAATCTGATGGCGTTTTCAGGAGATCCTTCGCCTGCGGCTCAGGATGACACCAAATCCATTGCCCCTTTCAACTCTCCTCACGCTTCACCCTTCACGCTTCACTTTGATAAGAACTTATCGCCTTATCGCCTTGCTGTCCTATCGCCTTTATCCCGAAACCTCCTAGTGCCCTAGCGCCTTAGCACCCTAGTATCTTTTTCAGAAAACAAACCTTTCAACTATTCAACCTTTCAACCATTCAACTCACTTCACCCTTCACACCTCACTCTGATAAGGACTTATCGCCTTATCGCCTTGCAGTCTTATCGCCTTTATCCCGAAACCTCCTAGTGCCCCAGCGCCTTAGCACCCTAGTATCTTTTTCAGAAAACAAACCTTTCAACTATTCAACTTTTCACCCATTCAACCCCCTTCACCCTTCACTCTTCCCTTTATCGTTCGCCCTAAAAGAAATGCCGCAAAAGTACACGATTGCGGCAAATTCCTTTCCAGATTTTAAGAATATGTTACTAACTGTCTGATGATTTTTTATACCTGTAACTCAGCATGCTGTATGAGCCTGCTGTTCCTGACGAACTGTCATCTCCGTAAAATGTCGACATATCGGTTGCAAATTTGTGTGTAAATTCGTCAAGTTTTTCCTGCTTTGCGCTGTTTACGTCAAATGCGGCAATTTCGGCATTCGTAATCCTTCCGTCGCCATTTGTGTCCATTTCGTCAAAATGTTCAAGAATATTGTTTATGGTTGAAGTCGAAAGTCCGCTCGCACCTGACAGGGCAAGCTGTGCAAACTGTTCTCTTGTAAGCCCCTGAGTTGAAAGATTGTTCGTCAGTGTTGTCATTTCATCTGATGAAATAGTTCCGTCGCCGTCTTTGTCTATTGATGCAAAGTTGTTTTGCAGATATGAAGCGAAGGAACCGTTTAAAATTGTTGCGTTTGATGTATTTCCTCTGGCGTCAAGAATATTATCCAGTGTAACACCGTCTTCATACTGCGAAGCTATTACTGAATATGCGTTTGTCAATCCGGCATATATTCCTGATAATGATCCGTAATTTGCCATAATTTCAGCCCTCTGATTACTACCTTTAAATCTGACGGATTAGTAAGCTCTTTTATTATTTAATAGCAAATCAGTATTGATTTTGCCGTTATTTTTTCGCTGTAAATCCGTCATGATTATTCTAATGATTTTTTCGGTTTCGTCAACCCCTTAAATAATGTATTTGTTAAATTATGTTACAAACAGCGGCTTTTTTCTAAAGAAAACCTGTTTTTGAGCCGACATCAATAATGTGAACAAATACCAGTTTTATAAGGAGTGTGTTTTATGGACGACAAAAAAATTCTCGATATGGAAGATTTGATGATTGATTACGGCGAGATGACAAGTTTTGACTTTAATTCTTTAAGTTTTAAAGAAATGCAGGATTTGCAGAATATTACCGGAACCGATTACGCAAAACAGGCAATACCGTTTAAATACGGCAAATTTGATCTTGCGGATTTGTTTCATTCGTTTATTTCCCGCGAAAACTAATACATCACAGCAAATTACAGGTCTTTGAGGAACAAATTATGGATATGAAAGAAATTTTTGAAAGCGGCTGCTTTTCGCCCGGCTGGAATGAAGTAGAAGAAAAAGAAGTTTTCATCCCGCAAAGAAAAGATTTGCCGACCCTTCTTGCGGAACTGGAGGATATCAAAAACTCAATCGACGATATCAAAGCAAGACAGTGGCATCTGGCAAAACTGATGAAATTTCATCAGGAAGGCCTTCCGTTAGGATAAGAAGATTGAAAAATTTAGCCGAATATATGGCAAACCTCTCTTTTTCCCGCAAAAAGAGAGGTTTTTGTATGTTTGTTTTTTATCAGGATCAACTTCACCACTGTCTGAGAAGCGTTAGTTTTCATCTTCAAAAATATCTTCTTCCAGCAAAATATCGTGCCCGATATTGTGCATCATATTCAGATAAACACCGTAATAAAACTCCATTGCGGTCAGATATTCATTCAAAATAGCCTGATGATTGTTTTCTGTCCAGATAAGGTTTATGAGGGAAATGCCGCCGGTTTTATACAGGTCTGTTGAAGTTTTAAGGATTTCATCGGATTCTTTGAGGATGTCTTTGTAGTAGTCCATATTTTGACGGGCATATTTAAAGTTGTTGTAATTTTGTTTGAGAGTAATTTTGAGTTTATTTTCAAACGAGATTTTATCCATTTTTGTTTTTTTAAGAATTGTTGCGGCTTTATCTATATCAGGGCGGTAAGAATAAAGTACAGGCAAATCAAACCCGCCTCCGACAAACGCTCCGGGCCAGTTGCTTCCTTCTCCCTGATATTTTGTCTGCCATGCAAACCCGCCGCCTATCATTATATTCGGAATCCGCTGGCGGCGCGCTAAAACGTATTCCTGATTGTATTGCTCTATGTTGTTATCCGTAATTTTCAATGAATAACTGTACTTTAATGCGGCAGCTTCTATTGTTTTGTAGGGCGGAAGCTGAATGTCAAGGATTGTCAGGTCGTCTTCAAAAAGCGACGACTCCTGCGTGTCGTACATTTTTTCATCCGTCAGGGCATTAATTGTCTTGTTAAATTCAAACTGCGCGTTCATCAGCTCCGCTTTTGAACGGTTTAATTCAATAAGCTGTTTTTTGTATCTTATATCCGCCTGAAGGGAATCTATTTTGAAATTTTTGCCGGACTTTGATTTGTCAAAGGCAATTTCGCGCAAATCCTCAAAAAGATTTTTTCTCTCTATCATAATATCCTCAACGGATTTATAATAAAGCACATCAAAATACGCCCTCATAACCTTTATTTTCAACTCGTGCTCCGTCTGGCGAATCTGGTTTTCGATTGCTTTTTTCCTTGCGATTGCGGCTTTCTTTCTGACGCCGCGCTTGAAGGTTTCTACAGGAAACATAATCCCTGCCTGAGAAGCGTTTCCGGTTGTAATCTTGCCTATAAGAACATTTGACTGAACCTGCGGATTCTGAAGTTTATTTGCGATTTTGATATCGGCAGTGGCAATATCAAGTTCTTTGCGTTTTGCCTGCAAATCAAGGTTATTTTCCAGCGCAAGATCTATCGCCCCGTCAAGCGAAACCTTCACTACATTTGCGCCTGCCGGCAAAGAAAATATTAAAATAACTGCAAGTACTACAACAATGGCTCTCATCTTTTTTCCCGCAAATTATATTAACATAAACACTTTTACCGGCAAATAAAAAAGCGGAGATTAAAACCTCCGCCTGTTTACAAAATTCAAGAAGGATTATTCAAAAAGCACCTGCAACGGGTTTGCCTGCAAATTCGATTAAAATTTCAATAACTTTAGGCATCTGACAGACGAATGAATAGTTGCCTTTAGCAAGAGAACATTTTTTACAGTCGCAGTTGATGGAATAGCATTCAAGCGCCTGCTGCGTCCACGATTTTGTAATGGATTCCGAAATCTCCCCGTTAGTCCGGGGTTCAAAAGCCTCTTCTTCTGACAAATTAACCTTTTCCATACTCTGTTTCCCCCGAAAATTACTACCCCCGCAACTTTATTTTAACCGGATAAAACTTCTTTTTAATCCTGCAAACGGAGGAATTTGAAAGGCGAAAAGACAATAGGACGATAAGTTCTTATCAGAGTGAGGTGTGAAGGGTGAGGAGAGGTGAAAGGTTGAAAAGTTGAACGGGTGAAGGGTTTGTTTTCTGAAAAAGATACTAGGGTGCTAAGGCGCCAGGGCACTAAGAGGTTTCGGGATAAAGGCGATAAGACTGCAAGGCGATAAGGCGATAAGTTCTTATCAAAGTGAGGCGTGAAGGGTGAAGTGTGAGGAGAGTTGATAAAGGCGATAGGACGATAAACGTTAAGTTCTTATCAGAGTGAAGCGTGAAGGGTGAAGAGGGTTGAAAGGTTGAAGGGGTGAAAGGTTTTTTCTGAATAGGATACTAAGACGATAAGACGCAGGGACGTTAGGACGATAAGTTCGTTACGTTAAATATTTTCCCTCGCCCTTGTGGGATGCTAGCTCGAACCGACGAAGAATGAGCCGTGTGCGACTGTATGCCGCTTTCATGCGGCTGAGGGTGCCCGAAGGGCGGGTGAGGGGTTTGATAAGTAAAGTGTGAAGGGAGTTGAATAGTTTGTTTCGGGAAATACGTAAGAAGATTTTTTTGCTTATAAATTTATTAATGCTAAAATGTAATTACGGTGATTTATGGCAGAAACATTTCAGGAATTAATAGCGCAGATTAAAGACCGGCTTGATATTGTGGAAGTCGTGTCAAAAGAAGTTATTCTTAAAAAACAGGGCAGCCACTACTGGGGGCTTTGTCCGTTTCACAAGGAAAAAACGCCGTCTTTTTCTGTAAATCCGAAACTCGGAATTTACAAATGTTTCAGCTGCGGCGCGGGCGGAGATGCGCTTTCGTTTATCCAGAAAACACGCAATCTTGAATTTTATCCGATGATTCTGGAACTGGCAGACCAGCTGGGTATTGAAGTTCCCAGACAATTTGACAAATCGGAGTCGAAGGATTTGAAGAAAAACATGCTGAAAGCCACAAAAGCGGCAGCAGAATTTTATAACGATATGCTTCTTAATCACAAAAACCCCGAAATTAATGCGGCGCTTGAATACCTGACAGGACGGGGGATTACAAAGGATGTTATAAAAAAATACGGACTCGGCGTTGCCCCGAAAGCGTTTTCAACTCTTTATGATATCTTGAAAAAAGATTATTCAAATGAAGTTCTGGAAAAAGCCGGGATAATTATGGAAAGCAGGGAGCCGGGCAAATTCATAGACCGTTTCCGTAATCGTATTATCATTCCAATTCAAAACGAGATGGGAGATTATGTGGCATTCGGCGCCCGTACAATGGAAAAAGATGCCCAGCCAAAGTATTTGAATTCATCAGACTCTATGATTTATAACAAAAGCAAGGTTCTCTACGGGCTTTACACGGCGCGCGATGCGATAAAAGAAGAGGACGGCGTGATTTTAATGGAAGGATATTTTGACGTAATTTCGGCACAGGCTCACGGAATAGGAAACGCCGTTGCCGCCTGCGGAACCGCCCTGACGTCAGAGCATGTTAAACTTCTTTCCAGATATACAAAGTCAAGAAGGATATACCTTTCATTTGACACGGACAGCGCAGGGCAAAAAGCGACCGGCAGAGGGGCCGAGATTATAAAAGAAGCCTTTGCGGGACTCGGAAATATAAAACAGTTTGACGAAAGCTACATCTCAACTTCCGACGACAAATATGCCTGCGAAATCCGCGTAATCTGCCCGCCGGAAGGCAAAGACCCCGACGAATTCATCCGCACAATAGGCGCGGACAGCTTTAAGCAAATTGTTCAAAATGCGCCGCTTTTAATAGATTTCCAGCTTAACAGCATCTTAAAACACAAAAAAGATATAAATACTCCGCTTGAAAAAACAAGATTTGTTAAAGATATAATTCCGATTTTGCAGGAAATTAACAACGACATAGTCCGTACGGAATATATAAAAATGGTTGCGACAGCCCTGAATATAGACGAAAAAGCGCTTGCACTCGAAGTCCGCCGCAGAAAAACAACACCTGTGACCCGCGAAGAGTCCGATAACAAAAATATTACTAAAATTGTAACAAAAAATGTAACAGTTTTGGAAAAAGCGCAAAAAAATTTATTGAGCGTTTTTTTAGTACCCGACAGCCACTTTTCATTCGCTCAGATAAACGAAATGATAGGTGACACTGCATTTACGGATGAAACGTTAATAAATGTAAAATCTACAATTGACAAATTAATATGTACCGTAAATAATGTAAAAGAATTGATTGAAAATTTATATACGGAATATCGCGAAAACCCTGATATACAGCAGGTTCTGGCAGATGTGGCAGCGATTTCGGAAACTTTCACCAATTTAGACCCGAAAGACTTTCAAACAATAATTGAGGAAAACAAAAATAAAATTAACGAGTGTCAACGGGAAAAAGAAAAAGAAAATTTACGGAAATTATATATAAATGCTGTTGATGATGATACACAAGCCCTGAAAATCCAAATGCAGCTTAGAGATAAGATAAACAAAAGGTTAAATTCGGAGAAAATTAATGACTAAAAAAAGACAACCCAACTCTTCAATTGTCAGTATTTTAGAAGATGATAATCTTAGCATTCCCGACATTGATGAGGATTCTTCACTTGACCGTGAAAATGATGATGTAAATTACATGAACATGGACATAAGCACCGACAACATTGAAGATATCGTAACCGCAAAAATTGACAATAAAATGAACCTTGACGATATCTATACAATGAATTCAACGGAAGAAGAAAATCAAAATGATTTTGAACTTCCGAAAGGCATAGCTGTTGATGATCCGGTGAGATTGTATTTAAGAGAAATCGGAAGAATAAAACTTCTTTCGGCAAACGAAGAAATTGAACTCGCAAGAAAAATTCTGGAAGGCGGCACCCCCGGCGCAATAGCAAAAAGAAAACTTGTTCAGGCAAACCTGCGTCTTGTAGTATCAATTGCAAAAAAATACGTCGGCCGCGGAATGTTGTTCTTAGACCTTATTCAGGAGGGCAACCTCGGGCTTATCCGTGCTGCTGAAAAGTTTGACCACGAAAGAGGATTTAAATTCTCAACTTATGCAACATGGTGGATAAGACAGGCAATTACAAGAGCAATCGCCGATCAGGCAAGGACAATCCGTATCCCTGTTCACATGGTCGAAACTATTAACAAACTTAAGAAAGTTACCCGCCGTCTGGCTCAGGAACTTTCAAGAAAACCGACCGAAGATGAACTTGCAATTGAGATGAATGTTTCTATCCCGAAACTGCGTGAAATTATTAAAATTGCACAGGAGCCTCTTTCTCTTGAAACTCCGATAGGTAAAGAAGAAGACAGCAGGCTGGGTGATTTTATTGAAGATAAAGAAGCAGACGCACCGATAAAAACAGTTGCCTCGGAACTTTTGAGAGAAGACCTTGCAGAAGTTCTGTGCACACTTTCTCCGAGAGAACGTGATGTTTTAAGGCTTCGTTTCGGTATGGACGACGGCCGCCAGAGAACTCTTGAAGAAGTCGGCCAGCTTTTCGGCGTTACACGTGAACGCATAAGACAGATTGAAGCTAAAGCGTTAAGAAAGCTTCGTCATCCGAACAGAAGCAAACGCTTAAGAGAATACGTAGAATCATAGTCATAGTGTATAGCCTCTTGATTTAAAAAGAGGCTTTTCTTTTTTGTTTTTATTGACTTTTTTATGGAAGTCCATTATTATTTTTATTATAAGAAGAAGGATCGCTTATGTTTAAAAAGATAGTCTGTACCTTTCTATTAATGACGCTAATCCTTTGCGGCTGCGGAAAAAAGAAGTATGAAAGCACTTTGCAGGCGGCTCTTGACAGAAAAAAACTTGTAATAGGGGTAAGAGTGGACGCAAAGCCGTTCGGTTTTATAGGTAAAGACGGATATAACTACGGTCTGGATGTTGATTTAGGTTCTTATATTGCAAGGGCACTTTTGAATAAGTATGAAAATGCGGTTGAATATGTTCCTGTTACGGCTCAGAACAGAATTTCTGTATTAAACTCCGGTAAAGTTGATATGCTGATTGCGGCTATGTCAATTACAGACAATCGCAAAAAAATAATGGATTTTTCAGTTCCTTATTATGAAGCGGGGCAGGCAGTAATGGTTCCGCACTGGAGCAAAATTACAACATTAAAAGAATTAGACGGCAGAAGAGTAATAATTGTTTACGGTTCGACAGGCGAGGGCAGTGTAAGAAGAGCATTGCCGTCAGCAACGGTTATCGGCTACAAAAATTATGATAAAGCAGTTGACGCTTTGAAAGCCGGTGAAGCCGAAGCTATAATTGCAGACGATTCAGTACTTTTGCCTTATGTTTATGATGACAAAACATTAAAGCTTTTGCCCGGAAGATATTCCGTGGAACCTTACGCAATAGCCTTTAGAAAAGGAAAAGAGTCACAAAAATTAAGAGAATTTGTAGACTTTTTCCTGATGGATTATGCACAATCGGGTAAGTTAATAAAATTACAACAAAAATGGGGAGTAAGATAATGAACAAGAAAAACGTATTAATTTCATTAGGTGTAGCACTGGTAATCATCGTAGCAGGACTTTGTACATTTGCTGTTATTCAAAACGGTAAGATAATAACAAATATTGCCTGTGACGGTGAAAGCGGCAACTGTACTTATGTTGTAAAAACAGGTCTTGGCAGCGTAATCAAGGGGCATACTTTTACCGGTAAGGATGTCATCCAGTGCAGTATTGAAAATTCCAAAACGCCTGATGTTTATGAATTGCATCTGGTTTTGGACAGCCAGCGCAATCCGATTATATTGAAATCTAAAAATAAAGATAAAATTTCACAGGTTTGTCCGAGTATAAGCGGAAATAAAGCATTCATATACGAATTTACACACAGAAAAAGATAGTTATTCGGCTTCTTTCAGAACAACAATAACCGATTCAATCTCGTTTTTAAGATATTCAAGCTGCCGGTCAATGTTTTCGGAATTGTAAACTTTGCCGGAGCCTGAATATGCGAGATACGGTTTGTATTTTTCTGCTTCGGTTCTTAAAGCGGAAACCGTATTTGCCCTGAGGCTGAGCTCAAGAAGTTTTTGATAACTGATAAAGAAGCTTTCGGGTTTGTTTGCATATTTATCTCTGAAATAGTCGGCGTGTTTTTTGAAGAAATAAACTTTCGCGGCAAATTTTTGAACATCTTCGCGATTTTCAATGGAGTCGTAAATTTTTTCCAGTATCAGGATAAATTCGTTAAGATCGTTAATATAAGGACTTGTTTTGTCCGGTTTTAGAATAATATTAACGAAAGCGGCGTCGTCCCTGGGGATAGGGCGGAGTTCGTTGGCGCTGTGGAATTGTTTTGTTCTGTCAAAAATAGGAGCACTTTCGGAGGGTTCTGCCGGCTCGTATTCTTTTGTAAGGTTAGGCAGAGTGCCGAGATAGCCTTTGCCTTCGGTATCAATCGTATCCTCCTGCCAGAAAAAAGCAAAAGCGGAATTTGTCGAAAATATTAAAGCTGCCAGCAAAATTAAAGACTTTTTCATACCATGATTATAATGTTTTGTGAAAAAAAATCATCATTTGTTTAAACCAATTTGGGGCGGAAACAGTTTTATCCGGAAATTCTGTCAAGTTCAATAGTGTTGCGGATTATAGAGTGTGCGGCAAGAAGAAGATAAGGGCTGATTTCATTTGCGTGCGACATATTGATTTTTGCGTTTGTAACTTCGGGTTTCGGGGTATTGTCCGGAGATTTTTTTGTATCAAAAGAGATTACAGATTGCATTGAATAATTTTTTTGTTCGCTTTGAAGCCTTAGCAAAAGTTCATCTTTAGGAAATTTTTCATCGCATTCAATGTTTATCTGGACGGAATTAGACGTTTCAAGAAAGAGAACGGCTTTAACAACGCCGTAGTTTACGGTTGTAATTGTAATGATTAATAGACTTTCGTCATCCGCACCGCTTTCGCTTGAAGTTTCGACATCCAGATCAAACCCGACGCCTTCGTGGAGAGGCAGCCACGGAAGATACAAAAGCATAAGAGTTTTCAAAGTTTGCGCAGGATTGTCGGTTGAGGCAAGCGCGATACTTGCATTGATGAGTTTTGCGGTATCTTTAAGCTGGCTTAAGTCACTGACTCCGCCTTTAGAGGCGGCGGTCATTGCCAGAATAAGCTTTGTCACGGCATCTTTTCCGTTTGTCTGGATAAGGGTAGAAATATCTGCAATATTTATCAGCATATTCGGGGCAAGCTGAAGATTTTTCAAAGTATTTGCAGCCTGAGCGTTCATCTGAGTATTCAGCATAGTTTTAATCTCACTTGTCGAAAGCCCCTGAAGCTGGGCTAAAATTTGAGCCTGAGTCTGAGAGAGAAGGTTTCTTCTTGCCGCCATCTGCTGTTCAAACATACGGTTAAATTGCATTTGATTAAGATTTTTTTGAAGCATAAAAATAAGTTCGTTCAAATTTTTTGGCAGTTTCATCAAATCTTTAATATAAATTGAACGGTCAGCGTTAGAGAGGTTACCCATCTGAATATTAGCGGAAGCTGCGGAAGTGAAGGATGTCTGGTTTGCGGAAGCACCGGAGGCAGACGTATTTGCGGGAGTGTTTGTCTGATTGATATTATTTGAGGATGCAGATGTTACCGGTTTGTAGTTTATGTATCTGGCAATAAGATTGTTTAAATTTAAATTTTCCATAAGAGTTATTATACTTATTTTTGAAACTTTGTCCACTGATTTATTATGTAACAGTATTATTTGAGTACTTATATAGCAAATCCCACTAATATTATAAAAAGCATGTCATTCTGAGGGCTTTAGCCCGAAGAATCCCCTTGCGGTTTTAGGGGATCCTTCGCCTTCGCACCCGCGATAAACGGGTGCGGCTAACGCCTTTCACCCTCTGCTCGTGCGGCTCAGGATGACGCTGTTTTGAAAATTTTTGGTGGAATATGCTACATAACTCCCTCATTTTGTTTAATGCGCCGGAAATTTTTTTATGATAAAATATTTAAAAACGAACTTTTTTGTTCTGTAAATCGTTATATTTTTGCAGGAAAAAGGAGAAAATAATGAAAAAATTTTTATCAACAGTATTTTTATCGGGAATATTTCTGGCATGTGGATTAACTGCACTGGCGGATGATGCGGCTGACGCGAAGGCTTTTTTTGAAAACTATGTAAATGCCGCAAACAATTACAGTCCGACAATAGAAAAAATGTACTCGCCGAATGCAAAAATTATAAGACAGGTGGTAAAACCTGACGGAGGGCTTGTGGATGTTACAACCGACACCGCAACTTATATGAAGCAGATGAAACTCGGTCAGGCAGGCGCAAAACTCAGAAAATATAAAAATA
Organism: Candidatus Gastranaerophilales bacterium; assembly: GCA_944322665.1. Classification (GTDB taxonomy): domain Bacteria; phylum Cyanobacteriota; class Vampirovibrionia; order Gastranaerophilales; family Gastranaerophilaceae; genus Scatenecus. The sequence continues at coordinate 6,917 of CALUPM010000022.1, read as the reverse complement.
CTTATACTGACATAACTGTCACAAAATCAGGCGACGGCTACAAGGTAAGTTCTCTGCGCCAGCCGACAGGCGAAACTTACAAACTCAAAACATATATGATTTTGAAAAAACAACCGGACGGGAAATGGCTGATTACGGAAGAAATGATGCAGACAAAACAGCAAATATTTCTTAAATACGCAAACAAGTAGTAATCTTAAATTTTGCGCCGGATATATAGTTTAATCAGCGGTTCAAAATAAAAGAGAGAAAAGTTATGTATGAAAAATTCAGATTTTTAACAGGCGGAGAAAGCCACGGAAAATGCTTAACCGCAATAATAGAAGGATTGCCGTCAGGGTTTGAAATAAGCCCTGACTTTATCAATGCCGAACTAAAACGCCGTCAGGAGGGTTACGGCAGAGGCGGGCGGATGAAGATTGAATCCGACACCGTGGAAATTACATCAGGCGTAAGGTTTGGCAAAACAACCGGCGCGCCGGTTACTCTCGTAATTTATAACAGGGATTATGAAAACTGGGAAAAGATTATGAGTATCCGGCCGGAAGATGAAACCGCCGAAAAATCTTTTACAACCTACCGCCCGGGGCATGCTGATTTTGCAGGTTCTGTAAAGTATAACCAGAAGGATTTGAGAAACATTCTTGAGCGTTCAAGCGCCAGAAAAACCGCAATAGAAACAGCCGTCGGCGCTGTTGCAAAACAAATTCTTGAAAAATTCGATATAAGAGGTTATTCGAGAATTCTTCAAATCGGAACGGAAAAAGATTCTGCAAAATTCCATGAAGAAATTGACAGAGCACGTGCGGACGGGGATTCGCTCGGCGGAAAATTTGTTGTGATTTATGAAAACATGCCGGTTGGCTTAGGCTCTTTTGTCCACTGGGACAGAATGCTTGACGGGCGGATTGCGCAGGCTGTTATGAGTATTCCGGCGGTTAAAACGGTTTCCATCGGGAATCACCACTCCTACAAACTTCGCGGAAGCAAGTTTCATGATGAAATGTTTGTCGAAAACGGGGAGATTGTCCGCGAAACAAACAATGCAGGCGGGATTGAGGGCGGCATGACAAACGGTGAAAATCTGCAGGTTTTTGCTTCAATGAAACCGATTCCGACAATGAGAAAGCCTTTACGAACGGTAGATGCACAGACAAAAGAAGAAACGGAAGCATATTTTGAACGTTCGGACACCTGTGCGGTTGAAGCCTGCGCTGTTATCGCCGAAGCCAGAGTTGCCTGTGTGCTGCTGAACGAAGTTCTTCTCAAATACGGCGGGGATAATTTTGATGAGATTATGAGGAATTTTAATTAATAAGACGAAAAGACGATAAGTTCTTATCAAAGTGAAGCGTGAAGGGTGAAGCGTGAGGAGAGTTGAACGGGTGAATGAAAAAAATCAGTCAAACTTCCCTATCTGCAACAAATTTATACCGCTAATCAGTACAATCCGGTCGATTAAATATTTACAAATCTTAAAACGCAGTATTTTTGTTAAAACCTTGAAAAATTTTAGAAAAAAGAGTAAATTTTAATGTTATGGATCTTCAAATTTTATCGCAATATCTTGATTATCTGGAAGTGGAGAAGGGTCTTGCTTCAAACACAATTGAGGCATACAGACGGGATCTTTCGGAATTTCTGGACTTTTGTACGTTAAAAGGCGTCGAAACACTTCCGGATATCACCCGCAGCCACATAAACGGCTACATAATGATGCTTCACGATAAAAACCTCACCCCGTCAAGCGTTATGCGAAAAACTGCCTCATTAAGAGGATTTTTCAAATGGCTCTGCGCAAACGAATTTTGCAAAACCAATCCTGCGCTTACACTCGAACAGCCAAAAATCCCAAAAAAACTCCCGAAAGTCATGACGGTAGAAGAAATTAATACTCTTCTTTCCCAGCACCTGAATACGTGCGAAAAAGTTATTCTGGAACTTCTATATGGCTGCGGATTGAGAGTTTCTGAGCTTGTAAATTTGAAAATTAATGATATGGATTTGTCCGCGAAATACCTTCAATGTACAGGCAAAGGTTCTAAAGAAAGGATTGTCCCGATAGGTTCAAAAGCACTTAAAGCAATAAAAGACTACGAAAAAAAGCGCGATTTTATTCTCCAGAAAAACAGAATTACGTCAAAAAATCTTCTTCTGACAGAAGATGGCAAAAACATAACCAGACAGGAAGTTTACACTTTTATACACAAACTGGGAGAAAAAATTCACAAATCAATTTCCCCGCATACTTTGAGGCATACATTTGCGACCCACTTAATAGAAAACGGTGCGGATTTAAGGGTTGTACAGGAGCTTCTCGGACACAGCGATGTTGCGACAACGCAATTGTACACACACATAAGTAAAAAACGACTTAAAGAAGTTTACTTTGCAATCAACGGCTGACCATGCTAGGATTTAGCTATGCTAGATATCTTTGTAACGGGTTCGGAAAACAGCTACGGCAAAGCGCTTGTTACTGCGGGTATTGCCGCAACAATGCAGAGTCTCGGGTATTCCACAGGAGTGTACAAGCCGATTCACGCCGGAAGTTTTTTCAGAAACGGCAGACCGGCCGTTCCTGACCTTTTATATGTCAAGCATATTGACAACAACATAAAAACTTACTACAGTTATCTGTTTAAGAACAAAGACATCCCGCTGAATGCCGCGGCGAAAGAAGGACAGACAATAAGTTTTGACAGAATTTTTGAAGACTATACAAGTGTGAGAGAAAAATTCGACTGTTTTTTTGTATCAGGAACGGACGGGATAGCGGCGCCCATTTGCGGAAATTTGCTTGAGATAGATCTTGTCAGACTTTTGAACCTTCCGCTTGTGTTTGTAGTTTCTCCTATGACAAATTTAAACGATATTCTGCTGATGATTAACCACGCGTCTGCCAAAAACGTTAAAATCAGCGGAGTAGTTCTTTTTGACTGTCCGATGAGAACTGATGACGAAAATATTAAAAATCTGCCTAAATTAATTGAAAGATATACAAATACCCGTGTAGTCGGAGCATTCCCGCAGATTAAGAGCCTTGCAAACCTTAATCCGAATGATTTGATATCTTATGTTCTCTCCGGAGTGAACATTGAAAATCTTTTCGGTACCAAAATAGCAAAATTAAGCCTTTAAAATGCAAAAGGCAAGGGGAAAGTTTTTTCGCCGGTTCCTAACCAGCATGCCACAAAGGGCGAGAGGATTATTTAACGTAACGAACTTAACGTCTTTACGTCCTAACGTCTTATCGTCTTTCACAACGAAAACTCTTAGTGCCTTAGCGCCCTAGCTCCTTAGTATCTTTTCCGAAACAAACCTTTCAACTATTCAACTTTTTAACAATTCAACTCACTTCACCCTTCACCCTTCACGCTTCACTTTGATAAGAACTTATCGACTTATCGCCTTGCAGTCCTATCGCCTTCCAAAACGTAACCTCCTAGTGCCTTAGCGCCCTAGCTCCTTAGTATCTTTTCCGAAACAAACCTTTCAACTATTCAACTTTTTAACAATTCAACTCACTTCACCCTTCACCCTTCACACCTCACTCTGATAAGGACTTATCGCCTTCCTCAACTCTCCTCACTCTTCACTCTTCACCTTTTACCCCTTTCGCCTTTTGCGAAATTTAAAATTATTACAACCCCAAAAATTTTGTTTAATGTAAAATAATTTTATGAAGAATAATATCACGCTGATTGGAATGATGGGGTGCGGAAAAACAACAACGGCGCAGATTCTTGCAAAAGTTCTGCCCGGATACAGGCTTGTCGATATTGACAGTGAAATAGAAAAAAGTACCGGCAAAAAAATTTCCGAAATATTTCTCAAATACGGCGAGCCCCACTTCAGAGAACTGGAAATTAATAAAATAAAACAGTTCACGCAAAATGACAATCAGATAATCTCAGCCGGCGGAGGCGCTTTTGAAGATCCCGACAACAGGCGGCGGCTTCTGGAAAATTCTAAGGTGTTTTTCCTGAAAGCTTCTCCCGCCGCGATTTACGAGAGAATTAAGGCTGAAAACCACCGTCCGCTTTTAAGGAAGAATTTTTCTGTCGAAAAAATCGCGCATATCCTTTCCCTCAGAGAAGGCAATTACAAAAAAGCAAACTACATTATTGACACAGACAGAAAAAGCCCGGCGGTCGTAGCCGGAGAAATTATGGGGGTTATCAATGCAAAGTCTTAATGTCAAAATTCCGGCGGCTGAAAAAAATTGCCCGATAATAATTGATAACAATGACATTCCGGCTCTTTACGGCGAAGTCGTTGATATAACCGGCAAAAACAACTGTCTTGCGGTTATTAGCGAAAAGGTTTTTAAACTTTACGGGAATTTCCTTAACCTTCCAAAAGAAAGGATTTTCATTCTTAAAGACGGAGAAAAAGAAAAAAATTTAAAAACATGTCAAAAAATTCTTGAAAGAGCGTTGAAACTTAACCTGACGCGCAAGGATTATATAATAGCGGCAGGCGGCGGAGTCTGCGGTGATATTGCGGGTTTTGCGGCGTCTGTTTATATGCGCGGAATTCATCTTATACAAATTCCGACAACGTTATTAGCCTGTGTTGACAGTTCAGTCGGCGGGAAAACCGGTGTTGATACAAAATGGGGCAAAAATCTAATCGGAAGTTTTTATCAGCCGGATTGCGTTTTAATTAATACAAATTTTCTGAAAACCCTTGATGACAGACAGTTTAAGACAGGACTCGGCGAGGTTGTCAAATACGCATTTATTGAAAAATCCTGCGGCTGCAGTGAAGATTTCGGGCTTATCAACTACCTGAGTCTTAACTCCGGAAAAATTCTCTCCCGCAGCAGTAAAACACTTGAAGAACTTATTAAAATTTGTATTTCGCTGAAGATTTCCGTTGTAGAAAAAGATGAAAAAGAGGGAAATTTAAGAAAAATTCTCAATTTCGGCCACACCTGTGCTCATGCAATAGAAAAGCTTACAAATTACAGAAAATATACCCACGGAGAAGCAGTTGTCAAAGGGATTGAATTTGCATTTGATTTTGCTTATAAAAGGGGAGATATTCTGGAAAGCTACAAATTTGTCGCGGAAGATTTGATAAAAAAATACAACTTTAAAAAAATTCCGGATTTTGACATAAAGAAAGTTTTACCGGCAATGAAACTTGACAAAAAAGCGGAATCCGGCGGGATTGTGTTTATTCTTCCTTCAGACTGCGCCTCGGTCAAGGAGTACAAAATGGTTGATAACGAAATTTTAAAATATTTCTGCTGAAACGGTTTTTTAGAGGTAATTATGATATAATGAATATGTACTCTTAAGGTCATTGTCCTGAAGATTAAAAAATACATGCAACAAATTTTAAGAAAAAACATCTTAAGTAATACAGGTTGTGCAACAGGTAATGAAATTGAGAGTAATTTGGAGGAAAAAGTTAAAGAATGAGAAACATTATGAGAAAAAGTTTTATATTCATGGGGCTTTTCGTAATCCTTTTCGGCTGGATTATCAGGGATAACGTATTTGCCTACACTCCGGTTGAATTGTATGACAATGTCTGGCGTCTGATTAACACAAAATACGTAGACCAGACAAACAACGCCCAGAACTGGAACAAGTGGCGCCACAAATATGACCGGTATATACGGACAAACGAGGATGCTTATGTTGCCATAAACACAATGGTTGCAAGCCTTAACGACCCTTATACAAAGTTTCTTGACCCGAAAGAATTTGCGGAAGAAACAAGTTCTATCAAGGGTTCTCTGAAGGGTATCGGTATTCAAATCGGTGTAAAAGACGGCAAACTGATGGTTATAGCCCCGATTGAGGACACTCCTGCTGAAAAAGCCGGTTTAAAAGCAGATGATGAAATCCTTGAAATCGACGGGGTTTCTACAAAAGGAATTACGGTTGACAAAGCCGCCGACAAAATCCGCGGCAAGGAAGGCACACAGGTAACTCTGCTTATAAAACGCAAAGATATGGAGCCGAAATCTTATACAATCACGCGTGCGGAAATTGAAGTTAAATCAATTTCACAGAAAACGCCGCTTGAGATGAAAGTTCCGGATGATATTTCTTATATAAGATTGAGTTCCTTTATCAGCCGCAACGCTGCAGCGGAATTTCAATCAATTCTTAACCAGAGCCAGAACAAAAAAGGCTTCATTATTGACCTTCGTTCAAATCCGGGCGGGCTTCTGTCAAACGCAATCTATATTTCGGATATGTTTCTTGACGGCGGCACAATAGTTTCAACTGTAGACCGTGACGGTTACAAAGAAACGTCAAGAGCAACTGCCGGAGTTTTGACAACAAAACCGGTTGTAGTGCTTATTAACAAAGGTTCGGCGTCAGCCAGCGAAATCTTCTCCGGCGCTATGAAAGACAACCGCAGAGCTGTTATTGTCGGCGAACAATCCTTCGGAAAAGGGCTTGTTCAGGAGATTAACAAACTTCCCTATGAAGCCGGAATCAACATTACAATCCAGAAATACCTGACCCCGAACGGTACGGATATTAATAAAAAAGGAATAACTCCCGATATCGTCGTTGAACTAACGGAAGAAGATATCAAAAATAAAAACGATGTTCAGCTTAAAAAAGCAATAGAAGTTTTAAATCAAATGACGTCAGGACAAAATCTGGCTGTACAATAAGTAAATTTAATAATCATAATTAAAACACTCCTTTTCTTTAAAAGGAGTGTTTCTAATTTATTTTAAAAGTTTTAGCAAATCCTGATTTTTGGTGTAATAATCCTGCACCCATTTGCCGAAGCATTCCTTCGATATTTTTTCGGACTGTACAAACATTTGATTGGTAGTGTATTTTGAAACACACGCCCAAGTTTCATTTTCAAGCTGCTGGCGGTTTACCCGTTTTTTCATCGCATTTATGTAAGCCGCAGATTTTGACTGCGGAATG
>CALUPM010000021.1 GCA_944322665.1 Candidatus Gastranaerophilales bacterium | reverse complement strand
AAATTGCCACGAAAAATTAAAGGACTTATATAGCAAATTCCGAAAATATTATAAAAAGTACGTCATTCTGAGGGCTTCAGCCCGAAGAATCTCTTTACGTTTTCAGGGGATCCTTCGCCTTCGCACCCGCGATAAACGTGTACGGCTAACGCCATTCACCCTCTGCTCGTGCGGCTCAGGATGACATCATTGGTTTTACGTCATTCTGAGGACGCTAGTCCGAAGAATCCACTTGCGGTTTTAGGGTGTCTTCGCTTACACCTCTAGATGATGCCGTTTTGAAATTTTTTTTGGAATTTGCTATATAAGTCTAAAAATTAAACCTGCGAAAGAGAAGTATTCAAAATATCACGACTTTCAACAGGTTTTCGCCCTATGCAGTAATATTCAAAACCTCTTTGTATCATACGTTCTGCTTCATATTGATTGCGCCCGTCAAAGATAACCGGTGTTTTCATCAGAGATTTCATTCTGTCAAAATCAGGGCGGCGGAATTCGTTCCATTCAGTCAGGAGAAGCATTGCATCCACACCTTCCAGAGTATCGTAGGAGTTTTTTGCATAATAAATCTGTCCTCCCCAGATGTTGTAAGCGGATTCCATTGCCTTCGGGTCAAAGGCACGGATTTTTGCGCCGCGCTTTAGAAGTTCATTAATGATTGTGATAGAAGGCGCCATTCTTATATCATTTGTTTTGGGTTTAAAAGAAAGCCCCCAGACCGCAAATGTTTTGCAGGTTAAATCACTGCCGAAACGTTTGAATATTTTGTTTAAAAAGACTTTTCTCTGTTCTTTATTGACATCGTTTATGGCGTCAAGAATTCTGTGTTCGCAGCCGCAGTCTGCTGCTGTTTTAAGAAGCGCTTTTACATCTTTCGGGAAACAGCTTCCGCCGTATCCGAGTCCCGGAAAGAAAAATTGTGTGCCGATTCTTTTGTCAGAGCACATTCCGTTTCTGACCATTTCGGCGTCCGCACCGATTTTTTCACAGATGTTTGCCATCTCGTTTGCAAAAGATATTTTTAAGGCGAGAAACGAATTTGCGGCATATTTTGTCATTTCGGCAGATTTTACGTCCATAATAACAAACCTGCTGGCGGTTCTGAAAAATGAGGCATACAGTTCCTGCATAACAGCGGTTGCTTTTGGAGAATTTGAGCCGATAACAATTCTGTCGGGTTTAAGAAAATCTTCAACTGCCGCCCCCTGTTTTAGAAACTCCGGATTTGAAACAACGTCAAACTCGCCTGAATAATATTTTCTGATAATCGTTTCGACTTTATCAGCAGTTCCGACCGGAACAGTAGACTTATTGACAATAACTTTGTAGCCGTTCATAGCCTGGCCTATACTTTCAGCGGCGGCAAGAACGTATTCAAGATCAGCAGATCCGTCCTCACTCTGCGGGGTTCCGACAGCAATAAAACAAACAAGAGATTTTTCAACGGCAGTTTTAACATCAGTCGTGAAAGACAGACGGTTATCAACGACATTGGATTTTATAAGCTCTTCAAGTCCCGGTTCATAAATCGGCACAAGCCCTTTATTCAGCTGTTCTATTTTAGAAACGTCAGTGTCAACGCAGATTACATCATTACCCATATCCGCAAGACAGGTTCCTGCAACCAGTCCGACATATCCCGTTCCTATTACACAGATTTGCATATTTGAAACTCCGATTTTCTTTTTTTTATACAAATAAGAATATACCTGAAAAATATTTTTTGTAAATCAGACATATTTATGCAATAATTAAATTTAAGAAATAAGGGGTATGGAATGGAATACAAACTAAAGGACACCACGTCAAAAGACGCTTTTAACTACGGCTATTTATTAAAAAGACTTTATCCTTATATAAAACCTGTCATGGGCAGAGCTTTAATAAACATTGCAATAGCAGTACCCTTAGGGCTTCTTGACGGGGTTATGGCGCTTGCTCTGAAACCTTATATGGATTATGTGGTAAACGGAAGTCCTGATCAGACGTGGACATTTCTAGGTCAAACCATTTATATCCAGACATTTCTTGCTGCGATAATTCCGTTCGGTATAGTTGCTTTTGCTCTGTTTCAGGGCGTTTTGAAGTATGCAAGCAATTACCTGACCGACTGGACAGGAAACAAAATTTCAAACTCACTGAAAGTCGATTTATTCAGGAAACTCACAGGTCTTGATCCGCAGTTTTATGATGTGAATTCGTCGGGACTTGTGCTTCAAAGATTTCTGACAGACCCGGAAACTGCCTCAAAATCAATAATTGAAAGCTTAAAATCTTTTATTGCGAATGTATTCGGACTTGCGGGGCTTGTTGCCGTTCTGCTTTACACCTCGTGGAAGCTTGCCATTATCGGGGTTTCCGTTATGGCAATCGCGATTACGCCGGTAATTTTTATACGAAAAAAGATTAAAAAAGTTTCTAACGCGACAATGGTTGTCGGCGGGAATATGACGACAAACTTCAACGAAACTTTTGCCGGAAACAAAATAATTGCAGCGTACAACCTTCAAGATATGCAGAACAAAAAGTTTGAAGGGCAGATTCACCAGCAGTTTGACCTTGCAATGTCCTTAAGCAAAAGAGTCGGCTGGATGTCTCCGATTATGTATTCGGTTTGTTCTGTCGGAATTGCGCTTGTCATGGCTTACGGGAACCACCTGATACTTACCGGCCAGCTTTCTGCAGGAAGTTTTGCGTCATTTGTAACCTCGCTTCTTCTGCTGTACAAGCCGACCAAAACTCTCGGAAATACTCTCACTTCCCTCCAGACAACTTTTGTTGCAATGGGAAGAACCTTTGAACTGTTTGACCTTGTTCCGCAGATTACATCTCCCGCAAAGCCTTATGCAATGCACACTCTTGAAAAAACAATCGAATTTAAAAATGTATATTTTGAATATGAAAAAGACAAACCTGTTCTTAAAAACTTTAACCTTACTGTCAACAAGAATGAGACTATCGCTCTTGTCGGAAATTCAGGCGGCGGCAAAAGCACTGTCGTGAACCTGCTGCCCAGATTTTACGACGTAACATCAGGCTCAATAGAATTTGACGGAACTGACATAAGAAATTTTGATCTTAAATCCTTAAGGGATAATATTTCTTTCGTATTTCAGGACAACTTTCTGTTTTCCGGCACCATAAAAGATAACATTATGATGGGCAATGAGGGCGCAACGGAAGAAGAACTTGACAGAGCAATAGAAATGGCGCATCTGGATGAATTTATAGACGCACTTAAGGACGGACTGAATACAATTGTCGGCGAAAGAGGAACGACCCTTTCGGGCGGACAGAGGCAGAGGGTTGCAATTGCGCGCGCAATCCTTAAAAACGCACCGGTTGTAATCTTAGATGAAGCAACCTCCGCACTCGACAATAAATCGGAAGCTATTGTTCAAAGAGCGCTTGACAACCTGATTAAGGACAAAACTGTATTCGTTATTGCGCACAGGCTGTCAACAATCCAGAATGCCGACAGGATTGCCGTTATCAAAGACGGGGAACTCGCTGAACTCGGTACGCACGACCAGCTGATGATGCTTCCGGACGGAATTTACAGAAAATTATACGAAATGCAGTTTAAAAACAATCAGGAAGAAGCACTTGTTTAAGCAAAAGAGGGGATTATGGCAATAGAAATCAAACCGCTTGAAGCACTTGTTTACAATCAGGATAAAGTTGATATAAATGACGTTATAGCGCCGCCTTATGACGTTATAAGCAGCAAATACAGGGACGAGCTTTACCAAAGGAGCCCCTACAATATTACACGGCTTATTCTCTCAAATGCCCAAGATCCTTATGAAGACGCCTCTAAAAGCTTTGAAGAATGGATTAAAAACGATATTTTAATCAGAACCGAAAAGCCTGTTATATTATATCTTGTCCAGAAATACAAACTTAACGGGAAAGAAGTCACAAGAAAAGGATTCATAGCAAGAAACAAAATCGAGGATTTTTCGACAAGAAACATTCTTCCGCATGAATTTACAATGAGCGGGCCGAAAGAAGACCGGCTGAAACTTACAAAAGCCTGCAGGGCTAATTTCTCTCAGATTTTTATGGTCTACTCGGATCCCGAAAAACAGATTGAAAATGCTGTAGACCTTTCTTCAGCCCCGTTTATTGACGTCACTGACGACAACGGGGTGAGAAATACAGTCTGGAAAATTGAAGATGAACAGACTATCCGTCTGATTGAAGAGGTTCTGAAAGACAAAACTTTATTGATTGCAGACGGACATCACAGATACGAAACAGCGCTCAATTACAGAAACTTTCTCGGTGAAAACGCGGGAGAGGCAAATTATGTCATGAGTTATTTTACGAATATGGATGACGATTTGCTTATCTACCCGACCCACAGAATTATTACAAAATGGATTGAGCCTTACGTACTGCTTGAAACCGTCAAAAAATATTTTGACGTAAAAGATTACAATTTCACAGGCGCAAACAAGCTCGAGATTAAAAAAGAATTTTTGCTGGCAATTGAAAAATCCGCAAAAAATAAGATTGCAATGGGGCTTTATATGAAAAACGTCAACAAATTCTACCTCCTGACCCTGAGAGAAGATGTCAGCGGAATCCTTGACGGATTCAAGGTGCCTGAGGTATTAAAAAATCTTGATTTGACAGTTTTGCATAAAGTTATCCTCACAAAAGAACTCGGATTTACGGAAGAAGAACAGATGGCGCAGGACGGCATAAAATATATAAAAGTCGAAAATGAAGCATTTGATATGATTGATTCCGGCAAAGCTGAAGCCTCCTTTATTATGGCTTATCCAAAAATTGAGGATATAAAGAGGATTTCTACTGCAGGATACAGAATGCCCCAGAAATCGACCTACTTTTATCCAAAACTTCTGTCCGGAATTGTAATAAATCCGTTACAAAATTAAAAATTAAGTAAATTTCAGGCAATTTTCCCTTAATGAAATACTTTATATATATAAGAGGAAATTAAGGGGAATATTAATTTGACGTTTTCATTTTTAGGTTTTAACAATTTAAACTTTACCGGCAGCACGGGCGGTTTTATGCCTTTTAGTTTTTGTATGCCCTCATTCTTCAGAATGCCGCAGTTTCCGCCGGTATCGCTTTTTACGTTTAATGCCTTTATGCCGCCGCAGCTGCCTTTGTTCGGCTCTTTAATAAGCAATCCGGTAATGCCTGCAGCAGGCTTGAACTTTGACAGTTTCAAACTGGAAGACATTCCACTAGACGGATTTCAGCCGGTTAATTACGGGGTTCCGCCAATTAAATTTCCGGCTCTTACATTTGACACCCCGCTGTTTTCTTTCAAAAAAAGCAGCACCGGAGCTTCTAAAAAAGGTTCAACCCACCCGGCACCCAAAACCACAACTACAATTGCTGAAGTTCAAAAAATCTATAACAGCTCAAAAGGGAAAAAACTTGCAGAAGAAACAATAGACGGACTTAAAAGCGCACAGAACGGATACTGCGCAAGAGCGGTAAAAAACGGAATTTCACAGGCAGGACTGGGAGCATATATGGCAGGGGATGCTGATGACATGCCTGATATTCTAAGCAACAACCGCAATTTTAAAGAAGTAAAAGTTGAGGCAAGAGATCTTGATAAGCTTCCGGCAGGATGTGTTCTTTGTTATGCTCCCGGAGATGCCGGATACAGCAGACGCTATGGACATACTGAAACCACTGACGGGAACGGCAGAGCCATAAGTTTCTTTGTAAACAACAATATCAAAGAATCTGACAAAGTTAGAGTATTCGTCCCCGTTTAGGGTCAAGATGCTTATATTCATTAAGCAGATATGAAATTCTTACCTTTAATTCGCTGATTGTACCGTCATTTTCAAGGCAATCGTCACAGAGAAGGAGTTTGTCCACCTGCGGCATCTGGGCGCTTATACGTGCGGATGCGTATTCTTCCGTGTATCCGTCACGCTTTAGAAGGCGCCTGTAGCGGTATTTGTCTTCTGAAAACACCAGAATAACCTTATCAAACATATACTGCATCTCGGCTTCGTACAACTGCGGAACTGATACGAATATAACCGTTTCATCCTTATGTGCTTCAAAAAATTCATATATTTTAAGTCTTACAAAAGGATGAATTATTGACTCAAGTTTTTTCAACATTTTCTTGTCATGAAAAACAATTTTCCCGACTTTTGTCCGCGAAATATTACCGTCGGCATCCAGTATGTCAAACCCTTTAAAAGCTTTCAAAACTTCCTGCTTAATATCTATAAATCCGGAACCTTTGAATTCAGGAATTGAACCTTTTTTACCTTCCAGAAGATCATGCGAAATATCATCCGTATTCAGGGCGGAATACCCCCACGATTTTAAAATTTTTTCTACTGTTGATTTTCCAGCTGCTATGTTTCCTGTAATCGCGACCTTAATCATCTTTCTTCATCCTGTTCAATAAATTTTTCAATTCTTTAATCTGCGCGGGCTTAATCGGCTTGAATTCTCCGCGCTTTAACCCGTCTAAAGTTATTATACCATGCCTGATTCTTTTTAGAGTTTTCACTTCATATCCGAAATACTCAAACATTTTTCTTATCTGCCTGTTCATCCCCTGATAGAGGGTAATTTGCATCAGAGTATGCTTTCTGTCAGCCTCAAGAACCGTAATATCTGCGAAAGCCTTTTTGTCCGGTTCTATTTCTATCCCTGCTGCCATTTGCTCAAGTTCATGCGGATGAACCTGTGAATCAACCGACACCAGATAATCTTTCGGGATTTTTACGGACGGATGGGTCAGCGCATTTATTAAATCTCCGTCGTTTGTGAGTATCAAAAGCCCTGTGGAATCTTTATCAAGCCTTCCGACAGGCTTTAGATGGTACATACTTTCGGGCAGAAGATCGTATATTGTTTTCCGGCCTTTTTCATCGTCAGCAGTTGTTATGTAGCCAGCAGGTTTATAAAAACGGTAATATTCTTGTTTTACCGGACGGATAAGCTTCTGATTGACGACGACTTTATCCTTATCACTGACAAGAAAGCCCAGTTCCGTAACTTTTTTGCCGTTCACATACACAACTCCGCTTTCAATAAGTTCATCGGCCTTGCGTCTGGAGCAAATTCCGGCGGAAGCTATAAACTTATTCAAACGGTAAGAGGGCATTCAACCTCCTTTTTAAAGACTTCCGCCAGAACAGAAGGCATGCGGCGGTATAATTTGCCGGAAGTTTTACCGATTGCAACAACTTCTACCTCAGCCTCAATAAAAGTTTTTAAAGTTTCCTCCGACCTTATTGTCTGGGCGAAGATAACCGACAGACCGTTGAAACTTTTGACATAAGTTTCTATAATCAATCCATCGTTAAGCTTTGCTGAGGCTTTGTAGCGGATGTTGAGATTAACGACCGGCATCACGATATCCTGATTTTCAAGATCCGTAAGATTATGCCCCATCATCTCGCACCAGTCAACACGTCCCATTTCCAGCCATCTTAAATAAGACCCGTGCCAGACAACCCCGTAAGAATCAGTGTCAGAATAATATACTTTCTGTTTTAATACATTACAACTCTGTTTCATAATCAGAGTTTAACATAATTTACACAATAAGTGAAGGAGATTAATAAAATGAAATATATTTGCAAAATTTGCGGCTACATATACGACGAAGAAAAAGAAGTAATAAAATTTGAAGAACTGTCATCAGAATGGCTCTGCCCTGTATGCGGCGCTGAAAAATCCGAGTTTGAAAAGATTTAAAATTGTAAAAATAAGATTAAAAAATAGCAATTTTAAATCTTTACTGATTTTATAGAGATGTGCAAACAGAAATCAGAACAAATCCATATCTTCAAACCCGGTATTTATTCACCCCTCAGCCGCAGGCAAGGGTATATTATACTGAGCCTGAGCCAAAGCCAATTATTCCGGAAGAAGCAAAACCACTTGTAACTTTCGGGATTTTGCAGGCACTCACGGCTGTTTTGCAGAAAGCTTCCAAATGGTGCGGCGAAAAACTTATGCAGGGAAAAGAATTTACAACCCCTGGAAACGTTGAAAAAGCTGCCTCAGATATGCTTTCCAAACACAATCTGTCTGACAAAATAAATATAGAATACGTTTCAGACGGTAATATTAATCAGATTGCACAGAGATACAGACCGCACGATTCAGGATTTTTCAAATTACTGGCGCCTGTTGCCAGAGGAGAAAACGCTTTTTATGCAGACGGATTGAAGCTTGCGGTTGCACCGGATTCAAAACCCTCGCTTATTCTCCACGAACTCGGGCATGCGATTAACGCGCATTCCGGCAAATTTTTAAAATTTTTGCAAACCTTCAAAACAAAACTCCCGAACCTTACGCCGTCGCTGTTTTTACTGAATGCGATTATCCCTAAAAAAGAAAACGGAGAAAAAACATTTATAGAGAAATACGCAGGTTTAATAGGTTTTGCCGGATTTTTACCGACGATTATAGAAGAAGGACTTGCGTCATTCAGGGGAATTAACGCCGCATCAAAACTAAAAAAAACAGTGGATAAAACGATTAACTTAAAACCTTTAAAGCGGAATTATTTCTTTGCGTGGATGACGTATCTGATAGCAGGACTTGTGTTCGGCGCAGGGGTTCATCTGAATTTTATAGACAACCGCAAGAATTAATTGACTTAAAACATTTTTTATCTTAAACTAAAAATGACCGTAAGGTCTGAAAAATAAATATTTTCGGGATGCAGCACTCTGCCTGACAGGTTTACGGACGGACAAATATCCGGATAGCGAGGGCATTGAGCCGGCAAGGACAAAATCCTTCAGGCGAACTGCACGAGCGTGGAGTAAATTCAAAACAACAAAACAATTAAGTATTGTTTTGTGTGAGGCTTGGGAGCGTCACCCTGTATAAACTTCGGGATGTAGCAAGGACTCCGCTTTTTTGATTGAGTATCAAAAAAGATGGAGGGTGGTAGCGTAGCTACCAAGCTGCGGAACGAATCTTGACAATTTTATTCTTTATCGGGATGCAGCACTCTGCCGAGCAAAACGATACTCAATCGTTTTGCGAGAGGCTTGGGAGCGTCATTCCATAAACTTCGGGATGTAGCGCAGCTTGGTAGCGTACCTCGCTTGGGACGAGGGGGTCGCAGGTTCAAATCCTGTCATCCCGACCATTTAAAAAAAAGCGTTTCAGAAAATTTCTGAAACGCTTTTTTATTGTCATTATGTAATTATTATGTAATCGAAAGATTGTTCGTTAAAATCCCTTAGGTTTATTTTTTTTAGAATGCTTGCCATAAGCTAAGTCAATACCTACTAAAATATTAGCGGCAACATCAGCAGGTACTCCACGAACGTCTTATTAAAAAATCAGAATTAAAAAGAATGGAGCAGGAAAAGTTTTTGTTTAACTTGCGTTCAGCCCTGATGGACGGTTTTTCATATCCTGCAAAGAATCAAAATCTGAAAGCAAAAGTAAGATACACTGTAGATAAAATGGGACGGTTAAGAAACTATGAATTAGTTGAAAGTTCAGGAAATACTTCCTTTGATAATGCTGTATTAAAATTCCTCGATAACAGACAAAATTATACGGTAATGTATCTGCCGAATCTCCAAACTGAAACTTATACTGATACCGTAACATTTAGAAGTAAATAAAAAAGTCAAGTTGACGAAGTTGTAAACATCGTCTATACTTAAGCCTGCTAAAGTATTATAATATATATAAATAATAACTGTTTTGAAAGGAGTAAGATAATGCAGGAAATAAAATGTCCTAAGTGCGGAGAAGTATTTCAGGTGGATGAATCTGGTTATGCCGCAATAGTAAAACAGGTTAGGGATAAAGAGTTTTCAAAAGAGATTCAGACAAGAGAAAAACAGTTTGAATCGGATAAAGAAAACTCTGTTGAGCTTGCGAAACTGGAAGCAGAAAGGGAATATACTGAAAAATTAAATAAAAAAGAAGCTGAAATTGCAAAACTGAAATCAGAAATTGAAACGGAACAGCTTATAAAAAAATCTGCCGTAAACGAAATCGCAGCAGAAAAAGATAAAGAAATAGCAGAACTTAAAAACAAACTTGACTCTTTTAACAAAGATAAAGAACTTGAAATAAATAAGCTTATAACAAAAATGAAAACAGAACTTTCTCAAAAAGATAACTGTATAACAAAACTAACAGGCGAAAAAGAATTAACGGAAAAAGAATTCCAGCTTAAAGAACAATCTATTAAAGATAAATACGAAACCGAGATAAGATTTAAAGAAGAAGAAATTGAACGCCTGAAAGATTACAAACTGAAACTTTCGACAAAAATGGTCGGCGAAAGCCTCGAACAGCACTGTGAAACAGAATTTAACCGTCTGAGAGCAACAGGATTTCAAAAGGCATATTTTGAAAAAGATAACGATGCCAAATCAGGCAGTAAAGGGGATTACATTTACAGAGATTATGACTTTGACGGCGGGGAATTTATCTCAATTATGTTTGAGATGAAAAATGAAACTGATACTACCTCAACAAAGAAGAAAAACACTGATTTTTTAAAGGAACTGGATAAAGACCGCAAAGAAAAGAATTGTGAATATGCTGTACTTGTATCACTGCTTGAACCTGAAAACGAACTTTATAATACCGGGATTGTTGATATGTCGCATCATTTTGAGAAAATGTATGTAGTAAGACCGCAGTTTTTTATTCCGATTATAACTCTGCTCCGTAATGCCGCATTAAACTCACTTCAATATAAAAAAGAACTTGCAATGATACAAGCACAAAACATTGATATTACTAATTTTGAAGCGGAAATGAATGATTTTAAAGATAAATTTGCAAGAAATGTACGTATATCAAGTGAAAAGTTTCAAAAAGCTATAGCAGAAATTGATAAAACAATAAAACACCTTGAAAAAACAAAAGAAGCCTTGTTATCTTCAGATAAGCATTTACAACTTGCAAATGACAAGGCGGAAGATTTAAGTATACGGAAACTTACGAAAAATAGTCCTATGATACGAGAGAAATTTGATGCGTTGAAACTTACTACAAGTAAGAGAAAATAATAAGGTTTACTGATTTTATGTATATATGTGAGTTATTCAATGTTACGGCTTGACATTCCGGCAATAATGTTGCAAAATAGCGGCAAGGATACGGCAAATTTATGGCAAAGTTTAATCCGATATACTCTATTACTAATTCTATTGCTAACAACCTTCTTGAAATTGAACGGGTTAAAGAAGGGAGAGAGGAATCATTTTACGTAACGAACTTATCGCATTGCAGTCTTATCGTCATTTTAAACGTAACCTCCTAGTGCCTTAGTGCCCTAGTGCCTTAGTATCTTTTCCTGAAACAAAACTTTCAACCCTTCACCCCTTCAAGCCTCCTCACTCCTCACCCTTCACTCCTCACTTTTAAACTATTTGACGATAAGTATTTTTGTTATAAGATTAATATATACATTTATATTTATTATGAGGATTAGGGAAATTGGATTTTACAACATTGACCATTGAAGCATTGAAAATGCTCGCACAATTTGTCGGAAGCTACGGAATAGCAATTATTGTTTTAACTATTATTGTCAGAATGTGCCTTTGGCCGCTGAACGTTTCACAGCAGCGTTCTATGCGCCAGATGCAGACTCTGCAGCCTAAACTTAAGGCGATACAGGAACGATACAAAAACGATCCGCAAAAAATGCAGATGAAGCTGATGGAATTTTATAAGGAACACAAGTTCAATCCGATGGGCGGATGCCTGCCGCTGCTTATTCAGATGCCGGTTTTCATTTTGTTATATTCAGCATTGATGAGTCCGCAGTTTATACAAATGGCAGGAGATTCCAGTTTCCTTTTTATAAACAGCCTTGCGACAACTCTCAGAGCAACAGCGGGAATTTCTAACGACGGTGTTATGGGGGCTTCTAAGTATGACACATTTATTTTAGGCAAAACCGCGACGGTTTACCTGCCGGCAGAAACTCTTCAAAACGTAAAAGTTGACAAACCAAACAAAGCGCTTGAAATTCAGGGAGAACTTACTCCGGGTGAAAATATTGATTTTAAAGTCAGCCTTGATCAGTTAGACTTAAAATTCAGCCAGCTTGACCAGATTCAAAAGGCTGATTTGACGATAACTGATGTTAATACAAAAGAAACAGAAAAAGTTACGTTTGAACGCCACGACGGACTTTTGACGGCATCTGTTCCTTCAAAAGCCGTTGAACACTCGTTCCACTGGGATGTGCTTGTTCTGATAGCATTGTTCGGGCTTACGATGTGGCTGTCGCAGAAACTGATGATGGCGCAGAACAAAAACAATATGCCGGATGATCCGACACAGCAGGCAATACAGAAATCAATGGGCACATTTATGCCGGTTATGATTATTGCAACTTTTGTAATAATCCCGATTCCGGCAGGTGTTTTGATTTACCTGATTGTATCGAACATAATTCAGGTTTTCCAGACTATCGTTGTAAACAAGCAGATTGACGCCGAGGAAGCCGCAAAAAAAGTTCAGGCAACCGACGGAACAAAGGTTATTGAAGCAGAGCTTGTTGATGTGAAAAAGCCTGATGTCAACGGTTCAATCCTTGATACTTTGAAGAAAAAGTTCGGGATGAAGTAGAGGCTGAGATGCTTGTATCGGAATATGATTACGAATTGCCTGAAGAACTAATCGCACAGCTTCCGGCTGACAGGCGCGAAAATTCCAGAATGCTTGTTTTAAACAGGGATTGTCGCTCAATATTTCACAAACATTTTTATGATATTGTCGATTTTATTGACGAAAATTCAATCCTTGTTCTGAACAATACAAAAGTCATGCCGGCGCGGCTAATCGGGCATAAGGATACGGGGGCAAAAATAGAAGTATTTTTGCTTAAAAATCTCGGGACAATCCAAAATTCAGACTCTCCGGCAGTTCAGCCCGCACAGGGTTCTTACTGGGAAGTTCTGATAAAACCTTCAAAACGCATTAAGCCGGACACTATAATCAAAATAAGCAATGAACTTTCAGTCAAAGCTGTCAAAAAAACAGAAGAGGACGGCGGCTGGATTGTTGAACTTCTTTATGAAGGAGATGTTTTGGACGTTCTGCACAGAAACGGCAACATTCCGCTTCCGCCGTATATTGAGAGAAAACTCCAGACAGAAGATTTGAAAAAACTTGATTTTGAACGCTACCAGACGGTTTACGCAAAAGACGAGGGTTCCGTTGCTGCCCCGACCGCAGGCTTGCATTTTACGCTTGAAATTCTTGAAAAACTAAAAAACAAAGGGGTTGAAATCGCTTATGTAACGCTTAATGTAGGATTAGGCACTTTCCGCCCCGTCAAATGTGAAAACATTTCCGACCACAAAATGCACTCCGAAACCTTTGAAATCACAGAAGAAACAGCAGAAAAAATCAACAGAGCAAAAGCAAACGGCAAAAAGCTTGTGGCGGTCGGCACAACAACCGTCAGAACATTAGAAACAGCTTATCAAAAATACGGCTGCATAAAACCCTGCCGGGATCATTCGGAACTTTTCATATACCCGCCGTATGAATTCAAAGTTATTGATGAATTGATTACAAACTTTCACCTGCCAAAATCAACGCTATTAATGCTTGTATCTGCTTTTGCTGGCAAGGATTTTATTTTTGAGGCTTACAGAGAAGCCATCGAAAACAAATACAGATTCTTCTCCTACGGGGATTGTATGTTTATTAAATAGAGGTATCCGCTCTGAGAAACCCGCTACTGCCGGCTATAAAAATCAGCTCTTGCTTGCTAATTACACTATATCATCAATTGAAAATTTTTCTTCCTTAAGATTGTTATAAATATCGTCCAGTATTTTTATAAATTTATTTTTATCCTGCCTGCAGCGGAAATCTATTTCATTTAATCTCTGGTTCGCATTTGCAATTTTTTCATTGTCCTTTGGAATTTTCCCGGTTGCGTAATCTCTGAGATATTTTAAGCATTTAATTCCTTCGGGTTCTGATTTTGCGACTCCTGTAATATACAATTGGTCAAATGTCGTCGCACCTTTAAAACCTTTCGGTTCATAAATTTCTCTTTTACTTACCAGTTCAATCATCAGATTTTTAATTTTTTCAAAAGGCTTGCCCGGACCAAAAATATCAACCGACAGAGAAGGTTCCTCTCCATAATATTTCGAAATTCTTTTTTGTATGGAATAAGCTGATTTCTCAAATTCGTTTGCACAGTAGAGTTCATTCAGGTTAAATGTTTGCCAGAATGAATGCAGTTGTCCTGCTGTTAAATCATATCTGTAATTGTCCAGAGCCTTTAGATATTTTTTAGAATCAAAATTTGTAATATCTGCATCTTCACTCATTTTAAGCCAGAATTCTCTGTCAAATTTTTTAAATGTCCTTAATTTTTTGCTATTTAAACCTTTTTGCAGCGCTGCTTCAACAATTTCTACCCCTTCGACTTTAACTAATTTTGCGATTTTGTCAAGATGATCCATTTCATGCCTTACTGCAGGGATTAATTTTGTCAGCGGGATTTCTACTCCGGAAGTAAAGCCTAATGTTCCATCTAGAATATCGATACCCCCATCAACATTTCCACATGCTCCCTCCTTGACAAGCTCCGGATGTCTGTACCCCATTGCGCGAAGAAACCGGTCTTTAATTTGCATCGCTTTTTCAGATTGAGAGCCTTTTATTTTTAACATATCGTCCAGAAGTTCCGGTGCTAAAGTCGGGTCTTTTGTAAATGTGCAGACATCTTTTTTTATATGCGGTGCAAACCTGAGTGCCTCAATATCAATCCTCGAAATATTCTGCGGCTTTGTCATCAAAACACTTTCCTTGCCGCATGTTTTGACAAACTTTGCGGTGCGTTCTATTAAATTCAAAGCAAGTCCTATTTTCCCCATGTGAAGTTTCTCTTTATTTCCCCTTATTAATATAAAAATTTTTTAAGCGAAAAAATTGACTTTTTGTAAACTTTTTTGACATTTGAAGAAAAATCATTAATTCAAATAGAGGATAACAAAGAAGGTTACAGGTTATAGAATAATAATGCGGGACAGAGTCATGATTTTATCCTGCAAAGACAAGGGGACGAAAAATGTTTTCGGAAATGATACAGGGATTATTAAATTCAGGCGGCAAAGCTCAGGCTATGCAAAGATATGCACAGCTTCAAAATCGTGTTGCAAATTTCAGAAACCAGATTAACGGCCCTGAAATCCCCCAGACGCAAAACCCGATAGATACAATTTACCCGAACACAAGAAGTAATGTTCAGTCTTTTGAAAATGTTTTGAAGGCTTCGACAACGGATTTCGGCTCACTTTTGCGCGGGCCGCAGAGAATGAACGTTAATGCAAATATTATACAAAAGCAAAACCCGACAATGTCTCTAAATTCCGCACTTGAGGAACTTCAAAACACAAGAAGCGTTGAAGAAGTTCAGGTGCCTGTTTTGAATATAGACAGAACATCAGCTACTAAAAGCCAGATTCTTGGCATGATTTCACAGATTGCCGAAAAACACGATGTTGACGAGGATTTGATTAAGGCTGTAATCAAGCAGGAATCCGGATTTAACACGAGAGCAAAATCAAAAGCCGGCGCAATGGGGCTTATGCAGTTAATGCCGGCAACAGCCGCAAGCCTCGGGGTAAAAGATCCGTTTAACCCTGTTCAAAATGTCGATGGCGGCACAAGGTATTTAAAATCAATGCTTGACAAATACAACGGCAACGTAATTCTTGCGCTTGCGGCATACAATGCCGGCCCCGGAGCGGTTGATAAGTACGACGGGGTTCCGCCATACAAAGAAACCCAGAATTACATACGAAATATTCTGGCAAATTATCTTGAGTAGTGCGAGGGATTAATTTTTTCTTCATCATTGATGAGTGCAAACGAACTTTGCCGGATTTTTTCACGTCATTCTAAGGGCGAAGCCTGAAGAATCACCTTGCGCACCGCATGTCATTCTGAGGGAGCGCAGCGACCGAAGAATCCCATCGGGTTTTAAGGGGGATCCTTCGCCCTCTCACAAAACGATACTTAATCGTTTTGTTCGGCAGAGTGGCTCAGGATGACATGTAGGCCTTTCAACCTTTCTACTCCACTCACTCTTCACGCCTCACTTTATCGTTTGCCTTAGCACCTTAGTATCTTTCCCGAAACAAACTTTTCACCCTTTCAACCCCCTTCACTCTTCACCCTTCACTCCTCACTTTGATAAGAACTTATCGCCTTGCAGTCTTATCGCCTTTCAAAACGTAACCTCTTAGTGCCCTAGCGCCTTAGCGCCTTAGTATCTTTTTTCGTAACAACCCTTTCAACTTTTCAACCATTCACCCTTCACTCTTCACTTTCCTGCCTTTATTAACATTTTTGCAATAATTATTTTTTCTGTTACAATAACCTTAGCTATAATAAGGAAAGGGATTTAATGAGATTTTCATCATCTTTTAAAGTAGGGCTTTTGACACTTCTGGCACTGGTGCTTCTTGTAGGCGTTGTGCTTAAGGTAAAAGGAAGAGCGCTTACTTCCGCCAAACGTATTGAAATTACCTTCAAAGACGTAAACGGCATGCGCCCCGGAGCCGGCGTTCAGATGATGGGATTGAAAGTCGGTCAGGTTGAAGAAATTAAACCTGTAATTGACAACGAAAACAGCCATGTTGATGTTAAATTTGTTATAACAGAACCCGGAATTGAAATTCCGAAAGCTTCTGTATTTTCAATTCAGCAGTCAGGGCTAATCGGTGAACTTTTCCTTGAAATTACACCGCCGAGAACCCGAACTATTTATATTCCGGTTGAAAACAAAAATGTACTTTACAAAGATGACAGTGTACGGATGAAACTTGACGACAAAATCTGCGATGTCGGCAGTATTAAAAATATAGAAATCGTTTCAAAAGAAGTTCTTCCGTACAACATAAAAGACACTATTAAGACAAACAACGCTTATAAAATTGACTATATCGTGAACCTTCCGGGTCTTATTCTGCCGGAATTTTTGAAGGGTAAAGCGGTTTCGGAAAAAGGGAAGAAAACTCTTTTAATTTCAACGCTTGATGACGTGACGCTGCCTTATCCGACTCAAACCTCGCCTTACACAATAGTTGAGCCGATGAGGATTTCCGACTTTATGGAATGGCAGTACAAAGCAGCAGAATCATTGACCGAAACAAACCAGAAAGTTAATGACCTTCTCTCAGATGAAGTCATTGCGGAATTAAAGGATTCGGTTACGAATATAAATTCTCTGACCGCCCAGACTGCCGCTACAATGAGTAAAATTGACGCTCTGGTTGAATCCTCAAAAGATGATATTGATACGTTAATGGCACTTTTAAACCGGACATCTCAAGATTTCAACAAACTGTCTGAAAACATAAATACAATTATCGGGGATCCGGAGTTCAAAACAACAATGATTTCGACAGCCAATTCTCTGGACAAACTTGCGCAGAATATAAACAAAATTATAGGTGACGACGAAGAAGCTGCACAAATGGCGGCAGATATAAGAGAAATTGCGCATAATGCAAATGAAATCAGCAGTTAC
Organism: Candidatus Gastranaerophilales bacterium; assembly: GCA_944322665.1. Taxonomy (GTDB): domain Bacteria; phylum Cyanobacteriota; class Vampirovibrionia; order Gastranaerophilales; family Gastranaerophilaceae; genus Scatenecus. The sequence continues at coordinate 8,961 of CALUPM010000021.1, read as the reverse complement.
ATAAGCGAAATAACTCAGGATGAACAGCTTAAAAACGACTTGAAAAATGCGGTTTCAAATGCAAATAAAGCAATGATAAACTTAAATAAAGCGCTTTCAACTGTAAATCAGATGACGCCTGAAAAGAAAACCGAATTGCAGACAATAATTGAGGATACAAAAGTTACGACATGCAATTTAAGAAAATTTTCGGAAAAATTAAACAAAAGATTTTTACTGTGGAGATTGATATTCTAAAAATAAATGAAAGGAAACACAAATGAAAATTACCCCGATTAACACGACCACATTTAAAGGTTTTGGCGCGGCCGAAATGCAGCAGATAACAAAATATGCAATAGAAAAACAAAAAGGTTCAATGTACGATTTAGGCAAAAGATTTTCACCGGATTTAATCAATGTGCTTTCGACTTCCGGCAAAATCCACATTGACAGAGCACTGCAAAACTGGCAGGCGGATAAATTTTTCAAAGAAATACCTTCCGCCGGAGAAAAAACTATTTCGCAGCAGATAGCAGAGGATAAAAAAGCTCTGTATTTAATGAAACGAAAAGGAAAAATTAACTTCTGATGAGTTTAAAAACAGAAATAACAAAACTTCATTATGACAAAAACGCCGGCGGAATTCTTTTTGGAATTCTGAAATTTTGTTCGTTGTTTTACGGGGCTGGAAGCGGATTAAAGAATTATCTTTATGATAAAGCGATTTTAAAACCTGAAGAAGTAAACGCATTTGTAGTTTCAGTAGGAAACTTGACTACCGGCGGGGTTGGCAAAACTCCTGTAGTGTCGCAGATTGCAAAATATTTTATATCTCAGGGCGAAAAAACCGCAATAATTTCACGCGGTTACGGCGGAGCGCTTTCAAACAAACAAATCAATGTAATTTCAGACGGCAGGGAGATATTTTATAACGCAAGGCTTGCGGGAGATGAACCCTTCTGGCTTGCGCAGAATACAACGGGTGCTGTTGTAATAACGTCTAAAAACAGGGTTGAGGCAGCTAAATACGCAATCGAAAAATACGGTGTGACAAAAATCGTTTTAGACGACGGATTTCAGCACAGAAAACTTAAACGCGACCTTGATATAGTGCTTGTCGACAGCGAAAAGCTTTACGGAAACGAAAACCTTCTTCCGGCAGGTCCTTTAAGAGAAGGAAAAGAAGCCTTCAAAAGAATAGACAGAATGGTAATTGTGAGCAAAAACACAAAACACGAAAAGGCGGAAAAACTTGCAAAAATCACTGCAAAAAAAATAAAAATTCCGACAATTCTCTGCTATACAGAGCCGGATTACGTTTACAATATAAAAACCGGAGAAATTCTCCCTGACAACTCGGAAGCCGCTGCAATTTCGGCAATCGGTCAGCCGGAACAGTTTTACAAATTCTTAGGGAACTACAGAATCACTAAAACCCTCACTTTTGACGACCATCACAGGTATGAAGAAGGCGAACTTCCCGAAGGCACCATCATCACAACGGAAAAAGATGCCGTAAAAATGAAAAATTTCAACAGAGATGACATTTATGCGCTCAAACTCAGGACAAAAATTGATGTTGAAAAACTTCTGTCCTGATAATTGAATTTTATTAGTTCTTACCAGTATCTGCTATTATCTGTATTTGTCTTCTGGTTTCTCAATATTGTACGTGGATATTTACCGCCCTTCTCAACAATAGAACAAAATTCATCAGTTAAGAATATCATATTTGAACCGCTTTCGTACTGGTTATGGTTAGAGAGCAGCATAAAAAATACATCATATCCCCATCTGTTCGGGCCTTTTTCACCATTAACATCTATCACGACTGTTAGCAAATATTGATCGTCGCCTAATCCGAACATAAAAACAGTTCCATCATTGGAAATATAGACATCAGTTCTGTCAACAGCGTAATCATAAGAACAGACCCAGTTGATAGAGGATCCGCCTTCCGCCTGAATTTGTGCCCTTTTTGCATACTTATCCTTTATAGCATCATCATACTCGTTCAAATTAAGCATAGAAATCAAATGCTCTTCTAATAACGCACAATCTTCATCCCTCTGCTGGTATGCACTAGTCCCTTTCGGGAAATAGATATAACATGCATTTATACCGTATTCAGCGGTAATTGCATTGATAGCATTCTGTATAGTTGAATACTGCTTTTTGAAAGCAACCTCAAAAGTTTTCATTTGATACTTGCCATACAATGCCGGAAAAGTCATAGCTGCAATAATTCCGATAATACCGAGTGTTATCAAAAACTCGGCCATTGTAAACCCTTTCAGGAGCTTATTTGCGGGTGCCCCCCCCCCCCTGAAACTCTTGTCCTGTCATACTTTTCAGCTCCTTATATCTGTACAGTATTATTTTAACATCTTCATATTTTATTTTCAAGATTATTAATATTTTGTTGAACCTCAAAATTTTAATTATAAAATTATTTTATGATAGATGAATTTGTAGAAAAATTAAAGCAGGCAGAGCAGCCAAGAAGCGATTTTGTGAATTTTATGGAAAATATTCACGACCCGTATATTGTCTTAATCGCCTGCATTTTAAGCCTCAGAACCAACGACAAAACAACATATCCTGCGACATTAAGAATGCTGCAACTCGGGCGCACACCGGAAGATTTTGCAAAATGCGACGTTAAAACTTTAGAAAAAGCGATTTATCCTGTCGGATTTTACGCAAACAAAGCGCGCCAGATTGTGGAGCTTTCGCGCACCCTTGTTGAAAAATACAATTCTAAAGTTCCGGACTCAATTGAAGAAATGACAAAATTCAACGGAGTCGGGAGAAAAACCGCAAATCTTGTTATGGCAAAAGGATTTCAAAAACCCGCAATCTGCGTAGACGTACACGTACACAGAATTTTCAACCGCCTCGGCTATATAAAAACTAAAAATCCTGAAGAAACTGAATTTGCCCTGAGAGAAAAATTACCGGAAAAATACTGGATGGATATAAATACTCTTCTTGTCACCCACGGGCAGAACATCTGCAAACCCGTCAATCCTAAGTGCGATATTTGTCCGGTTAAGAATTTCTGTGCCAAAAATATTTAACGTACATATATAACAAATTCCACTATTTTTTTAAAACTGTGTCATCAGGAGCCTACCGGAGGATCCTTTAGAAAAACAAGGATGTCATTCTGAGGCGGCAGCCGAAGAATCCGTATCGTTTTGTGAGAGGGCGAAGAATCCGCTGAAAACAGGTACGTCATTCTGAGCGAAAGCGAAGAATCTCATAAAAGTGCAAGGGGATTCTTCGGTCGCTTCGCTCCCTCAGAATGACAGCCCTTTATAGTATCTGCGGAATTTGTCATATAAGTACCTTATTTAACAAATTGACATTTGCCGCCGCATTAGTGTATTATAGATTAAAAAGTAAAGGGGATATGATGACAGCAATTGCAATTATTTTGATAGCAATCTGGCTTTTTATAATCCAGAATAAATTAACACAGCTTTCGGACACTGTTCAGGCGCTGAAAGAAAATTTTTTGACTGACAAAATCAGGACAAAAGAACTGCCTTCAAATATTGAGCCTGCAAATACACCGGCAGTCGAAAAGCCGGAACCGCCTCAGGCATCAATGGAACCGGAATCCATAAGTGATATTCCCGATGAATGTTTATTTTCTAACTATGCAAAAACTGAAACGCACCAACCGGACTCAAAAATTGTCAAAAAAGAAAAACAGACTTCCTCTTTTGAAAATATATTTTTAGGAAATATCTTCAACAAAATCGGCGCCGTTGCAATACTCATCGGGCTTGTTATACTAATAAAAATCGTATCTCCGTATTTCGTATTCACGGATGGATTAAAAACTGCACTGGGGTATTTAGCGGGATTTGCGATGATGATAGGCGCATTAAAACTTAATGCAAAACCCAATATGCGGAGTTTTTCGGAAGTTCTTCTGGGAACGGGTTTTGGCGCACTGTTTATTTCGACATACTGCGCCGGAATTTTGTTCAAGTTTTTCGACCTTCCGCAAACTGTAATTGTAGCCTCAGCGCTTCTTCTTGCGGCATTTTATCTTGCGGATAAACTTAAGACTGTTTCAATGCTTGTGATAAGCCTTATTGCGGCTTACATAACGCCTTTTTTGCTGAATGCGGAGTTTGAAACGTCATCAAACTTTTTGTTCGGATATTTTATTTTCATAAACATTCTGACGCTTTTGTACACTTACAGAAATAAATCCAGAGGGATTACAAACAACATAAACCTTTGCGTGACATTTGTATCGGCGCTTATTCTATGCGGCAGTGACGCAAATATTTTGATGCCTCTTGTTCTGTGGGGTGTATATGTAATTTACGATTTAATGACACAGGCTGATACAGAAAAAGGCTGCGTATTATCTTACATAAACCTCGGCGTTTTGACAGGACTTTTGCTTTTGATAGAGTCTGATAACAACACTTACATTCATTTTGGTTACATTAATCTTGCGGCAGCGTTTATTTATGCGGTATTCACATATTTAAACAAATCCGGAGAACAAGAGTTTAAAAAATATCTGAATTTGAGCCTTGCTGCGGCATTTTTGGCGGTATGCTTTATATGTGAAGAATCTCCGACAACAAAATGCTATGTCTGGGCTATTGAGGCTGTTGCTCTTGCTTATTATGCATGCAAATACAAATTAAAAATGCTTGCAATCTGGACAATATTAATCTGGGCGGTTGCAGCATTTTCAATAATTCCTGTTGACGGAGTGTTTGCAATCAAGAGTATCAAAGACTTTACACCGGTATGGAACGTAAGATTGCTGATGTTTACACCGGTAATATTATCATCTGCGGCTTCATATTATCTGCTGTCAAAATCAGACGACAAAAAATTCATTGACATTGCTGAATCCTTCAAATTTGCCTGCATAACATCAATTTATTTTTATATGGGACTTGAATTGAACAATATAATCACTCAGCGCTTTATCGGCGAAAACACCTCACCTGATTTTATAAACAACATGACAAATTCCATTCTCGGATTTGCTTATACGATAAACTTAAAACGTCTTAATACGATTGACTCTAACTGCAAACCGTTTGTTTCAATTGTTGCGGCGATTGCCGGAATATTCTCCACAATATATCTTATTGTCACAGGAACCCGTTATTTTCCTGTTGAAGCTTACATACCGGTAATTAACATAAGATGTGCAGCATTTTTATCAGGCATTGCAGCCTGCATTGTTTTCAACAGACTGACCGGAAAAAATTTATACAAATATCTTGCAATAATTTTCGGCTTTATTCTGATGAATTACGAAACAGCAGATATCATTTCAAAATACACACTTGATTCAGGGCTTATATCTGTCAGCTGGATTTTATATTCCGGAATAATCACAACTATCGGAATTTTCAAAAACACAAACTGGCTCAAGGCTTCCGGTATTGTATTGTGCATAATTTCGATTTTAAGAATATTTTTCCATGACCTTAGAGAGGTTGATATTCTGTACAAATTCATCGCAATACTCACACTCGGAGTTTGCTTAATGATTTTGTCATATCTTTATAACAAAAAATCATCCAAATAAACCACACTCAGGGCAAACCGGAGATTTAAAAACTTGCTTTTTAAATACCATTGTGCGATAATTTTTATAAGATTAAGTTGTAAAAAATACACTAATCGGGGTTAATAGTAAATCAAATAGGAGTCGAAAATGAGTGTAGGAAATCCTCATGGTATTGACACATCCAAATTGGATACTATTATCGCAGATTGCGGCGGTAAGAAGTCTAATTTGATTGCGATGCTTCAAAAAGTTCAGGAAGTTTACCGGTATCTCCCTGAAGAAGCTATGATTTATATCGGTACAAAAGTAGAAGGGTTATCTCCGGCAACGGTTTTCGGAGTAGCGACATTTTACGCACAGTTTTCTCTGGAGCCGAAAGGCAAATTTGAAATCAAAGTCTGCGACGGAACAGCCTGCCACGTAAGAGGTTCTATGCCTGTTCTTAACGCGATCAGAGCAAAATTAAATATGCAGGCCGGACAGCTCACAAGCGAAAACGGTTTATTCTCGCTTGAAACAGTAAGCTGCCTCGGTGCATGCGGACTTGCACCTGTTGTCGTAATCAACGACAAAGTTTACCCGCAGATGACCTCCGATGCCATCACAATTGTTCTGGATACATTGATTAAGGAGGGCAACTAATGGAGAAAACAGCATTGAATATTAATATACTTGATGAACAAAAGAAAGCTCAGGAAAATATTAAAACTCAGGGCTTGAGAGTTCTGGTCTGCGCCGGAACAGGATGCGTTGCAAACGGTTCTTTAAAAGTTATTGAAAAATTTAAAGAACTCGGAGCTGATGTTTCTGTTTTGACGGATTACGACAAAATGACAATCGTTCCGACAGGCTGCCACGGCTTTTGCGAACAGGGAGTTCTCGTTGTAATTCCGGATAAACACGTAACTTACGTAAAAGTTAAGGAAAAAGACGTTGAAGAAATCTACGAAAGCCACATCAAAAACAACAAACCCGTAGAAAGACTTCTCTACGTTGACCCCAAAACCCACCAGCATGTTCAGGATGACGAGCACATAAACTTCTACGCAAAGCAAACCCGTACTGCTCTTGCAAACTGCGGAAACATTAACGCTGAATCAATTGACGAAGCAATTGCGGTCAGAGGTTATGAAGCATTAGCAAAAGTTCTTGAAGAAAACAATCCTGATGCAGTAATTGATACTATCGAAAAATCAGGCTTAAGAGGCAGAGGCGGCGGCGGCTTCCCGACCGGCAGAAAATGGAGATTTACTGCAGCCAACAGAGGCGGCAAATCTTACGTTGTATGTAACGGTGACGAAGGCGACCCGGGCGCTTTCATGGACAGATCGGTTATGGAAGGCGACCCGCACAAACTTCTTGAAGGTATTGCAATTGCAGCATTCGCAATCGGCGCTGATGAAGCTTACATCTATGTACGTGCCGAATACCCGCTTGCGATTAAACGCTTAAGAAAAGCAATTGCAGACGCTGAAGAAAGAAACTTCTTAGGCAAAAATATTATGGGAAGTAACTTCTCACTTGAAATTCATATCAAAGAAGGCGCCGGCGCATTTGTTTGCGGCGAAGAAACAGCTCTTATGGCATCAATTGAAGGCGAACGCGGTATGCCAAGACCAAAACCGCCGTTTCCGGCAAACAAAGGTCTGTTTGGCAGACCCACGTTAATCAACAACGTTGAAACTTTAGCCAACGTTCCGGTAATTCTTCTTAAAGGCGCGGACTGGTTCTCCCAAATGGGAACAGAAACTTCAAAAGGCACAAAAACCTTTGCTCTCACAGGAGAAGTTAATAATACAGGTCTTATTGAAGTTCCGATGGGCACAACCCTCCGTGAAATCGTATTCGATATCGGCGGCGGCATGCGTGACGGCAAGAAATTCAAAGCTGTTCAAATCGGCGGGCCTTCAGGCGGATGTTTAACGGAAGAACATCTTGATATTCCGATGGATTATGACAACCTGATTAAAGCCGGCGCAATGGTCGGATCAGGCGGACTTGTTGTTATGAGCGACAAAACATGTATCGTTGAAGTTGCAAGATTCTTTATGAACTTTACACAGAATGAAAGCTGCGGCAAGTGCGTTCCATGCCGTGAAGGTACAAAAAATATGCTCAAAATCCTTGAAAAAATAGTTGCTGGCAAAGGCGAAATGAAGGATTTGGATACACTTGAAGAACTAGCTCACGCAGTTAAAGACGGATCGCTCTGCGGACTAGGGAAAACAGCTCCGAACCCTGTTCTTTCAACACTAAAATATTTTAGAGATGAATATATTGCTCACATCAAGGATAAAAAATGTCCTGCAGGCGTTTGTACGGCTATGAAAAAGGTCAAAATCAACGAAGACCTTTGCAAAGGTTGTACAAAATGTGCAAGAATCTGCCCTGTCGGCGCAATTTCAGGAACAGTTAAGCAGCCGCACCATATTGATCAGTCTAAATGTATCAAGTGCGAAGCCTGCTTTGCAAGCTGCCCGTTCAGAGCAATAGTATTAGAGTAAGTTGAAAGGTTGAACGGTTGAAGTGTTGAAGGGTTTGGTTTAATCACCGTTCAACTATCCAGCCAATCAACCAGAATCATAAAGGAATAACAAAATGACAGATAAAAAAACATTATTCATAGACGGCAGGGAAGTTGAATTCACAGACGAGCCAAACATTCTGGAAGTAATCAGAAAAGCCGGCATGAATGTTCCGACTTTCTGCTACCGTCCTGATTTAACTTCATTCGGCGCCTGCCGTATGTGCGTTGTGGAAATCGAAGGAAGAGGAATTCAATCCTCCTGCACAATGCCGCCGGAAGCTGGTTTGAAAATTCATCTTAACACAGAAAGAACAAGAAGAATCAGAAAAACCGTTCTTGAACTTCTTCTTGCAAACCATGACAAAGAATGCCTGACCTGCGACAAATCAGGCAATTGCGAACTTCAAAAATACGCAGAAGAATACGGAATTAAAACAATCAGATATCCGGAAAAACAGATTGAAGATTATCTTCCCGTAGATGACAGTTCGCCATCTCTTGTCAGAGATCCGAACAAATGTGTTCTTTGCGGGGCCTGTGTCAGAGCCTGCTCGGAATTTCAGGGACATGCTGTTCTAGGTTTTGCAAACAGAGGCTCAAAAACCGTTGTTCAGCCGATGAACGGCAGACCTTTAGGACAGGTTGACTGCGTAAACTGCGGTCAGTGCGCGGCTGTTTGCCCGACAGGTGCTCTTACAATAAAATCTGATGTTGAAAAAGTCTGGGGTGAAATAACAAACCCGAATAAAAAAATTGCAGTTCAGATGGCGCCTGCAACACGTGTTGCTATCGGTGAAATGTTCGGGCTTGAGCCGGGTGAAAATTCAATCAAAAAAATGAACGAAGCTTTAAGAAGAATCGGATTTGACTTGATTTTTGATACGAATTT
>CALUPM010000020.1 GCA_944322665.1 Candidatus Gastranaerophilales bacterium | reverse complement strand
TTCCTGAAATCCTTCGTTTTTTTTATTACTCCTTCATAACTTGCAAGATCCTCAAGAATTGTACTCATTATTGTAAGGTCAGAATTTTTAGAATTATGATATTCTATGAATTTTTTCAAGCTTTCACTTCTCATCAATGGCAGATCACCGTTAAGAATGATAACCTGACCTTCAAAATCCTCCAGATACGGGCATGCCATTGATACCGCATGTCCTGTGCCTAACTGGGGGGATTGAAGAACTGTTTTTGCATTTTCGTAATTCTTTTCAACAAAAGCTTTAACTTCATCTGCGTGGTGTCCGACTATTACAAAATTTTCTAAAGTAATATTTTTCACACTGTCCAGAACGTATGCTATAATCGGTTTCTCAAAAATTTTATGCAAAACTTTAGCTGTATCCGATTTCATTCTTGTGCCTTTTCCGGCTGCTAAAATTACAGATTTAATTTCCATTCACGATCTCCTTAACCCGAATTATAATAAAAAGGCAGCAAGACTTCAAGGCGGAGTTTTGGCGAGTTATGTAGCAAATTCCACCAAAAATTTTCAAAACAGCGTCATACTGAGCGTTAGCGAAGTCTCTCAGTAAAAAGATTCTTCGGACTTTAGTCCTCAGAATGACGGATTTTCGTAGTATCAGTGAAATTTGCGACATAACTCCCGAGTTTTGATTTTTATAGCAATTTTATCCAGAAACATGTTTCTGTTCGTTGTTTAAATATTCTTTTGGGTAATCGGCTATAGAATCATTAGTATTAAAATAAGTTTTCTTTGCGCTGTGTTTTATGTTAAAATCACAGTATGGAAATGATTGGTAAAAAAGCGGTTGTTGCATTAAGCGGCGGGGTTGACAGTTCTGTAGCGGCTTTGCTTTTGAAACAGCAGGGGTATGAAGTTGTAGGTCTTACTGGCAAAATGACAAATTCTGAAGCTTCGGAGTCTGTCATTGAAAACGCAAAAAATGTCGCCGGAGCGCTCTGCATTGAGCATCAGGTTTTTGACGCTTCAAAACTTTTTCAGGAAAAAGTTATTGATTATTTTGAATCTTCCTACCGTGGCGGAAAAACTCCGAACCCGTGCATTATGTGCAATAAATTCATAAAATGGGGGCTTTTATTTGATTATGCAATTTCTGTACTCGGGGCTGATGTTTATGCTACGGGGCATTATGCAAAGATTGTAAACGACAGCGGAAATTTTAAGCTTTATCCCGCCTCTGACGAACACAAAGACCAGCTTTATTTTTTATATAAACTTACCCAAAAACAACTTTCAAAAACGATTTTCCCTCTGAGCGGGTTCACAAAGCTTGAAGTAAGAGAGTTTGCGCACGATTACAACCTACCGACAAAATCATCTAAAGACAGTCAGGACATTTGTTTCATTCAGAAACCCATGACTTCAAAAAAATACCTGACAGAAAAGTTTGGAACACAAAAAGGTGATTTTGTTGACATTCTGACAGGCAAAAAGTGGGGAGAGCACGAAGGCTGCTACCGCTATACAATCGGACAGAGAAAAGGTATTGGAATTGCGGCGCCTTATCCTCTGTATGTAATCAAAATCGACGCTTCAAAAAATATCGTTTATCTCGGTCGCGAAGAGGACAATTACAGAGAAAAACTTGAAATCAACGACTTGAATATGTTTGAGTACAATCCCGGAGAGTCATTTGATGCAAACGTCAAAATCCGCTACAACATGAAAGCTAAAAAAGCGCACGTAAAATTATATGACAAATTTGCAGAGATTAATTTTTATGAACCTGTTAATTCTGTGACATCAGGGCAGGCGGGCGTAATTTATGATATTGAAGACGGTCATTTAATCGGCGGCGGAATTGTTGTGTAAAATGTAAATATTACGCAAACTTGTAAAAAAATATTCTGGTTGTATCATGAATTCGGGAGGTGGAGTATTATGTATAACCCCGAATCGAAAAATGCAGAAGAATTTATTTGCCACGAGGAAGTTCTTTCGACTTTAAAATACGCTGAAGAAAATAAAAATAACAGAGAATTAATAGACGAAATTTTGAATAAAGCGCGTCTTGAAAAAGGTCTTACCCATAGAGAAGCAGCAGTCCTTCTTGATTGCGAACTTGAAGATAAAAATAAAGAAATTTTTGCGCTTGCCGAAAAAATAAAAAAAGATTATTACGGAAACAGAATTGTTCTTTTTGCGCCTCTATATCTTTCAAACTATTGTGTAAACGGCTGCGTATATTGCCCGTATCACTCAAAGAACAAGCATATTCCGCGCCGCAAACTTACACAGGAAGAAATTAAAAACGAAGTTATAGCACTTCAGGATATGGGGCATAAGCGCCTTGCGATTGAGTCGGGCGAGGATCCCGTCAACAATCCGATTGAATATATTCTGGATTCAATAAAAACCATTTATTCAATTAAACATAAGAATGGTGCAATTCGTCGTGTAAATGTTAATATCGCAGCAACTACGGTTGAAAATTACAGAAAACTCCACGAAGCCGGAATCGGAACATATATTTTGTTTCAGGAAACTTATAACAAAGAAAGTTACGAAAAACTCCACCCGACAGGCCCGAAGCACAATTACAAATACCATACAGAGGCTATGGACAGAGCAATGCAGGGCGGAATTGATGATGTAGGTTTAGGTGTTTTATACGGGCTTGAATCCTACAGATATGAATTTTCGGCGTTATTGATGCATGCCGAGCACCTTGAAGCTGTTTACGGCGTCGGCCCGCATACAATAAGCCTTCCGCGCATCAAAAAAGCAGACGACATAAATCCGGAAGAATTTGACAACGGAATTGATGATGATACTTTTGCAAAAATCGCTGCCTGCATAAGAATTGCAGTTCCATATACGGGAATGATAATTTCAACAAGAGAAAGCGAAAAGTGCCGCGAAAGACTTTTGCACCTCGGGATTTCCCAGATTAGCGGCGGTTCTAAAACAAGCGTCGGCGGTTACTTCCAGCCGATGCCGGAGGATGAAAATTCCGCACAGTTTGATGTTTCGGACAGGCGTTCTCTGGATGAAGTTATAAAATGGCTTATGGAATTGGGTTATCTTCCGAGCTTTTGTACTGCCTGCTACGGAAGCGGCAGAACAGGCGACAGATTTATGGATATCTGCAAACACCAGCAAATCCACAATTTCTGCCACCCGAATGCAATTATGACTTTGAAAGAGTATCTTGAGGATTACGCCTCTGCTGAAACCCGCGCAATCGGCGAGAAATTAATCGAAAAAGAAGTCAAAACTCTTGAAAATCCGGATATTAAATCGACAGTCGAAAAAGATCTTGTAAAAATCTGTGCGGGTGAGCGAAATTTCAAGTTCTAAAATCGGAAATTTATATAGCAAATTCCACAAAAATTTCCAAAACGGCGTCATCCTGAGCCGCAAGCGAAGACACCCTAAAACCGCAAGGGGATTCTTCGGACTAGTGTCCTCAGAATGACGTAAAACCAATGATGTCATCCTGAGCCGCATGAGCAGAGGGTGAAAGGCGTTAGCCGTACCCGTTTATCGCGGGTGCGAAGGCGAAGGCTCTAAATAAATGAGATTCTTCGGGCTTGCGCCCTCAGAATGACCGCCTTTTAATAGTGTCTGTGGAATTTGCTATATAAGTTCTAAAATCCCCGCTTTATACAATTGCATTTGATTTAAACTTAAGCTAAACTTTTTTTATGAGTGAACTTTTTGTTAAAGTAAACGATTTGCACGTAGAATATAAATCAGATAACGGAACAATTGGCGGTGTAAAAACTATTTATGCGCTGAACGGGGTTGATTTAGAAATTAAAAAAGGTGAAATTCTGGCGCTTGCAGGTGAATCCGGCTGCGGCAAGTCAACCCTTGCAAAAACTTTAATCAGGCTTGAAAAACCTTCATCAGGTGAAATTCTTTTTGAAGATAAAAACATTTTTAAGATGTCAAAAGATGAATTAAAAAACTTCCGACGGAAAGTCCAGATGATTTTTCAGAACCCTTACGCAAGCCTTGACCCGAAAGTTAAAATTTTTGATACTCTTGCAGAACCCCTGAAAATTAACACAAATCTTTCAGATAAAGAAATTGAAGATATAGTCCTTGATACAGCCTGCAAATGCGGGCTGGACAGAGATTGTCTTAAGCTTTATCCCCACGAGTTTTCGGGCGGTCAGAGACAGAGAATTGCAATAGCAAGGGCGCTCGTATTAAATCCTGAATTTGTGCTTGCGGATGAACCTGTGAGTGCTCTTGACGTGAGTATTCAGGCGCAGATTATAAATCTTTTAAAGGATTTAAAAGAAAAATTTAATTTAACTTTTCTGCTGATTACGCATGATATGAGTGTAATAAAATATCTTGCAGACAGGATTGCGGTTATGTATCTCGGGGAAATCGTTGAATGCGGCACTGTCGATGAAATTTTTAATACCCCGAAACATCCTTACACAAAAGCCCTTTTAAGCGCTGTTCCTGATATCAGCGGCAGAGAAAAACATAAAATACTTCTTCGGGGTGATCTTCCATCTCCGGCAAATCTTCCGGAAGGATGCAAATTTCATACAAGATGCCCTGAAGTTATGCTCAAATGTAAAGAAAATTCGCCGTCCGATATTAATCTTTCAGGCAGCCGCTGTGTAAAATGTTTTTTGTATGAGCAGCAAAAAAATTAATTCAGAAATTTTATTTCCAATATGATTAAGATATCCACAGGGGCAAAAGTCCCGCTTGAATTGAGTAAAGGTACTTATGCGCTGAGATTTTCAAAAGCGCAAAAACTTACGGATGAATTTTTTAATAAAATATCGCTGCAGTTTACGGAAAAAGATATTGAGCCTGATGTTTTCACAAAAACAGTTGAGGATGTTTTGCCTTCAAAAATAAATTTCAAGATAGCAAATAGTACGAAAGCTGATTGCGAAGGTGCGGTTGTGCACTGTCTTAATCCTCAAAATACCGGAGAAATGAACAGCTTTAAAATCTTCCTTCCGCTTAACAAATACGACAATAAAATATCAATATATGATACTAATGTGTTTATGCATGAAATTTTTCATTTTTTCTGTGAAATTTTTAACCCGAAACACATAGCAAAATCCGTAAAGCTTAATGAAAGCACTTTCAGACGCTACGATGATTTTTTCTATAATGAATACCTTTACAATAAAAAGTGCACAGATATAGACGCTTTAAAGAATAATCTGCTTCCGGAGGTTCTTGATAATATGCCGGATGGAGAAAAAATTATCTTTCTTCAAAATGCAAGATATAAGTTAAAAGAAGAAGTTTACGCCTGGGGCATCGGATACAAATACGGAATTGAAAATCAGAAGATACACAAAGATTTAATCTGTGAAAAAATAGAACCTTCTGACGGAAGAGAGTTTAAACTCGGCGAAAAACTTGAAATTGTAAACTGTTTTCTCAAAGAAATTCTTAATAATGCAAGAAAAAATAAATAATTCAAAAAATTATTTATGCTAAAATCAGATTATGGACAAAAAAGTTATCACAACAAACAGAAAAGCCTTTCACGACTACACAATTTTCGACAAATACGTAGCCGGAATTGTGCTGTCGGGAACTGAGATTAAATCAATCCGCAACAACGCAATTAACCTCAAGGACAGTTTCTGTAAAATTGAGGATAATGAGATGTTTCTCTACAGCTGCCACATTTCGCCATACGAGCAGGGAAACCGTTTTAATCATAAGCCGGACAGGGTCAGAAAACTGCTTCTGACAAAGAAAGAAATTCTCAAAATGCAGTCAAAAGTGAAAAAAGACGGGTATTCTATTATTCCTCTGGAAGTATTTTTGTCGCACGGATTTGCAAAAGTGGAAATCGGGCTTGCAAAAGGTAAGAAACTTCACGACAAACGCGACGACATCGCAAAAAAAGACCAGAAACGCGAAATTGACAGAGCTTCAAAAATAAGGTATTAGATAAATAACGGCAAAAACCGTACAAAAGCATGGTATGAAAGTAATACTTCTCGGAAAAGGGCAGATGCTTGCAAATATGATAGAAGCCGCACTTGATTCAGGTGTAGAAATCGCGGGCGTTTTCAGGTATGAAAGGACTACTCTTTCAGGATTAAAACTTCTGTTTCACGATTTGTTCAAGACTTCCCACGATCTGACACTTATAAAAAAATACAACCTGCCCGAAGTAAAATGCAAATCCGCAAACAGCGAAGAATTCAGAAATTATATTCTGAAAGCAAATGTAGATATTGTAATGGTTGGCACGTGGAAGGAGAAATTAAAAAAAGAAACCTTTTCGATGCCGAAAATCGGGACGGTAAATATCCATCCGTCGCTTCTTCCGCGCTACAGAGGTCCGAATCCTTACACGCAGGTTATTTTAAGAGGCGAAAAGAAAACGGGAGTAACCGTTCATCTGATTGACGAAAACCTTGATACCGGCGCAATTCTTCTGCAGAAAGAATTTGATATACTGCCTTCTGATACCGGAAAAGAGCTTCGGGAGCGTGCCTTTGTTGCTGCCAGAGAATTGGCTTGTGAATTTTTCAGAAAAATTCAGAGCGAAGTTATAATTCCGATAAAACAAAACGAAAGCCGTGCCACATATTTTGGTAACGTCGATGAAATGCTAAAAATGCTTGACTTTGAAAACCGGACAGCAGAAGAACTTTATGTGATAATACGTGCGCTTTACCCGTGGCTGCCGTGTTATATAACCGTAGGAAACCATTTTTTAAGCGTTAATCCATATAAAGTGAAAATAGTAACCCCTCAGTCAGAATGCCGTGCAGGATTGGTAATAGCAAAAGACCCGAAAACAAAATCTCTGACAATAGTCTGCAAAGACGGAAAAGCTCTCAAAATGGACGGGCTCAGGCTCTGGGGGTTTTTCATAAGGCCGTTTACGGGGTTATTTATCAGGATGCTCGGGGAATAAAAGGCGATAAGTTCTTATCAAAGTGAAGGGTGAAGTGTGAGGAGAGTTGAAAGGATGAAAAGTTGAACGGGTGAAAGGTTTGTTTCGGGAAAAGATACTAAGGCGCTAGGGCGCTAAGGCTTTAAGAGGTTTCATGATAAGGCGATAAGTCTGCAAGGCGCCAGGACGATAAGACCTTAATCTCATATTTAATAAATAATGAGCGTCAGTACATGTTAAAGAAGTTAAATACGCCGGTAAGCACGTTGGGCAAATCCTTTGCTTGGATTTCTGAGTTTAGTCCAAATTTAAAAGTTCATGTATTTTTATATTAAAAAGACCTGCGATTTTAAAAAGAGTGTCAAGCGAGGCTTTTTTTTCCCCGCGTTCAATTTCACCGAGGTAGTAATCATTCATGCCCGCCAGTTCCGCAAATTTTTCTCTCGAAAGTCCCATTTCCCGTCTGGAACGATAAATTTTTTTCCCTAGTTTAATGTAGAAGTCATTTGACATTTTTACATGGTATGTTATAATTTGAATAAATCACATTGGCTGTGAGCCAATATTGAAAAAGGAAGAATTATGAAAATAAAAGCGTTTACAATGGCAGAAGTTTTGATAACACTTGGTATGATAGGCATAGTTGCAGCTATGACATTGCCGTCGTTAATGAATTATCACAGAAACAAAGCGCTTGAAACCGGATTTAAAAGAAGTTATTCTTTGTTATCTCAGGCGCTAGAAATGTATCAGGCTCAAACGGGCGAACGACTTATTCCGGAGCATTTTAAAGTGATGGCTAATGGAAAAAGGCTGCGTGATTTTATGTCGGAATATTTCAATGTGATGTATGATTGCGGACTTAATAATGTTTGTTTTGCAAGTGATATTTATAAGACTTTTAATGGAAAAGTCATGTTTAACTACACCTATTTTGATGACGGACAATTTATTTTAAACGATGGCTCTGTTTTATTTTTTGAGCAGCCTGTAGCTACTTCAACACATATCTATCTGTCTTTTGATGTAAACGGATATTTGAAAAATCCCAACAGAGTCGGGTGGGATGTCTTTGTTTTTCAGGTTGATTCGCGCGGAGTTTTATTGCCTATGGGTGCACCGGGAACTGACTTTTACAGTGAAACAAATGAGTATTGTTCATCATCATCATCAGACTGGATGAATGGTATCGGGTGTGCT
Source organism: Candidatus Gastranaerophilales bacterium (assembly GCA_944322665.1). Classification (GTDB taxonomy): domain Bacteria; phylum Cyanobacteriota; class Vampirovibrionia; order Gastranaerophilales; family Gastranaerophilaceae; genus Scatenecus. The sequence continues at coordinate 19,138 of CALUPM010000020.1, read as the reverse complement.
TATAATGCATTAACAGACAAATTTTATTTTAAAAATCTTCACTAATTTCAGGCGATTTCTCTTCTGCCTTCAATAGCCTTTGCAATTGTAATTTCGTCTGCATATTCAAGATCAGCTCCGACGGGCAGGCCGAAGGCTATTCTTGAAATCTTTATTCCGAAAGGTTTGATTAATTTTGTGAGATAAAGGCTTGTTGCCTCCCCTTCAACCGACGGCGGAAGCGCTAAGATTATTTCTTTAACTTCTTCACTTGTCAGCCTGTTCAGGAGTTCTTTTATCCTGATGTCATCGGCTCCTATTCCGTCCATCGGCGAGATTAAGCCCTGCAAAACGTGGTAAAGCCCCTTAAATTCATTTGTTTTTTCAATGGCAATCAAGTCTTTGGTTTCCGCGACAACGCAAATTATAGAGCGGTCGCGTTTAGGGTTTGTGCAAATTTCGCATGGGCTTGTTGATGAAAGATTGAAGCAAACTCCGCAGGTCTTTGTGTTTCTTTTTGCATCAAGAATTGCCTGAGCGAATTTTTGAACTTCATTCTCAGGCATTCTGAGCATGTAAAAAGCCATTCTTTGAGCAGATTTCGGCCCGACAGACGGGAATTTCTGAAAATGCTCAATGAGTGCAGCTATGGATTTCGGATAAATCATCTTAGAACAATCCCGGAATATTGATCCCGCCTGTTACGGATTTCATTTTCTGTTCCATAAGTGTGGAGGCTCTGTCGCTTGCCTGATTGATTGCGGTTGTGATAATATCCTCAAGCATTTCTACAGAATCAGTATCAATAGAAGACGGATTTTCAGGGTTAATTGCTTCTGGTGTAAGTTTAATAGATTTAAACTTTCCCTGTCCGTCGAAAGTCACTTTGACTTTGCCGTTAGCAGCTTCGCCTGTTACTTCTTGTGATGCAAGATCTTCCTGTACATCTTTAATTTTTTTCTGAAGACTTTGAGCCTGTTTCATCATTTGCATTATGTTCATGCTTTTAATCCTCCGTTTTTAGTCTGGCTTTAAATTTTTGTAATTTTATTATACAATAAAAATATGCAAAAGCGCACTTATGTTTCTGAATCTTTAAAAAACGGACGGCTGATGCGGTGGACATTTATGCCGTTAAAGGTTTATATTGCGCCGATGAAGTTTTATTCAAAAGCAGGCGAGGATTACAAATACAGAGGGCTTGTTAAACGTGCGCTTGATGAGTGGCAGGCTGCGACAAAAGGCAAAGTTTCATTCAGGATAGTGGATACTCTTCTTGAGTCAAACGTAAACATTGAGTGGAAAAGGGTTGAGAGAAAGGCTTTAGGGGTATGTAATTTCTCTTATGATGCACAAAACAGGCTTTACGGTGCGGAAGTTTCAATCGGTTTGACCGAAGGTTTAGTACACGCGGATTATATGGATGAGGCAGAGGTTTACCATACAATTTTGCATGAAATAGGGCATGCAGTCGGGCTCGGGCACAGTCCGAACAAAAAAGATATTATGTACACCCCGCACCAGAAAGGTATAAACAAAGTTTCCGCAGGGGACGTCCTTACCGTAAACTGGCTTTACCGGCTTCCGCAGGGGGCGACGGTTGCCGATGTAGCCTCAAAATATCAGACCGGCGGAAGCGATATTGACGAAATTATTGCAAAAGTAATGGAAGGGACAGCAAAAAGCGAATTTGAGCGGGTTAAAAATGACATTTCAGCTAAACCTAAAAGAGATTTGCTTGAAGAACAGGAAAATATTGCAAATCTTAAAAAATACGGCTTAACTCTTCAAAACCTTCAAATTTCAGACGATATGCGCAAGTTTTTTGTAAACAATCAACGTAAAAAGTGACAAGATTATTTTTTAGTGTATAATGTATTTGTTATAAAGGAATTTTTAATAGGGATATAGAATATGACAATTCAAGATTGGTTTGAAAAACGAAAAGAAGCGCAAATACAAAGACGTGCGCTTGAAGCAAGGGCCGAAGTCGAAAAAAATCCTGACCTTTGGACAAAGTGTGTTCATTGTGAGGCTCAGCTTTTGAAAGAAGATCTTGCAAACAATTTAATGGTTTGTCCGGTTTGCGATTATCATTTCAGGATAAACGCAAGGACAAGAATTTCGCAGTTGTTTGATGAAGGCAGTTTTGAAGAAATGTTTTCGGAAATTAAGCCGACCGACCCGCTTGAATTTGTTGATACAGAAAGCTATAAAGACAGGCTCAAAAAAGCTAACGAAAAGACAGGACTTAACGATGCTGTAGTAACCGGTGTCGGCTTAATTAAAGGCAATAAAGTTGCAGCAGCCATAATGGATTTTGATTTTATGGGCGGTTCAATGGGTTCTGTAGTAGGAGAAAAAGTTGCAAGAATTATGGAAAAAGCTGTTGAATTAAGGCTTCCGGTTCTTGCAGTTACATCATCAGGCGGAGCCAGAATGCAGGAAAGCGCATTGAGCCTTATGCAGATGGCAAAAACCTCTTGTGCGGCGGCAAAGCTTGATGATGAAGGTCTTTTATACATAAATCTTTTGACAGAACCAACATTCGGCGGAGTTACGGCAAGTTTCGGAATGCTGGGCGACATAATTATTGCAGAGCAGGGTGCAAGAATCGGTTTTGCAGGAAGAAGGGTTATTGAACAAACCATCAGACAGAAGCTTCCGTCTGATTTCCAGACCGCTGAATATCTTCTGAAATACGGTCAGGTGGATGTGGTTGCCAAACGTAAAGATTTGCCGGAGATTATCGGTAATTTACTTTCTATGCACCGGCCTGTTATCAGGTAATATCAGGGCAAATATCAGTTTTAAAAACACTATTTAATGAGGTAAAAGATGACAGTTTTGGATTTTGAAAAACCAATTACGGAAATTCAAGAAAAAATTGATGAATTAAAAAAAATAAGTTTGGAGTCCGGCATGGATTTGAATAAGGAAATAGAAACATTTGAACAGCAGGCAGAGGATTACAAAAAAGAACTTTATGCGAATTTGAAACCTTCTCAGAAACTTCAGATTGCAAGACATCCGGAAAGACCGAATTTTTTGGATTATGTTGACCTTATGTGCGAAGATTTTATTGAGCTTCACGGTGACAGAACAGGCTGCGATGACAGAGCGATAATTGGCGGACTTGCTAAAATTGACGGCAGAACAGTTATGATTACGGGCACAATGAAAGGTAAATCAACAAAAGAAAACCTTGAATATAATTTTGGGATGCCTCAGCCTCAAGGGTACAGAAAAGCGTTGAGATTGTTCAAACATGCAGATAAATTCAATATACCGATAGTGACGATTATTGACACCCCCGGAGCATATCCCGGAATAAGCGCCGAAGAAACCAATCAGGGCGGGGCAATCGCTGTAAACTTGCGCGAAATGGCAAAATTAAAAGTTCCGGTTGTTGCTGTTATTTCAGGGGAGGGCTGCTCAGGAGGCGCTCTCGGGCTTGCCGTTGCAAACAGGGTTTATCTGCTTGAGCATGCTTACTATACTGTAATTTCACCGGAAGGCTGCGCGTCAATTCTGTGGCGTGATGCCTCTAAAGCTGCAGAAGCTGCGGAAGCTTTGAAAATTACGGCGCCGGATCTTCTGAAATTCGGAATTATCGACGGTGAAATCAAAGAACCTTTAGGCGGAGCTCATCATGATTACAAGGCTATGACTGAAGAATTGAAGAAAACGATTATTTCTTCTCTTGATGAACTGTCTGGCATGTCAGGAGAAGAACTTAAAAAATCCCGTTATGAAAAATTCCGCAAAATGGGTGCTTTTTTGGAGTAGTTTATGGCAGATACCTATGTCGAACTTCAAATTAAGATAAATCCTGATATAGAAGATATCCTGTCAGAGATTTGTTTTGAAAATTTGCCCTGCGAAGGCGTTGTGCTGGCTGAAGAAACATACAAAGATCTTGAGATGGTATCTACAACGGAAGGCACTTTGAAAGTCTTTTTAAATCCTGACTCAAGTCCCGCAGAGATGCTGACAGAGGATTATATAAGCAATGTCCTGACTTCGCAGCGCAATCTCTTGAGAGCCCGCGGTTTATCTGATGAAGAACTCGGAAGCTGGGAATTTTCTGTTCAAAAAAAGCCAAACGAAGACTGGTCAAAAAAATGGAAAGAAAAGTGGAACGTAACTCATGTTTCTGACCGGATTACGGTTGTGCCTGACTGGATTGAATATTCGCCGCATAGAGAAGATGAAGTTATTATAAAGCTTGAACCGGGCTGCGCATTCGGCACCGGAACCCACCAGACAACTCAGTTGTGCATGAAAGCTATTGAAAAATACATGCCTTCAAATGCCAAAATGGCTGACATCGGAACAGGAAGCGGAATTCTGGCGATTTGTGCTTCTAAATTCGGCGCATCTGAAGTCTACGGCTGCGACAACGACCCGACTGTTATTGACGTTGCAAAAGAAAATGCTTTCAAAAATGATTCAGAGTGTACATTTGAACTTAATACCGCGGACAAAATAACAGAAAAATATGACTTTATCTGTGCAAATATTCTCCATAACGTCCTTGCTGAAATCATGGGGGATTTAAAAAATATTATGAATGACGGTGCAAAAATGGTTCTGTCAGGAATTCTGGATGAGAAAAAGCACGTTGTCATTGATGCTGTAAAAAAATATAATTTGACATTGCTGGAAGAAGCCCATCAAGACCAGTGGGTTGCGCTGATTGTCAAAAATCTGGAGAAATGTAATTGATGACCGGAAAAGAATTTGATATAGTTTTTACGTTTGCTTTTGTCGTCTTGTTTGGTTTAATAGCTTATTTTGTATTCAGCATATTAAAAGGTTCATTTAATGAGATATTCGACTGTGATTACGAGGAAACTAAATCAAATTTGCCTGACAAACCGCTGAAAATATTCACTGCACGTATTTCCAGTATAAACTGGCTCATTTACAGAGGTTTTTATGCTGAGGTTGAAATTTATTCCGATTTTATAGTTTTTAAGATTTTCAACAAAGCCTTAGTAATCAGAGATTTTTCTCAATTAAAGTTGACCGGCAAATTTACCTCTACTTTAATTGTTACTTCAGGCAAAAACAAAATTGAACTTCCGTTAGGCATGACAGAATATGAATATATAAAGAAATTTTTGGAGGAACACAATGTCTAAAACAGCAATAATAATTCCGGCTCGATACGGCTCATCCAGACTTGAAGGAAAACCTTTATTAAAAGTAGCAGGAAAACCTGTAATACAGTGGGTTTATGAAAAAGCGATGATGTCTGAACTGGCGGATATTATTATTGTAGCGACGGATGATGAAAGAATTTTCAATGCTGTCACTGCTTTTGGCGGAGTTGCCGAAATGACATCCATCAATCATAAATGCGGCTCTGACAGAATTCGCGAAGTCGTTGACAGACATCCGGAAATCTCTTATATTGTGAACCTTCAAGGGGACGAACCTTTGATTGAACCTTCTGCAATCGACGAGGTTGCAAGAAATGTTAAAGAGGACGCAAATGCAGATATTTCAACCCTAATCAGAGTTTTAAAGGATGAAGAAGAAATAAATAATCCGAACCTTGTAAAATGTGTGCGTGACAAAAACGGCTATGCGCTTTATTTTTCACGCTCAAAAATTCCGTACGAAAGAAATCCGGTCAGCGGTGAATTTTACGGACACCTTGGAATCTACGGCTATAAGCTGGAAGCTTTGATTAAGATGACATCATTAGAACAAACTCCGCTTGAAACGACAGAAAGCCTTGAGCAGCTGCGTGCGCTTGAAAACGGAATGAAAATTAAAACTTCAGTAGTGGATTTCGTGCCTGTAGGAATAGATACGCGCGATGATCTTGAAAAATTTAAGGCAATAGTCGAGGCAAAAATCAGAATTTCTTAAATATTTTCTTATTTTTTTCCACCTAAAGTATAAAAAAAGTACTTGCAATTTTTCTTAAATTAGGTTAATATAACGTTATAAAAATTTAAAAAAGTATATATTTTTTAATAATTATATATGTTTTATGTTGAGGTGTTAGATTTTATTTAAGTAAGGAAAAGAAAAAATCATGACAGAAAATGCTGAATTGCAAAATGAAACAGATGACCGCCAGCGAATTTTGTTAGCTGATGACGAAGCAAGTATCAGAAGAATTTTGGAAACCCGTTTGAAAATGGCAGGTTATGACGTTTATACGGCTGCTGACGGCGAAGAAGCTGTTGCTGCTTTTAATAAATATAATCCGGATCTGGTTGTTTTGGATGTAATGATGCCGAAAATGGACGGTTACGGTGTAACCCGAGAAATCAGGCGCACGGCTGATGTTCCGATTATTATTTTAACTGCTTTAGGCGATGTTTCTGAAAGAATTACAGGGCTTGAACTGGGTGCTGATGATTATGTTATCAAACCATTTTCGCCAAAAGAGCTTGAAGCACGAGTAAAAGCCGTTTTAAGACGTACAAACAACCGCGAAACAGTTACTCCTGCAGGAAAAGTTACAAAAAATGTCATCACAACAGGCAATATTAAGATTGATACAGCCCGCCGTCAGGTGTTCCGTAAGAACGAAAGAATCCGCCTGACAGGTATGGAATTCAGCCTTCTTGAACTTCTTGTAAATAATTCAGGGCAGGCATTCTCAAGAAATGAAATCTTGCAGCATGTCTGGGCTTATCCGCCGGATCACAGAATTGATACAAGAGTTGTTGATGTACATATTTCCAGACTCCGTTCAAAACTAGAATCGGATCCGGCAAATCCGGAACTTATTTTGACAGCTCGTGGTATCGGGTACATGTTCCAGAGAATAAGCTAATTTTTTAAATTATTAAACACTAGAAAAGACAGGTATAGAGCCTGTCTTTTTTATTAAACCCGTTTAAGCAGCATTTTTTGTAGTATTATCTGAAATATGTATATGCTGATCAGACGGTGTTTTAGGTGTAAACTTAAACATAAATCGTGAATAAAAGGGAGTTATATAGCAAATTCCACTAATATTATAAAAACACGTCATTCTGAGGGCTTTAGCCCGAAGAATCTCATTTATTTAGCTCCTTCGCCTAAGGCTCAGGATGACGCTGTTTTGAAAATTTTTGGTGAAATTTGCTATATACATTCCGAATAAAATATCTGGACAAAAAATATTTTTATGATAGTATAAAAAAGTGACAGAAATATGGCGCCTGTCGTCAAGTGGTTAAGACCTCGGATTGTGGTTCCGATATGCATGGGTTCGAATCCCATCAGGCGCCCCATTTTAAAAGCTCCCTTTTCGGGAGTTTTTTATGTAACGGTGCAGATAAAACTCATCAAGGTAAACCCTTAAAAGAGTTAGAGCACGAGGCAGCAGAGGGCGGAGGTTTTACGACAAAACGCCGGAGTTTTTTTCTGTATAATGCCGGAATGGTTGTAGCATGTTGAGCGCATAGCCAGTCCGGAAGCCCTGATATTACCAGCGGTTAAGGTGTATTCTATCCTCTATGTTAATCGTTTTTTGTACGGGTAATTTTGCGTCCGGTTTCGGGTAGCCGAGTGCTATATAACATGGCATTGCGTAATTATCCGGATGCTTCAGGGTAATTTTTATGTGTTTGAGTTCTTCCTCCATCGGAATCCTTGTTACACCAAAAATCCCTTCAGATGATGCTGCAAGAAGTATGTTTTCGATGCAGCACCAGATAGAGGCAAATTCATTTAACGAGCTTAAGCAGGTCGGGTGCATTAAGGGTTCTCTCAGTTTAAAAAACGGTAGAATAAGGCAGCCGGAGTTGTATAGCATAGAAAACTGTCTTGGCATTGCGATATGGTACATTCCACGCTGGTCGGAGTCTGTCATACCGTAGAAGTCCATCATTTTTTCGCATTCGTCATATTCTGTCATATCTTTTAAATTCAAAATTTTTAAGCGTTCTTTTTTGTCGTTGAATATTACAAATTCCCATTCTCTCAGGTGGTTGTTTGTAGGAGCTTTCAAGCCCGCTGAGATAATTCTTTTTATAATTCCCGCATCAACGGGTTTATCTTCAAATTCTCTCACTGTCCGACGTTTTTCAACTGCTTCATAAAGTTCCATTGTTGACTCCTGCTTTAAAATCTACTATTCATTGTGTATTTATACAGGGAATAATTAAGTTATTATTTAAAAATCCAGAAAGATCTTTTGTTCTTCTTCGGTGTTACGCCTAATGATTTGCAATATTTGAGATATTCTGTTTCCAATTCTTCAATAAAGATGTTCTGTCCAAGAATTTTGCTTATTGCAGGATTTGTTTTTCTTCCGTCTTTTAAGTGATTTCGGATGTGAAGTGTATGAGAATTGTTTTTATAACCCATAAAACGGCTTGGATAAAAACGGAAGGCATTGTTATGTCTGATTGCGGCAAAACAAAATCCGTTTTTAATTAAACTAATGGCATAATTATAATTTGTACCTGATTTTTCAGAAAGATAATTATCTATAATTTCTGCATTTGTGAGTAAATCTGATTTGTTTAATACGAGTTCCATGTTATTTACTCCTTAAAATATAATTCAATTATAGCATATTTATTGAAAAGTCTTAGAATTTTTCTCTGTTTTATTCGGGTTTTTTAAGTTATTGTTCTTTTAATGAGTGTTTTAAAAGATATTTTAAATACTTTTGGTTAAAAACTTCACGGTCTTTTTCTATTCCTATATAGTAATACCCTGTTTTTCCTTTTATTTTATCTGCAATTTCAGCCCAGTGTTCATCTTTGATATTAAACATTTCCAAAACTTTTGGCGGTTCCTGCTGAGCAAGATTGCATACGTGTTTTAAAAATTTTTTTTCAAAAGTTTCTATGCAGTCTTTAAGGTCATCGGTTTTTTGTTTGAAAAAGTCAAGGTAACTTATATTCCAAAATCCTTTATTATTGTCGTATGCATGGTAAAATGCAACATCCGGAAACTTTTTGTTAATTATTCTTGTATTGTACCAGCAATTGTGATGATCAATCGTTACTCGATTTTGCAGTAAGCTTATACCTGTATCGGGGTCTCCCATTTTTTTTATTTCATTTATCCCGTTGCGTATGCTTTTTATGTGTTCAAATTTTTGTCCTAAATTCCACATGCGGCTGTCAGCGTCGGTTATAGTTTTGAAAATTTCTTTTTGATGAAATATTTGTGCCTTGAAATTTACTCTATTGCTGTTTGCATAGTTGTTATTACTTATACTATCTATTTTCATTGAATTTCCTTTTATAAATTTTATGTTGATTAATTGCAATTATCTTAAAACTTGAAAATTAAAAATTTTGTTATCTCATGTGTAAAAAAATGTAAAAATAAGTCTATACCTTTCAGGCATTTTGAATAATGTAATATAAGTATTTGCTATTCTGATAAAAATTTGTAATAATAAAATTACGGATAAGGCATCCGGTGTTGGTAAAATTAAATGAAAGGAGAGAAATGTTTAAACTGTTTTTAGTATCAGTGATGACACTTCTGCTGGTTATAGGAGGTACAAATATGAGTATTGCAAAAGACAGTGACTGGGACAAAACTTTCGCGAAAAGTGATAAGGTCGACGTTAAAAAAGTTAAGTTCAAAAACAGATTTGGAATAACGCTTGCCGGGGATTTATACACTCCGAAAAACAAACCCGAAGGCAAGATGGCAGGGATTGCTGTCAGCGGGCCTTTTGGAGCCGTAAAAGAACAGGTCTCGGGGCGTTATGCTCAGACAATGGCAGAAAGAGGATATGTTGCACTGGCATTTGACCCGTCTTATACAGGCGAAAGCGGCGGTGAACCAAGAGATGTGGCTTCTCCGGATATCAATACGGAAGATTTTTCGGCTGCCGTTGATTTTTTAAGCAATCAGAAGGATGTTGATCCTGATAAAATCGGTATTATCGGAATTTGCGGATTCGGCGGTTTCGGATTGAATGCGGCTGCAATTGATACAAGAATTAAAGGCACCGTAACCGTTACAATGTACGATATGACCCGCGTAACTGCAAAAGGCTACAACGATACGGTTGATGCTGATGCAAGATATGCAATGAAGGAAAGCCTTAATAAACAGAGAACTGAGGACTTTAAAAACGGTGATTATGCAAAAACTCAGGGGCTTCCTGACAAATTGACAGGGGATGAACCGCAGTTTGTAAAAGATTATGTTGGTTATTATAAGACAGAACGCGGTTTCCACAAGCGTTCAATCGGCTCGAACGGAGGATGGAACACGACTTCATCGCTTTCTTTGATTAATATGCCTATCTTAGCATACAGCGATGAAATCAGAAATGCAGTTCTGATGATTCACGGCGAAAATGCTCACAGCCGTTATTTCAGCGAGGACGCTTTCAAAAAACTCAAAGGTGATAATAAAGAGCTTTACATTGTAGAAGGCGCAAACCACGTTGATTTGTACGACAACCTTGAAAAAATCCCGTTTGATAAAATTGAAGCTTTCTTCAATAAATATCTCAACGGGGTTGAAACTACAGAAAAATAGTGTTTTTTACTTATGATTTTGTGAAAAGAGGCGGGAAACCGTCTTTTTTTGTTTAGTTTTATTTTATGTGCCCGTCGCAAGCCTCAGGAAGTCATTTTAGATAACCATTCAGCAAAGCCTGCAGAATAAAGAAATCTGATTCATATAAATTGTTTACAATTTTTAACAGAATGCCAGAGCAAAAAAAAATATATTTGTTTTTTATTTGAGTATGCAAAATAATACTTCAATATCATTTACCTCAAAAATACGCTTTATCAGCGGCTCTGCTTATACAATGCTCCAGAAGCGCAATTATATTGATTTTATTCATAATAAACCCAATATATTAAAAGCGGATGAATTTTATTCAATGAATATCCGTACCTGCACGGGCGGAGGGCTTGTAAATCCTTTTGTTGAAGCGGAAGGGTTTCATTTTTGGGACGATATGGTTAATGCCAAAAATTTTCCACAGTTAATTAATTCTCTTTTCAGGTTTGTCAAAGAACCAAAAAGAGGGCTTCTTGTCGGAAGCAAGGATTTGAAAGGTTCTCCTTATTCCCTTACTCAGTTTGAAAATTTTAAGAAAGTGTTTATGGAACGTGTGAATAATGTTTCCTTATTCCAGAAACATAAATTTGCTAATTCCGAAACTCATTATAACTATTCTGTTTTTACTGATACATGGACGTTGTGCACCGGATACAGGGAAGGTGATGATTTAAAGTGGAAATATATAAGAAAAGCAGATGATTTATTGAAAGTTTTTGAAAAAGTTTCTATAGCCGATGGTGACAGGCTTTTTATCGGGAAGAAAGAAGTTTTGCCGTCAAAACACCCTGAACTTTTTAAGTCTGCACGGTAATTCGGCGAACCTTAATTTGTCGCTGAAGAAAATTCTTTCTTAATATTCTGATAAACATTGTGCGTAATCAGGCAGTCGTTTAAGGCTCTGTGGTGTCCTGAAATGCTGACGTTGTAATGGAATGCAAGATTTTTTAAGCTGTGGCTTTTTAGTTTGCAGTATCTTCTTGCAAGCGTCATTGTGTCCGCAGTATTGTTTTTGAGCGGCAAAAATCCGCATTTTTCAAGGTTAGTACGGATAAAATTCAGGTCGAATTTCACGTTGTGCCCTAAAATTACATCATCAGATATAAACTCCGTAAATTCAGACAGAACTTCTTCTATTTTGGGAGAAGTCATAACCATATCGTTTGAAATTCCCGTAAGGCGTGTAATGAATGAACCTATCGGCGTTTCGGGTTTTATAAGTCTTGAAAATTCGCCTTTGATATTTCCGTTCCTGATTTTCAGGGCGGAAAGTTCGATAATTTCATCACGCGACGGCGAAAGTCCGGTTGTTTCAATATCCACAACCGTATAGTTTTCCGGAAATTCCTGCGAGGTTTGCTGTTGTATAAGTTCTGTCTGTATCATAATTATTTAGAGGGTGTTTTTATGTAAAACTGGCTTCTGTCTAGTTGTTCAAAGTCAGTGATAACTTCTCCGACTGAAGGCATTTTTTTATAGAGTTCTACAGGCTCCATTGAAGCCATTGCAATTATTTTCCCGATGCCTGCATTAGCTGCTGCGTTTATGCCGGAAACCGCGTCTTCCACTACAATACACTCTGCGGGTGTCAGCCCGAGGTTCTTTGCGGCTATCAAATAAATGTCGGGCGCTGGTTTGCCGGGAATTTTGCCGTTTGCGTAAACAATTTTATCAATATCAAACCATTTTTCCAGTTTGAATTCTTCAATATAAAATTCTACGTTTTCAATCCCTGACATTGTGGCAATTGTGTGCGGAATGTCGTTTTCAACCAGAAATTCAAGAAATTCTTCCGCGTGCGGTGCAAGTTTAAAGTTTTCCCTGTCATTGCGGCACATATCACGGTAGACGGCTTCTTTTTCAAGCCCGAGTTTTTCCACAAGTTCAGGAGCAGGTTTTTTGCCGATTGCATAAGCGATGATGTCTTCATTTGTTCTGCCGAACATATAATCCCGCATTTCTTCGTCTGAAAACGGTGTTCCTCTAAGATGTTTTGAATATTCTCTCCATGCTTCAAGGTGTTTTTCAGAGTCAAACAGAAGAGTTCCGTTAAAATCAAAAATTATTCCTTTGTATTTCATCATGTCCCTTTTATTCTATTTTATTTTCCATAAGTTTGTTGTAGATTTCTATATAAGCCTGTGCGTCTTTGGGTTTTTCGAGTTTTTTGTAGGTGTAGGCAAGGTTATAGTAGAAATCAGGCTCGGTGTTTTTAAAGTAAGCAGCATCAAGAAAGGCATTTTTAGCTTTTCTGTACTTTCCGAGTTTTAAGTAAGCGCAACCTAGGTTGTAGTGGGCGTAAGCGTATTCTGGGCGTAATTTTAGAACTTTTTTGTACTCTTCAATTGCCATATTAGGCTTATCGTCGTTAAGGTAGCAGTTTGCAAGATTGTAGTGCGCTTTGTAAAACTTTTCGTCCTTCAAAATGGCTTGAGTGTACATAAAAATTGCATCATCGTTTCTGCCTTTATCTTGAAGAAGGTTCCCGAGAAGAAGCCAGTTTTCGGCAGTTCTTTTGTCCTCCGGAATTGCAAGAAGCGCATTAAAACTACCTTCAATGTTGTTGTCAGCGTAAAGAAGCTTTGCCTGCTCGCTTTCGGCTGTTTCTTCCGCAATTACCGGCGAAGTTAGTATTATCCCCGTTAAAATAATCAACAAAAATTTTTTCATAATTTTATTATACGATAAAGTCAGAAATTTATCCATATTTTTTACTTGGGATTTATATAGCAAATTCCGCTAAAAATTTTCAAAACTACGTCATACTGAGCGTCAGCGAAGTATCTATAAAATGAGATTCTTCTGGCTAAAGCCCTCAGAATGACAGGCTTTTAATATTGTTTGTGAAATTTTACTTCCATTTTTGCTTTAAGATTTTACTGTTAAATTCTTGCCCCTTTAAAGGCGGTGTGGTAAAATTTTAAACAAGAAAGGCTAATACATGAGCGATGATATTCAGGCGGTAATTTATTCTGATTCCGCGCAAACATCGGATATATTGAAGCTTTATATGCATGAATTCGGCAAATTCAACCTGTACGACGCAGGCGCTGATCTGTCAGAAATTTTTAACACTCTTTCCGGAATGCCGGAAGCTGTTTTTATAATTGACGTTTCCGAAAATACAAAAAAGTATCTTGATTTTATATCGGAAGTGAGCGCAGCATCTCCGGACTGCAAAATCGTTGCAATCTCGGATTCTCCGTCTGTTGATTTGATTGTCAGGGTAATGAGGGCGGGTGCAAAGGATTTTTTGTCCGCACCTGTAATTAAATCCGAACTTTTTGATGTTCTTGATAAAATTTATAATCAGTTAAAAAACGGCAAAGGTTCTGAAACAAAATCAAGAGTTATAACCGTTTTTTCAAACAAAGGCGGTATCGGCAAAACTTCAATTGCTTCAAACCTTGCGCTTGAACTTGCGAGAATCACAAAAGAAAATGTTGCGCTTGTGGATTTGAATTTCCAATTCGGCGATATAACAACGTTTTTAGACTTAAAACCTTCTTTTAACATTTCTTACGTGCTGGAGAATTTAGGCAGGATTAATTCTGAATTTTTGCTGAATACCCTTGAAAAATATAAAAATACGAGCCTGTATATTCTGGCAGACCCTCCGTATTTCAAGCAGGCTGAAAATGTTACCAAAGCGCAGATTGCAAAATTGATAGAAATTTTAAAGAATACTTTTTCATATATCGTAATTGATGCAGAATCAGGTTTTGACGGAAAAACAATAACAGCTCTGGACAATTCGGATTTAATATTTCTGGTCACAATAGTTAATCTTCCGGCTCTTAGAAACTGCCAGAGAATTCTTGATTTGTTTGAAAAACTCGGTTACGACAGCGAAAAAACTCAGATTGTAATAAACCGTTATATGGAAAATGATGAAATTACGGTTGAGGATGTCGAAAAAGTTCTTGATAAAGACGTTTACTGGAAGATTCCGAACAATTACTTCACGCTTATGGCTGCAATAAACAAAGGCATATCGGTTGCCGAGGCAAATCCCGAGTCTAATGTTGCAGTAAGTTATAAGGAACTTGCGATGTCAGTTTCGGATATGGTTTACAGGAAAAAACTTATAAAGAAATATTCATCTGCTGATGATGCGGAAAATTTATAGAGGGATAACTTGTGGGGATAAGCGACAGATTAAAAAAGTTTGAAAATACTCCGGATATAGTTGAAGAAACACCCTTCAGCGAATTCATAACAGAGGCGCTTACAAGGAAAATATCTTCAATTCCTGTATGGTATGATTATGATTATTCAAAACAGTTTGAACTTATATTGAACTTTCTCGATAACAAATTGAATACAGAGTTTGAAGATTTGCACCTTTCAGAGAGTGAAAAAAAAGAAATAGCCGAAGAATTTTTGAAAAACAATAAAGGTTTCGGCGTTCTTGACAAACTTCTGTCGGACAATACCGTTGAAGCGGCTGCAGTTTATCCGTCTGGAGCGGTTTATGTCCGGAAAGACGGAAGTTTTATAAAAACAGAACTTATATTAAGCAGAGGACAGGTATGTGATATTCTTGCCCGCTTTAATTCTGAAAACCCTCTTGCAAAATCAGTGGAAGATAATCTTATGGTTACCGTAATCAGGCCTCCGGTTGCGGATAATATGATTATTATAAAAA
The DNA here is from genome assembly GCA_944322665.1 of Candidatus Gastranaerophilales bacterium. Lineage (GTDB taxonomy): Bacteria > Cyanobacteriota > Vampirovibrionia > Gastranaerophilales > Gastranaerophilaceae > Scatenecus. Next base: position 4,005 of record CALUPM010000020.1, on the reverse strand, counting down.
AAATAAAAGATGTAACGGAAAATCTTTCTGACCTTACGGCAGACGGCGTGATTACTGGGGAAATTGAAATTTATCTTCAAAATCTGATTAATTCAGGCAAAAATATAATAGTAACTTCTGAAGATTCTGAAATTGCCGGAGAATTTACGCGCGTGCTTGTAAATTCTATTGATTATTCTTCAAGAGCTGTTGTAATTGAAGATAATTTGCCTTTAAACAGAGGTTTTGACAATATTGCTGCATTTTCAGCCTCATCACTTTCGGAAAAAGAGTTTATGCATCTGCTTTCTCCGGTAAAAGCACTAAAACCCGATTATACAATTGTGTCGCTGGCGGATTTTCAAAAATTTTCTGCTTATTATACAGGTATTGACGAAACCTCAAAGGGGCTTATTACGGTTATTCAGGCAAAAGGAATTTCAGAGGCTGCTTCAAAGCTTACAGAGATTTATCAGCGTACTCACAAATCAACCGAAAAACATGCAAAATTACATTTTTCTTCAATATATGACTGCATAATTCAAATCATCCGCACAGAAGATAAAAATTATTGCCTGCAATCTGTTATGGAGATTACGTCAACAAAATCCTCATCGCTAGTTATGAATGAAGTTGTTAAGTATCTTGACGGAGCGTATGTTCAGGATCTTCCGGAAGTTTCTCTGCCTGAGGATGATGCTGTAATCGAGTCAGCGACTTCAAAGACTTTCCGTTCGAGGTTGAAAAAATAGATTTTCTTGCTTCTTCATCCGCAACTTTTTTAACGTGTATTTTCAATAAGTTGCTGTCTTTAAGGCGGTCGTTTATAATGTTAAGACCCGGTGTTATATATTGCGGCATTAATATTTTGTTCACAAGATATCCGATGGGTTCCGTGAACATCAGGCATGAGGCGACACCGCCTATGGTTTTTGCAATTTTGTTTTTGACAATAAGATGGTTTTGATAATTCTGAAGGGCACTTTTTATGGCTTTTCCGTTTTTGTCCTGCCCGTAAAGTTTTTGTGCGTTTTCAAGCGTGGTTTTATATTTTTTTATTACACTTTTAGGAATATTTTTGTCAGGAGTTCCGCTTTCAAGTTTTTCTTTAATGTCAAAAATTCTCTCTGCGTTTTTGGTTGCAAATGCGTGAATTTTCGCATTATCAGTATCCGTCAGCGAAAAGTAGCCTGTCAGATATCTGTAGGCTTTTTTGAATATATTGTTTGTCTTTCTTGTGTTTTCAAGCTCTTTTATGTGATTTTCGAGAGAGGAGTCGAGAAATTTTGTAAAATTTTCTTTATTTAATAAATCCTCATCCGATGCCTGTTCAATGGCTTCATTTGTGTGCCTGTAAATGCTGTCACGGGCATTTATTGAAATTTTGCCGCTGATTAGTTTGCCGATAGGAGAAGTCATTTTCTGACCTATGATGGTTGCTGCGGAAGGCAGTATGAAGAAAGTCAGCGCCTGACGGATTGATTCTTTTACGGCACGTTTGCTGCTCGGAGAATATTCATCCTTGTCATTTTTGTATTTGTCGTAAATATCCGCACCAAGGTACATAAACGACGGAACCCACAGGGCAAAGGTTAATTTCGGGGCAATTTCATTTACTGTTGCTCCGATTTCACTGGAATATGTAAGCGCGCTGATTGCCCAGCTGTTAAGCGGGTCTTTGTATTTTTTTTCTTCTGCTTTGTGTTTTTTGTCCGGCGGAGTTTTTCTTTCCGCAAAAACAGGAGTCAGATTGACCGGCATGGAAAGTTCTCCCGTAGTTTTTCCTGTTATCTAATTATACAACACCCAAAAATAATATTTTTTGCTATCATGAATTTTTGATATAATATTTTGTTATGGAGAAAAAACTTTTCAAAATAAATTCCAAATATTCACCTGCGGGCGATCAGCCAAAGGCTATTGAGGCTTTGACAGAAGGTGTTCTTGCCGGAGATGACACCCAGACCCTTCTCGGTATAACCGGTTCCGGCAAAACCTTTACTATTGCAAATGTTATCCAGAATGTTCAAAAGCCGACTCTGATTATCGCGCATAACAAAACGCTTGCAGCCCAGTTGTATAACGAATTTAAAGAACTTTTTCCTGATAATGCGGTTGAGTATTTTATCAGTTATTACGATTATTACCAGCCGGAGGCTTATATCCCGAGAACCGATACTTACATTGAAAAATCAGCCTCTATAAATGATGAAATTGACCGTCTGCGCCATAATACAACACGCAGTCTTTATGAAAGAAACGATGTTATTATTGTTGCCTCGGTCAGCTGTATATACGGTCTGGGGCTTCCGGAAAATTATTTCAGGGGTTCTGTAGAACTTAAAGTCGGGGATGAGGTAGAAAGAGATGATTTATTAAGGCATCTTGTTGCTGTCCAGTATAAGCGCAATGACCTTGTCCTTGAGCGTTCGACCTTCCGCGCAAGAGGCGATATCGTCGAAATTATGCCCTCTTATGAAAAGATTGTGACAAGAATTTACTTTTTTGGTGATGAAATTGAAAAGATTGTAAGAATAGACAATGTATCCGGAGAAATTCTCGAAACTCCTGACAGTGTCGTCATTTATCCGGCTGTTCATTATCTTTCTTATGATGAAAATACTGACGAAACTCTGGATTTAATCCGTCAGGAACTTGCCGCACGACTTGTTGAGCTTGAATCGGAAAATAAACTTATCGAAGCACAGAGGCTTTCGCAGAGAGTAAAATATGATATAGAAATGATTAAGGAAATGGGCTATTGCTCGGGAATAGAAAATTATTCAAGAATAATTGAGCGCCGCCCGCCCGGAAGTCCGCCTGCAACATTGCTGGATTATTTTCAGGGTGATTTTTTGACTGTAATAGATGAATCACACGTAACATTACCGCAGATTAAAGGGATGTCGCACGGAGATGCTGCAAGAAAAGATGTTCTTATTGAATACGGATTCAGGCTTCCCTGCGCCAAGGACAACAGACCTTTAACAAATGAAGAATTTTTTAATAAAGTTCATCAAAAAATTTATATTTCAGCAACCCCCGGAGAATTTGAACGTAAGACTTCTCAGCAGCTGGTAGAACAGATTATCCGCCCGACAGGTCTTGTTGATCCCAAAATCAGCGTACGTCCGATTGATTCACAGATTAATGACCTGAAAGAAGAAATTAAAAAACGCACAGAGAAAGATGAAAGAGTTCTTATTACGACGCTTACAAAGAAAATGGCGGAAGATTTGACAGACTTTTTTCTTCAGGAAGGGATTCGGGTCAGATATCTTCACTCCGGAATTCAATCGCTTGAAAGGGTAGAAATATTGAGAGATTTGCGCCTTGGAGAATTTGATGTGCTGATCGGCGTAAACCTCTTAAGAGAAGGTCTTGATATTCCTGAAGTTTCGTTAGTTGCGATTATGGATGCCGATAAGGAAGGGTTTTTAAGAAGTGAAACAAGCTTAATCCAGACAATCGGGCGTGCTGCCAGAAACGCCTGCGGGGAAGTAATTATGTATGCCGACAATATGACAGAAAGCATGGAAAAAGCTATTTCCGAAACAAACCGCAGACGGGAAATTCAGATTGCGCACAATAAAAAATACGGTATTATCCCGCAGACTATTAAAAAACCGGTTGAAAATAATCTGCTATCCCTTGTTGCAAGCTATAGAGATCTTGAAGACATTGTGGCAGAAGAAATGGTTGATCTTGGCATAGATAAAAAAGACTTGCCGAAATTAATCGACAAGCTTGAAAAAGATATGCATAAGGCTGCTAAAATTCTTGACTTTGAGCGCGCAGCCGAAATTCGTGATCAGCTTAAGAAACTGAGAGAAATGGTAAATGCAAAAAATTAAGATTTCTGGAGCTGTTTAATTTCTTCTTTTTCTCTTTTCTTTTTCGCTTTTTCTTCAGTCTGGTGAAGAGCTTCATAGTTAAGTTGTCCGAGATAATTTCCTATCAGCGCAACATTAAATACTGCCGTCATACACCATACAAAATACATTACAACGTTTTCGATACCGATAA
>CALUPM010000019.1 GCA_944322665.1 Candidatus Gastranaerophilales bacterium | reverse complement strand
CTGCCGAACAAAACGATTAAGTATCGTTTTGTGAGAGGGCGAAGGATCTCCTGAAAACGCAAGCAGATTCTTCGGTCGCAAGGCTCCCTCAGAATGACGTGAAGTTGTACACGGAGATTCTTCAGGCTCAGCCCTCTTAATAGCAAAAGCAGAACCACGGTTTGAAGCTGTATGCCGGACAACTAAACAGGTCGCAGTAAATTTACGGCTTCAGCACGGCAAGAACATATTTTTCATTAAAATATTTTCCCGCGCAATCTTTCAACTGTTCTGCCGTCACGTGTTTTATTCTTTCTTTTATGTTGTCATAAAAATCAAATCCGAGTCCTAAAATCCCATACTGTGCATAACAGCACGCCTGCTGGGAGTTTGTTTCAAACGTGAATGCCCATTTGCCGGCAAGGTTTGTTTTCGCGTTTTCAAGTTCATCTTCCGAAACTTCAATTGTCTTAATTTTTTCTATTTCTTCATCAAAACCTTTCAGTGAAACTTCAATGTTTTTCGGCTCAGTTGCGATGTAAATTGAAAAACCGGCGCCTAAAAGAAAAGCTTCGTAAGAACTTCTGACCACATAAGCAAGCCCTTTTTTGTCGCGGAGTTCAAGGAAAAGCCTTGAAGAAAGCCCGCTTGCGCCTAAAATTATGTTCAGAAGCAGAAGTGCCGGATAGTCCGCACTGTCAAATGTCTGAGTTCTCCAGCCTTTTATTATGTGCGCCTGATTTGCGTTATGGATAATGTCAATTTCTTTTTTGTCCTTAAGCGGTGCAGGAGATTTAAATTCTGACGGTGCGGCTCCTGCCGGAATATCACCGAGGTTTGCATTCAGAATATTTTCAACTTTATCAATGTCAATGTCACCAACAAAAGTGATTACTTTTTTCCCGTTTTTAAACAGTTTGTCATACGCATTAACAACCATTTCTTTTGTGACAGCAGGAAGGTTTTCAAGTACAACGGTGTTTGAAGCGCCGTAAGAATGACCTTCAAATATATTTTTTGAAAATCCGTCCATTGTTTTCTGCCGCGGAGAATCCAGTTCCGCCACAAGTTCACCGCTGAATTTTGCCTTTTCTTTGTCAAATTCTTCAAACGTTGAATTTTTAATCAGGTCAGCTACAAGTTCAACCGCATGTTCAAAATCCTCGTTAAGACTTACAAATCTGAATCTCAAATAATCCATCTTCATCTCGACAACAAAATCAATGCCGCAGCTGTCGAATTCTTCCGCAATCTTTTCTGAAGTTTTTGTCTTTGTCCCCTGAAATAAAAGCCTTGCCATAAGCGCATTCACTCCGGGCCGGTTGTCGTAATCACAGAGCGCAAAGTTTATACACAATGCAGAACGCGGTGTGTCCTGATTTTTTTTATAGAAAAATTCAATGTTATTTTTAAGTTTTGTAAGTTTTGTTTCCATAATCTCTCCTGAAAAAATTTTACCACAATCGTCATTAAATAACAATCTGTGCAAATTAAATTCCGCCCGCTCTTTGTCGTGTGCAGTGAAATATTGCTTGTAATTTTCGCCGGTTTTAAGTATAATTTTTTTATGGAGAGAATGAGAACTGTAAAATTAAAGGATTTTGAAATCGGCGGGGAAAAGCTCACGATTTTTGCGGGGCCCTGCGTTGCGGAAAGTATTGAAATTCTTGACATAACCGCAAAAAGGCTTAGAGAAATTACAGCTAAACTCGGAATTAATTTCGTGTTCAAATCCTCGTTTGATAAAGCCAACAGATCATCAATAACCTCTTACAGAGGGCCGGGGATTGGAAAAGGGCTTGAAATGCTATCTGAAATTAAAGCCAAATACAATGTTCCGGTAGTAACGGATATCCATCTTCCGGAGCAGGCTGCAATTGCTGCAGATGTTGCAGATGTTTTGCAGATTCCGGCGTTTTTGTGCCGCCAGACTGATTTGCTTGTGGCTGCCGCAAAAACAGGTAAAATTATAAATATTAAAAAAGGTCAGTTTCTTGCGCCGGAGCAGATGGGTACTCTCGTTAAAAAAGTTGAGGATTCCGGAAACAAAAATATTCTTCTGACTGACAGAGGAGTTACTTTCGGATATAACAATCTGGTTGTTGATTTTAGAGGAATTCCGATAATGCAGAATTTCGGGTATCCGGTTGTTTTTGACGCTACCCACAGCGTTCAGCTCCCCGGTGCTAACGGAAGCTGCTCCGGCGGGGACAGAAGATTTGTTCCTATTCTTGCAAAAGCCGCAATGGGGGCAGGTGCGAATGCTCTGTTCTTTGAAGTTCATCCGGATCCTGATAAAGCGCTCTGTGACGGGCCGAATATGCTGTCACTGGAGTCAGCGGAAGAAGTTTTCTCCGTTTGCAAAAAAATATTTGACGTTGTGAGAGTTTAAAATGATTATCAAACAATATACAGCCGGGCCAATTGATGCCAACAATTACCTCGTAGCCGATGAAAAAACTAAAGAAGCCGTTTTAATAGACTGTTCGGAGAAAGTTCAGCAGATTATTGACGATGTGAAAAACCTCGGCTTAAACGTAAAATACATCTTGCTTACCCACGGGCATTTTGATCACGTTATGGGTGTGAATGATATGAAAAAAGAACTCGGTGCAGAAGTTCTGGTCAACGAAAAAGACAAAAGTCAGGTTGAGATGACAAAAACAATTCTCAGAACTTTCGGGATAAACGTTGACAAAAACCCTGAATATGACAGATTTATTGACGGAAACACCGAACTTAAAATCGGGGATATTCCGATAAAAATTCTGGAAACTCCGGGGCATACGGAAGGGGGCTTAAGCTACCTCATTGACGGAAAAGTTTTTTCGGGGGATACTCTATTTAAAAAGTATGTCGGCAGAACGGATCTTCCGGGCGGAAACTACGATAAGCTGGAAAACAGTATAAAAAATGTTCTCTACAAACTTGATGACGACACGGAGGTTTTACCCGGACACAACGAAAAAACAACAATAGGTTTTGAAAAAAAATACAACGAAATAGTCTAAATTCCCGATAAAAGGGCAATAAAGAGGATACTTGCAGATGAAAGAACAACTGGAAAAAATTTACGCAAACGCAGCGGAAGACATTGAAAAATCAACTTCGGTAAGCGACCTTGACGAAATCAGAAATAAATACCTGAGCCGTAAAGGCGAATTTAACGAAATTAAGAAAAACCTCAAAAATCTTTCTGATGAAGATAAAAGAGTAGTCGGCTCTCTGGCGAACGAAATTACCCAGAAGCTTGAGGCTTCGCTGAAAACAAAATATGACGAATTCTATAAAAAAGAACTTGATGCAAAGCTTTTGAAAGAAAAAATAGATATCACGCTTCCGGGCAAATTTGAGCGCACAGGCAAGGTTCATCCTCTAACCACGACGACAAACGAGATTGTTGCAATTTTTCAGAGCCTTGGATTTTCGGTTGTAACAAGCAGCCAGTCACCGGAAGTTGAAACCGAATACTACAACTTTGATGCGTTAAATGTACCAAAAGACCATCCTGCGCGTGATATGCAGGATACGTTCTATGTAAAAGGCGCACCTAATGTAATTCTTAGAAGCCAGACTTCAGGCGCGCAGATTCACGCAATGGAAGGCAAAAATCCGCCGATAAGAATTATAGCACCGGGCAGAGTTTACAGAAACGAAAACATAAACGCCCGCAAAAACAACTTTTTTCACCAGATAGAAGGGCTTTATGTTGATAAAGACGTAACTTTCGGGGATTTGAAGGGTATTTTAAACGAATTTATAAGAATTTATTTTGGCGCAAGCCGTCCGACAAGATTCAGAAACAGCTTTTTCCCGTTTACGGAACCTTCTGCGGAAGTTGATGTTCAGTGTATTATGTGTGAAGGCAAAGGCTGCAGAACATGTTCCGGAACCGGCTGGCTCGAAATCCTCGGCTCTGGTATGGTTGACCCGAATGTGTTAAGAAATGTCGGAATTGATCCTGATGTTTATTCCGGATTTGCTTTCGGTATGGGTGTTGAACGACTTGCAATGCTCAAATATGCAGTAGATGACATCAGATTGTTCTTCAACAACGACGAAAGATTCTTAAATCAGTTTTAATTAAAGAATATTTTAATGATTTTACCTGTGAAAAGCTATAAAATTTGTTTATAACTTTTCATATTATTAATAGTTCATTCTATCTTCAGTTAAAACTTTGTAAGCACAACTTTCACCTTTACCGTTAGTATTACAGTCATCTTCTCCAAAGTTTCCATCTCCGTAAGGCAAAACACTACCTTGCTCATTCAAATATAAATAAAATATATCCCGGCCAACAGTATTTGGTCTTTGCAACCCGTTAACATCAACAATAAAAGTCAACAGAGGAGTTCCCCAAAAATATCCCCCGCTTTGATTTCGCTGAAAACGAAATGCTATTGAAGAACCATCCGAAAGTACTATGGGGTAAACATAATAGTAAGGCGGCAAACTTCCGTTCCCTGCTCCTACCGGCTGTCCGTTAAGACCTTTATATTCATCCCTATTTAGATTACAATTTGATTCTTTGCTTGAAGCTCCGGAAAATTCACATATATAAACAGTATTAAATTGTTTAGCATACAAATTAACTACTCCTTGAGCTGCGCTGATAGCCGCATCTGCTCCTTGTTCATTGCCTATTTTATACCCGTCAGGAATCCAATCCTCCGGCTGTCCATAATCTGATATTATTAAATTTGTAGCATTTTGCAATAAAGAATGAGCCTTTTTCAATCGTTCTACATAACCTTTACTATTTATATGATTATATAACGATGGCAAAGTCATTGATGCAACCAGTCCGATAATTCCAATAGTTATCAAAACTTCAGCCATAGTGAATGCTTTTTTCATCTTTTCTCCTGTGCCATATCAATTTTAAACAACTTTCATATTGTATTACATCATATTTGTTAATACAATACATCATTTTTATGATATAGCACATTCTTTTAAAATCAAAAATAAAAAGGTTAAATTCTAATATGGATATAAAGAAAAAATTCGGCAAACGATTACGGGAAATTCGTACAGCTAAAAGCCTTACTCAGGAAAAAATGGCGGAACAAATCGAAATTCAGCCGGAAAATTATTCACGTATTGAAAACGGACTTTCTTTCCCAAAGCCGGAAAACCTTGTCAAAATAAGCAACGTTTTAGGAGTCGAAATAGCAGAACTTTTTCAATTTGATGAAATTGCAGATTACGAAAATATTCTGGAAAAAATTATTGAAAAACTTCATAATGACAAAGAGGCTGCAATAATAACATACAAATTTTTAAAAAGCCTCGGGAAATTATAATTATTTTACAACTTTATGAAGTCCGTGCGGTTTATCAACATTTCTTTTCAATTTTTTTGCAATCTCCAATGCCAGAAGCTGGCATACTACAACCAGACAAAATGATTTAACTATTTCACTTTCACAATCAATATTTACATTATAGTCTGCTGCAACTTTTTCATTTGAATTTCCAAGTATGCAAAGTACAGGCTTGTAGTCTTCTTTAATTTTGTTCAAATTTTTAATGGCTGTATAACTCAAATCGTCTACACTTATATGAATTTGGGCGATTTTGTTATTCATAACCGCAACATGCCCGTGCATAAATTCACCTAAGATGCTTGAGTAAACATTGATATAAGAAGTTTCTTTAATTTTCAAAGAAGCTTCTCTTGCAAGAGCATAGGAAATTCCGTCAGCAGTTACAACAAGATTTTTGTATTCCGACAACACTTGCGCAACTTTTTTGACTTCAGGCTGAAGCTCAAAAGTCTTACGCACAAATTCAGGCAATGTTTTTAACTGTTCCAGATATGGAACGATATCAATGCCTTTATTTGAAGCATACTTCAACACAAGAAGCGCACAGCAGAGCATTTGTGCAGTCAGGGATTTTGTCGCTGCAATGCTTTTTTCTTCTCCGGCGCAGCAGTCTATTTTAAAATCCGCAGCCTGCCAGATTGTAGACTCTTTTTTGTTTGTAATGCACATTGTCCGCATTCCGAATTCTTTTGCTTTATTCAAAGCGCTGTTTGTATCGGAGGTTTCGCCGGACTGGGTTATGAAAACATACAAAAAGTCGTTGTCGTGCGGAATTACGGATTTAAGAAGAAATTCGCTTGAATACATTGCTCCGGCTTCTATGTCCGCAATATTTCCGAACAATTCCGCCGCAAACCGCGCGCAATTGTATGAAGATCCGCTTGCAACAAGCACTACCTTCCTGATATCCGTCGGAATATCAAATAAAATATAGTTGTTGTCGTTTATGTGGGAAGATAGAATATTTTCAAGCACTATTGCCTGCTCAAAAATTTCTTCTTCCATGCTGGATTTTTTTTCTTCTTCGTCTTTAAAAAACATCTGCACTCTCCGGAAAAATTCTGCTTTTATAAGTCTTATCCGAGGATTTCTTTCATCAAATCGTTTACGGCTTTCGGGTTAGCTCTGCCTTTTGTTTCTTTCATAACCTGTCCGACAAAGAATCCAAGAAGCTGAACTTTTCCTGCTTTGTATCTTGCAACCTGCTCGGGGTTTGCATCAGCAACTTTCTGGCAGATTTCTTTAATTGCGCTTTCGTCAGAAATCTGGCTCAAGCCTCTTTTTTCAACAATTGCGGAAGCTTTTTCTCCTGTTTTCATCATATCAACAATGATTTGTTTTCCGATATTGTTTGAAATTGTGCCTTTTTCAATCAGTGCAATCAATTCAACAAGATTTTCAGGCGTAAGTTTCGTGTCCGTAATTTCAATATGATCTTCTTTTAAGTAAGCTGCAATCTCGCCCATAATAAAGTTTACGGCGATTTTCGGAGTTGCGCCGAGTTTGAGAACCTCATCAAAGAAGAGAGCAAGCCCCATCTGTTCAACGATTACGGACGCATCGTATTCACTTAAACCAAGACTCATATATCTCCGGCGTTTTGCTTCAGGAAGTTCTGGCATTTTGTCTTTAATTTCCTGAACCCATTCGCGCGAAATTACAAGCGGCATCAAATCAGGTTCGGGAAAATATCTGTAATCGTGGGCATCTTCTTTTCCGCGCATTGATTTTGTTTCGCGTGAATTATCATCCCACAATCTTGTTTCCTGAACAACTTCTCCGCCTTCTTCAACAATTTCTATTTGTCTGTCGATTTCGTATTCAATTGCGCGCTGAAGAGCAGAAAAACTGTTTACGTTTTTGATTTCCGCGCGGGTGCCGAAAACTTTTGAGCCTTTTGGCATAATTGAAATATTCGCATCGCATCTCATAGAGCCTTCTTCAAGGTTGCCGTCGCAAACGCCTATGTAGCGGACAATATTTCTAAGTTCTTCCATATAAGCTCTTGCTTCATCAGAACTTCTCATATCGGGTTCAGACACAATTTCAAGAAGCGGAGTGCCTGCGCGGTTAAGGTCAACAAGCGAATAACTTGAGCCTGCAATGCCGTCAGCGCCGGCATGAACAAGTTTGCCGGCATCTTCTTCAAGGTGTGCGCGGGTTATGCCTATTCTTTTGCCTTTAATATCAATGTGACCGTTTATACAAATCGGCTCATCGTATTGTGAAATCTGGTATCCTTTCGGAAGATCCGGATAAAAATACTGTTTTCTGTCGAATTTGCAGCGTTCCGGAATTTCGCAGTTAAGAGCAAGACCTGTCAGAATCCCCATATTAACAACTTCTTTATTCAACACCGGCAGAACTCCCGGCATTCCGAGTGTAATCGGGCTGGTTTCAGAATTCGGTTCTTTCCCGAATTCCGTTCCGTCAGGCGCAAAGATTTTTGATTTTGTTTTTAACTGTGCGTGAACCTCAAGTCCTATTACTACTTCATATTTATCTCTTAAACTGCTTTCCATAACTTCTCCTTATATATCGACTTTTTGCTAAACCTTCTGTAAGTTCCGGACTCTCTCAATTCAGCCGGCAAAAACATTTTAACACAAACAAGCTTTTGTATGCCCGAAATTTTATTCTGCAACAACCCGTGCCGGAAAATTATTTTTCAACAGGTCGTCCGCAACACTCTGGGCTTTGTCCGGTGCGCTGAAAGACCCTGCCTGAAGGGTATAGGAACCGTTTAAATTTTTGACAAAAACATTTAATCCCAGTCCTGTTTCTGCAATGATACCTTTTGCAACTTCAGCCTGTGCCGCGGAAGAGTAGCTTCCGATATAAACTTTATAAGTTTTCGGTGCCGGAGCAGGAACCGGCGCAGAATTTGTCTGCTGGATATTTTCTGTTGCTTGCTGTTCTTTTACCTGTGTTTCAGATGCGGTTTCCGGTGTCGGAGCAGGCGCAGGCTCTTGTTTCTGTTCTTTGGGCGGTTCTGCGGGCTCTTCATGTTCAAGGACAACCGGAGTTTCCTCCTGTACCTGCAATGGTTCGGACTCTTCTTTTTTGTCGGGAATTACAACTTTTTCATCCAATTCTTTGTCAAAGATTGTATCTTTTGTTTCTGTTTTATTGTCCTCATCCTGAATCTTTTTCAATCTGCTGTCGACATTTCCGCGGACTATCCCTTCTTCTTCAAATGTAACTTCCGGCTCATCACCGATTGCGATATCAACGTCAGGCGACATCAGCTTTGCACAACCTAAAAAAGCCAGAAGCAATATAAAAAATGCCGAAATAAAAAGGATTAAACTCTGATGAGGATTTTTGGATAATCTTTTTTTGTATTCACGGTAGCTTATATGTTCGGGGTTCACAATTTGTTTTGGCTGTTCTTCCACTGTTATACTCCTCTTACTTTTGTACTTGCAAGAACAATGTCCTCAAGTTCGTTTGCATAGTTTTCCATAATTTCAAGCGCTAATCCCTGAATATCTTCAATCCCGAGATCGTTTTGAAGCCCGCAGGCTCTAACCGGCGCGCCTTCCGAATTTATGTTCACTCCTGTGTGAATAAGTATTGATGTTAATGATTTTGTCGCGATTGAAACGGTCAATTTTCTACCGTCAATAAAAAGGTCGTCGCCGCTTCGTTTAACTTTTATTCCGCGTTTTTCAAGCGCTTCCTTTATTACACATACAAGAAGCCTCTGTCTGAAAACGCCTTCTATCAAATCAATATTAAATTGTTCAGTTATAAAACTCAGCATGTTTTTGCTGTAAATCGGTTCGTTGTTAATGACGTCTTCTATATCAACCATTTCGTCAAGTTTTACGTCGCATTCGCCTGTAAATGCAACTATTGCATCGCCCTGTATCTTAAAATTTTTATAAATCCAGTGCGGGCAAAGCTGAAAGCCCTCGTATTTTATTTCTTTTTCAATCAATTTGTATTTCATAAGTTTTTATTCTGTTATTCGAATAATTCTTTTACCATATCCGTATAATTATTATACAACAAAGCATTTTTTAGTCTAATACAGGATTCGCACCTGCCGCAATTCTTCTCTGTGCCAAGGTAACAGCTCCTGACAAACTTTAGCGGCATTGAATTTTCAACTGCAAGTTTCACTATAGCATTCTTATCGCAATTTATCAAGGGTGCAAGGACTTTTGGCTGTTTACGGGTTGAGTATTCAAATTCTTTTTCTACCCGTTCAATAAATTCTTTTGTGTTATCCGGAAAAGTTGCACCCTCTTCCATGTTTGCGCCGATAATTATGTTATCATAGTCTTCCGAGTCTGCAAAGCTTGCGGCAATGTTCAAAAACAATCCGTTTCTGTTCGGAACCCAGACATTTTTTGCGCTTTCTTCCCCGATAACAAGCCCCTCCCCTGCCGGAACGTCCTTGTCTGAGCATAGGGAAGTATGCGTTATTTCTTTCAAAAATTCCAGCTTTATAACTTTATGGCGCACGTTATAAAATCCGCAAATCTTTCCGGAAGCCTCTATTTCCGGCTTCCAAGCCTTCTGTCCGTAATCAAAAGTAAGAGCTAGTTCAACATTATATTTTTCGCGGGTTAAACCGAGGCTCACAAGAGAATCAAGCCCGCCGGACAGTAAAATTACAGATCTAGCCATCCAGCTCCTCTTTGAATTTCCGCGCAAATTCTTCGTCTTCATCGGTTTCATACTCATCAATCATTGAAACCGCTTCAACCTTTAAAACATCACTGTAAAGCGGTTCTCTGATAACTTCATCCAGAACAGAGCGTCCGTGAAGATTGTATAACGCCACAAGCGCATTCTTTTTAACTTCATCGTCATCATCAAATAAACAGCTTTTGATTGTTTCGTAAGCGTCAGGATGCTCGCTGTCCATCATCGCTTCAATCGCATTAATCCTTATCTGCGGGGATTCGTCCATCAATGACAGTTTTAAAGCGTTAAAAACTCTTTCATCCGCCCCGAGCCTGAGTTTGCCTAGCGCCTCAATTACCCGCTCCTTCAAGAATGTAAATTTATCAATAATCCCCTGCTTGGTTTCAAGAATACTGACAAGCGGATCGACCGCCCTCATATCGCCGAGCATGCCAAGGGCTGAAGCTGCGGATTCTCTTAAATAAACAGATTTTTCCTCTTCATCTTTCACAACGTCAATTAAAGGTGCAACAGCATATTTGTCGCCGATTCTGCCAAGAGCATCCGCACAGGCAAACCTGACTTTATAATTTTCATCCTTGTTGTTCAAGCAGTACAAAAGCGGCGTAACTGCCGATGTGTCGCGATAATTTGCAATAGCTTTGGCGCACATTACGCGCAGATTTATGTAATTCTCTTTTTCTTCCTGATTAAGGTTTCCGGCATTTTTTAAAAGCAGCATATCCACAAGAACTGAAAGCGTCGAATAGTTCCGGAACCTGTCTGCAAGTGCGATTACGTGCATTAAAACTTCAACAGACTTGGAGTTTGTCAGAAGATAATTATATATTTTAATCAAATCTTCGGAGCAAAAATCGTTATCAAGTGCCGTTATGCGGGAAATTAAACCGTAAGTATCTGCCGCATCTAACAAACTATATTTTTCGGCTATCGCCTCTAAATTTAATTTGTCCTCTTCCGCCATGTTAAACCCCTTGAATTTACCCCGCTTTCTAAAGAAAAAATACTATAAACACGTTTTTTTTTCAAGCAATTCATAAATTTTCACAAAAACAACAGACTAATATCGCAGTTTACGCAAGATATACAAATACTGTCAAGCTGAATTTATTTCAGTATCTCTCTAATTAAACCTTAAAACAAGTTCAAAGTGCCCTGTCAAGGGTTTTAGTATTAACTGTGATATAAAACACATAAACAAATACTTGAAAATAAAAATTTATCTGATAGAATTTTTTTGTACCTCTGCATATATGTGTAATAATATGAGGCACATCACAATTAAATAAGCGTGTGTAGCTCAGTTGGATAGAGCGTTTGGCTACGAACCAAAAGGTCGGGGGTTCGAATCCCTCCACGCGTAATAAAAAAGAGATAGATTTTTTCTATCTCTTTTTTATTGTGTGTATTGGGATGAGAAGCAGCAGGTGTAAGCCTGCGTAAGGTTCGAGCGCGAGCGAGCTGAGGGCGGAGGATTGACGGCTGAATAAATTTAATTTGTGAAGCCGTCAACCGAAGACCCGTTAAACGCGAGCGAGCAAGACAATCCCTCCACGCGTAATAAAAAGACTTCTTACGGGAAGTCTTTTTTTAAGGAGGGATATCTCACTCCCGACGGGGGGTCTCCCCTCTCGCAAAACGATACTTAATCGTTTTGCTCTGCAGAGTCTCCACGCGTAATAAAAAAGAGATAGATTTTTTCTATTTCTTTTTTATTGTGTGTATCGGGATAAGAAGCGGCAGGCACAAGCCTGCGTTAGGTTTGAGCGCGAGCGAGCTGAGGGCGGAGGAGCTTTCTTTGGAAGAAGCACCGCTTCTGAAAAGAAAGTCCGCAGACCCGTTAAACGCGAGCGACCAAGACAATCGCATCCAGGTAAATAAAAAGGACGGGATAAAACCCGTCTTTTTATTTACTGGTTAAGTACCCTCTTTTAAAATTTCCAAATACTCTTTATACGCAAAAGTTCTATTTCTGCTTTGTGTCGAAGTTTGTTCAAGAACCCCGATACTAATCAGGTCTTTGACTATGCTTGATATTGTATTAAATGCTATATCAAGCTCTCTGGCTGTTTTTTGAATTTCAATAATAGGATTTGATTCTAAGTATTCAAATACTCGCATTACATTTTTAGCTCTGCGTCCCAAACCTTCAATTTTTAAGCGATAATTATCATGCAATGTTGTCAACTTATCAATCGTTTCAACTGCGTCTTTAGCGGATTCATAAACAGCTTCCAAGAAAAACTTAATCCATTGTTCGTAGTTTCCTTTTAAGCGCATTTCATTCATTCTGTCATAGTACTCAATTCTATTTTTCTTCAAGAAGTAAGAAATATACAATGCCGGAGTGCTTAAAACTTTCTTTTCTATTAAAAACAAGGTTATTAAAAGTCGTCCAATTCTGCCGTTGCCATCTAAGAACGGGTGGATAGTTTCAAATTGATAATGAATTAAAGCTGCTCTAATTAAAACATCAAGGTCATCATCACCATTAATATATTTTTCTAAATCAGACATTGACTGAATCATATCTTCAACATTAGGCGGAATATAGCGAGCATTTTGCAAATTACAACCTGCTGCACCTATCCAGTTTTGAGAATGACGAAATTCACCCGGACTTTTATTTTGTCCTCTAACTCCTGATAATAAAACTTCATGTGCTTCTTTAATTAGGCGATTACACAATGGTAATTCTTTCAATCTCTTTATAGCATAATCGGTTGCTTTAATATAATTTACAACATCACCAACAGGTCTGTTAGTGTTTTCTTCTAAGCACGGGTCTAATACATCTTCTAAAGTTGCCTGAGTTCCTTCAATTTGAGAAGACATAAGTGCTTCTTTCCTTACATACATAGAAATAAACAAATGAATATTAGGAATTCTGTTTGAAATTCCTTCAAGTAATGCAAGCTGCTTATTGGCTTTTACTAATAAATCTATAATATCCTTATCAAGTTCTATTGGCGGATTTGGGGGCAATACACTCGGCATAAATGATTTGTATGCCATTTCCCCTGATAAATTATTTTTGTATGTTCCTGCTCTATTATTCATAGCAACTCCGAAATTGAAATAACATGTTTATTATATCATTCTTATTTCAATTTAACAACTTAAATTGAAATAAGATTAAACAATTTGTTACAGTATTTCAATCTCATATCCAGTTCAACTGAATTTTCTCAAAAAGCAGAATATTTCTTTTGCTTGTACTTACAATCAATTTACGTAACATTTTTCAGTAGCCAGGTTCTGAACCCGTAAACTCTATGGTAATAAAAAGACTTCTTACGGGAAGTTTTTTTTTAAGGAGGGATATCTCACTCCCGACGGGGGTTCTCCCCTCTCGCAAAACGATACTTAATCGTTTTGCTCGGCAGAGTCTCCATGCGTAATAAAAAAGAGATAGCTTTTTTCTATTTCTTTTTTATTGTGTGTATCGGGATAAGAAGCGGCAGGCACAAGCCTGCATAAGGTTTGTCGGTCGGGCATAGAGGATTTATATTAATTTATCAATTGCTTTAGTTCCAGGGCGATTGTCATGTTTATCAATTCTATCAGCATATTTTGTTATCTTTTTTAAAAAAGAGAAAGGTGTGTGAAAAAAATTTTCATAGTAAACTCTATCCTTATATTTGGCTCTCAATTCATAGTTTCCTGCCAGATTGAGAATTGCATCGATATCAATTTTTCTGGCTGCTCTGTTTCCTGAATTTTCCATATTACATATTTTTTCAAGTTTTTCTAATTTTTCATTTGATTTAACACGCCACTTTATTAGCGCTTTTGCTTCTTTAGAAAAGTTGAAGCTCCCGAATGACGGATGATAGTTGTTGTTAGAATAGTTAGTGTTCACTAAAGTGCCCTTTCTCTAATTTGTATAATGCAGTAAATCTCGTAAAAAATAAATTTGCTATATTCTTAATATAATTTTACATATTTATTGAAAACCCGTAACATCAATTCACAGGTATTTTTTTTCCCTGTCGGGTGATTGCACATACCTGCAGGCCATAATAAATTTCGTGTTAAAATTTAGGAATAATCCAATTAAATTACCTGTAACGTCAACTGGATGTTCGTTAATAGCTGCAATTATTTTTTATTGATAACTACGTTTTTATACATGTTGTTTTTGGGAGCGTCATTACCGAGTTTTATGATTTTTTCAAGAGCAAATTTTAAAGGGTTTTCCTTTTTGTTGCTTTCAAAAAGCGTAATTTTAGCCTGCTTATAATCATCCATTGAAAGCGCTACATTAATACTTTTCTTCGGTTCAAGTCTTGTAAAGGTTACAAAAGGAAATCCTTTTTCATTAATACCCGTATCCACACGAAGTCTAGTTTTTAAAAATGAAGAGTCAATATTTTTTCTTGCCTGATTGAGTTTTTCAAATTTGTTGTGTTCAACGGCATAGTCTGCAATTTGTTTTAAAGATTCACTGTGAAGAAATTTTGCGCTGAAAGCGGGCGTTCCGGCTGAATAATTTTGAGCTATTTTCATTGTTTATCCTTGTTTTTGAGTTGTACCTGTTGCAGTCTGCTTATAAATGAGCCGCTGCATGATTAAAGAAAAACCGGAAATAAAAATTTTTGCCTTTTATTTTTGTGGAAAATTCAATATGTAATTGATTAAATACTTAAACTAAAATAAATAATCTAAAATTTTGCGGATATGTTGATAAAAAGTCCTTTAAAAATATTTTTGCTTGTGATAGCATGTAAATGCACTTTTGAGCGGAGGTAATTCAGTGGTAGAATGCAACCTTCCCAAGGTTGACGTCGCGGGTTCGAGTCCCGTTCTCCGCTAATAATAAGAATCTGCCGGTATATACGTTTTTTTTGTTAGATTTTTAAGAAAAATTACATGTTTTCCGTAAAAATAATTAATATATTAACGAATGAATTTTATTTGTGATATTATCAGTTTAGAGTATCTTATAAAATATAAATCAGGAGTTAGATATGCAAACTTTATTAGAAAGACCGGTATCAGTACAGGAAAATTTAGATAAAAACTGCGCAATCCGCACAATTAACAGCGAAATTGACACAATCATAAAACTGCGTGACAGTCTTGACGGTACATTGACTAAAACGCTTGATTTAATGCAGAATTCAAAAGGCAGAATAATTTTGACCGGCATGGGAAAATCAGGTCATATCGGCAAAAAAATTGCAGCCTCTTTAGCTTCAACGGGAACCCCGTCATTTTTTGTGCATCCGGCTGAAGCAAGCCACGGTGATTTAGGGATGATTACTGAAGATGATGTCGTTATTGCAATATCTAACAGCGGCGAGTCAAGAGAACTTGTTGATATTCTTAATTACTGCAAACGTTTCGGTATAAAACTTGTTGCAATTACTAAAAATCCTGACAGTTCGCTCGGCAAAGCTGGTGATATAGTTTTGAAACTTCCGAATAACGGTGAAGCCTGCCCGTTAGGACTTGCGCCGACAAATTCAACAACCGCAACTCTTGTACTGGGTGATATTTTGACTGCAGGTCTGATACAGAGAAAAGGTTTTACAAAAGCTGATTTTAACGAAAGACATCCCGGCGGAAAACTCGGTTCAATCTTAAAGAGAGTATCCGATTTGATGCATACCGGCTCTGAAATGCCGCTGCTGGAAGAAAATTCTAATATGCAGCAGGTTCTTTTAGAGATGACCTCCAAACGTCTTGGCTGTGTCGGATTTGTAAATCAAAACGGTAACTTAACCGGTATGCTGACTGACGGTGACTTAAGGCGCTGCCTTACTCCGGAAATTCTGAATAAAAAAGCCGTTGAGTTAATGACCAGAAATCCAAAAACCATTTCAAAAGATGTTATGGCTTCTGAAGCTATAAAAATTATGCATGAAAAGAAGATTACAAATATATTTATCATTGAAGAAAATAAACCAATCGGAGTTATACATATCCATGACCTTTTAGATAACGGTGTTGCTTAATGAAAATATACGAATATATCAATGACGATAAAGAAGAAACCGCAAAGATATTCGGTTTCCCTGTTATGACCCAGAGATTAGATTATGCTACGTCCGAAAGATACCAGAGTTTTTTTAACGGGCTGATGACATCGGTAAAGATTATTGATAAATGTTCCGATTCTTCTAATAAGGAAGTAAAAATTCTGGGTAAAACCGTACTTAAACGTATATTGAAAGATAATAGTCTGACTTATTATCTCGGGAACAAAGAAATAAGGCACGTTTCGCTGCTTGATAAATTCAAAAAGAAGTATATCAAATATTTCGATAAAAATCACGATGATATTTATATTTTAACTGCAAACAGCGGCGAAACATATCTTATTCTGACCTATTTAATAGACGCTCTGATAAAAAAGAACAATAGCAAAAAACCGCTGCTTGTTGCAACCTTTAAATATCACGTAGACATGATAAAGATGATATGTCCGGATATCCCTTATGTATATATTGGCAAATTCAGGCTCAGATTGACTGATAAACCTTTTTCCATTGACGGATTCCGTTTTTTTCTCCTGTTTAATAAAAACTACTTTCAGCAGGTTGAACATAACATAAAACAGCGCGAATTAGGTACGTATAATTATTTTCAAGCGCTGCAGGAAAGATTAGGGCTGCCGGAAAGAGATGTTTCAATGCGCAGAATTCATGTAAGTCTTGATGATGAGCAAAAAATGCTTGAAAAAGTAAAAAAAACAGGTCTGAATCTGGAAAAATTTGTCTTTTTAGCTCCGGAAGCCCAGTCCTGCAAATTGTATGACGAAGATTTGTGGTCTGAATTAATAACCGGCTTTCAAGCAAAAGGTTATGATGTTTTTGTAAATCTGACCGGTAATGAGTTTAAATTCAGCGAAGCGGGAAATTATAAAACCTGCAATCTGACGTTTGCGGAAGCTTTTGCACTTGCAAGGCTTTCAAAAAAAATAGTTTCTTTAAGAAGCGGTTTTACTGAATTTTTGCTGCAGACAAATGTGCCGTCATATACTTTATATACCCGATTTAGAAGACGTACAGCTTTTCGTTCAATGGATGTATATCATATAATGTCGGGGTTTAGTTTAATGTGTCATCCTTATGTAGACAAATCTAAAATTTATGAATTTAACATGTATGAAACATCCCCGAAATCCTGTATTGATACAATTTTAAATACATAAGTCCGTAAATTATAACTTAAGATTTGTTAATATTCGCTCAAAAAACCTAAAGTTTTTCTGAAAATATCCGTTATTCCGGAAGTATCTTATTAGGAAGAGAGTATATTGTAAAGAAAGGACGTACAGGTATGACAACATCTATTTCGGCAGTGAATGCAGGAAGTTCTGCTGCAAGTGAAGCATTGACTAAAAAGTCAAATCTTTCAAGCGACACAAAAGCAAAGCTTGAAGCTCTCGGAATTGCAGTTACCGACGGAATGACAGAATCACAGGCAAAAGCTAAAATTGCAGCAAAGGAAGCCGAACAAAAACAAAACAGCGGTGCTGGAAATTCTTCAGAAAGCGAACTTTTATCCGAGGCAAAATCACTTGCAGCGGATGTCGGAGTTTCAGTTTCTGCCGACGCTGACATAAACGATATTCTTGACGATATCGGAAGCGAACTGGAAGCTATGCTCGAAGATGCAGAAGGCAACCCGTCGGTCCTGGCGCAATTATCAACGTACCTGAACAGATTGAACAGTCTGGAAGACAGATTTGACAACCTTCAGACGTCACAAAACAACATGTATTCAGCAATGAATATGATTTCAACAAACAATAAAATAGCACTCGGGCTGTAACGCCGGTGTTATAAACAAAAATTCAGGGCGCATTTTTTATAAAAAATGCGCCCTTCTAATTATATAAAAATATTGTAAAATCTTCCGTTACAAATCAGACTCCAAACGCTATAAAAGTCCGAGCTGCATCCGGTTCAGCATTGCAATCTGATCTGTGCCTTCGCCTTTATCAACAACATCCGGCTCAGGACGATTTTCGCTCTGCGGAGTTTTTTTGCCGGCATCGGAATTGTCTAACTTTGTATTTTTATTCTCTTTAGCCTCTTCAATTTTATTAAGTTTGGCTTTGTCCGCATAAAAATCTCCGCTCGGGGCAACTCCGTAAGCTCTCAGTTTTCTTATTATTTCCTGATATTCATTGCCGGCACCGGATATTCCGCCGCAGTAGAATGCAGATGCAGATATTGCATTAACTGACATAAAACTTCTCTCCAATTAGTATATACTTTTTATATACCCAAATATATAGCAATTTGTCGTTTTATATTTGTTTTTATTAAGAAATATGAACTATCCGCTAATAACATCCTGTCTGATGAGAGTTTAATCTTCAGGGAGTATAATGAATTTATGTTTTATAATTATGACGATGATTTTATTGAAAAAATTACAAAACCCGCAATCCAACCTCCAAAATGGGTTTTCAAATACGTCTGGAGCGTACTTTTTTTACTGATGCTGGTATCCTTTTTTATTATTGTTTTAAAGCCGCAGACCCTGACAAAGTATCTGGCACTTGTAATATTTTTTCTCCAGCTTGCGGTCAATCTTTACTGGACAAGAGTATTTTTCAAAGAGCATAATATAAAAAAAGCTTTTATTACTGCGGTTATTCTTACAATTTTAGTTGCAGTAATGCTTGTTTTGTTTTTCAGACTGTCATTTTTAGGCGGTTTTTTACAGATACCTTATTTTTTGTGGCTTATTTTTGCCTGTGTTTTAAACAAGCTTCTGCTTGATATGAATACATAAAAAAGACCGGTTATACCGGTCTTAATTTATTTTCCATTCCTATCCTTTTGATTTGCCTTTCCTATCCTTAATTTCCAACGGGCTGCATTTTTGCATTACCCGCGGCTTCTATTCCAAGCCGCTATGCTATAAAATTTGTTCCGTACCTGCTTGCACCGTGAAAGAACGATTGCCTCATCATTTCAACAAGTGTTTTGCGGATAACCTGTCTTGTTTCAAATTTTACTTCCTTTAATGCAAGTGAAGTTTCTTTATATTTTTCTGTAACATCAGTGAATAACAAGGTTCTAGCCATTTTTAAAGCCTCTCTTTTTCTTTATTTATCTCTCGTACTTATATAAAAAATTTGAGTAAAAAAATATTGACTTTTTATATTCAGTTTTTGTAAATATCGTTACAAAACTTTACAAATACTGTCTTTTTAAAGATTTGTTAATCGTTTGAAATGCTTGTAAAACAACGTTTTGCCGCATTCAGGCAAGAAATTGTATTAAAGTTTCAAGTTAGATTTGCCGATAACCGGAATGTGTTTCTATGCAAAAAATAAGGAGAAAAACATGGTAGACGCAATTAACGGTAACTATGGAGCAAAATCACAGGATTTAAGCATTAACTGGAATGACTTAACGGCAACAGAAGTTCTGGCTTATGAAGATGAAGGGCAGGATGTCCCTGATGCAATTCTTGCCTGGGCGCAGGAAATGGCAGGAACAGAAAACGCCGATCAAATAACTTATGAAATGTATGAAGAGAATGGCGAAAATTCGTCCGGCAACGCAGCCACTGATTTGCGGCAGGAACTTTCAGACAGCCATCTGAGTCTTAAATCTCAGGGAAAAATCTTTATTGAACAGAGTAAAGAAAAGGAAGAAATAACTCTTCAGGCAATTACAGAGATGGCGCCCTTGCTTAATGTAGCGCAAGAAATAGGAACAGAGGCTGAGGCTATCGGTGATGCCGCAAAAACACAACTGGAAGCTATAAAGAATCAAATTCAGGCACTTATAAGTGAAAAAGATGATAAACCAAAACTGTTGCAGAATCGAAGCGAAAGAGGTGAGATCCAGGGCTTACAGGCTGTAGCGGAGGCTCTCGGTGCAAATGCAGAGGGACAGCTGCAGGGGCTGGACGCGGAACTTGATGAAGTTGATGAAATTGTAAATAATGGAGCGTTTTCATCGCAAACTTCAATTGATTTCGGGTCAGAGACCGTTGCTATCGGGAACGAACTGCTTGGTGATAAAGGCGGTAGAAACATCGGTATAGTCGCAGGTGTTGTCGGCGGCGCGCTTACCGGCGTCGGAATGTTGCTCGGCGGATTAATCGGAGGAATCTTCGGCGGATTGTTCGGCGGTAAAAAGAAAGTAGGTCGTGAAGCTGTAGAGCAGGGTACACAGACAATGACTGTCGGACAGCAGGGAATGCAAATTTCCGAACAGGCTGCTGATGCTTACGGCGTATCAATTAAAGATGTTTCCAATTCAGAAAACGATGTCAATAATGCATCTGAAGGTACACAGACAGGCGATGGTTCTACTGGAGGCGAAGAGCTTACCGGCGGGGAAGATGCAACAGCAGCCTCTTCAGAATCAGTTCAGGAAGGTTCGGCAGAAGAAGTAATTGACCCGACACTTGCAGATACCTCAATTACGACGGATCCTGATGAAATCTTAAGACGCAAAGAAAGACGCGGATTAGCGTAATGAACTTATGGCGTCAGAAATATTTTCTGCATTAAATATATAACTTCCGGCTACTAAAGAGTTTGCACCCAGTTTGGTGCAGACTCTTGCCGTTTCACGGTTAATTCCGCCGTCAACCTGCAGGATTAAATCATCTTCTGCAAATTCTCTGATGAGCGGTAATTTTTGCGCACATTTGCCGATAAACTGTTGACCGCCAAATCCCGGTTCTACAGTCATTACAAGTATCATATCAAAATATCCGACATATTCAAGAATTTCTTCCGGATTTGTGTCCGGTTTTATTGACAGACCTGCTTTCAGGTCAAAACTTTTTATGTAGTGTGCCAGTTCAATTACATCGCTGCGTTCAACAGCTTCATAATGAAAAGTTATTATATCGGCACCCGATTCTGCAAACGGTTTGATAAAATTCTGCGGGTTATCAATCATCAAATGAACGTCAAGCGGTAACTTTGTTACTTTCCTTATTGATTTTACAACAGGCACTCCGATTGTAATATTCGGCACAAAATGCCCGTCCATTACGTCTACATGAACCCAGTCCGCACCGGATTTTTCTATTTCTCTAATATCCCGTCCGAGATTTGCAAAGTCGCTTGATAATATTGAAGGTGAAATTATTATTTTTGACATTCAAGAACTCCCATCTTCCGGCAGGCGAGGTATGCGCATTTTTGTTCGGCTTCTTTTTTAGATTTCCCTTGAGCCTGTGCGATAACCTCTCCTTTATACAAAACTTCAACCGTAAAAACTTTGTTATGTGCAGGCCCGCTTTCTCCTGTCAGACGGTATTTCGGTGTTTCTTTTGTAAGGCTCTGCGTATATTCCTGAAGAAGCGCTTTTGCATTATATTTATCCATATTTGCGTTTATTTCTTTTATATATGGGGCAAACAGTTTATCCAGTTTTTTTTCAAGTTTTTTCATTTTTCCGTCAAGAAAATACGCGCCGAGCACCGCCTCAAACGCGCAGGCTGTGACTGATTCAAGTTTTTGTATTCCCTGTTTTGTGTCGTGATTTGAGGCTGTTATTATAGCAGCAAGCCCGATTTCTTTGGAGATTTCTGAAAGAACACTATCAGAAACCGCAATAGAGCGGATTTTAGACATATCTCCTTCGTGGTAGGCGGGAAACTCTCTGAACAATATATTTGATATAACAAGTTTCAGAACTGCATCTCCGAGAAATTCCAGCCGCTCATAGCATTTAGTATAATCAAGCCCTTTTTCCTGAGTGTATGAAGGATGAGTAACTGCACTTTCAAAAAGCTCTTTATTATCAGTTTTTATCCCGAAGATTTCTTCAATATCCGCCATTTAGAATAATCCTTTAATAAGGTTTGTAAAGTCGGTTACAATCTGGTTGGAGAATATAAAATACTTGCAGACATAATACATAACGGGGATTGTAAAGATAAAACTGTCAGTTCTGTCTAAAAATCCTCCGTGTCCGGGAAGTGAATCTCCGCTGTCTTTTACTCCTGCATCACGCTTAATCAACGATTCGCAAAGGTCGCCGATTTGCGCGAACACAGTGCAGATTAGCCCGACAATTATTGCATAATACCATTCAAACCCGATGAAAAACGATACCACAACCGCCCCGATTACAGCCGAAATAATTCCTCCGATTGAACCTTCGATTGTTTTGTTCGGGCTTACAACAGGGGCAAGTTTGTGTTTTCCGAGATGTCTTCCGGCGTAATAGCAGCCGATATCTGTTAAAAGAATAGCCGTAAACATCATAACTACAAATCCGAGTCCGCTTGAAAAATCTGGTGACGAAAGTTCACGCAAATACATAAGATGAAGCGGAAACCATCCGCAGTAAATAATACCCAGAACAGTTGTCGCGGCGTTTGCAATATACGGCTGGCGGCCTCTGAATAACACCCACATAAATGATATTATAGAGAAAAAAGAAATTACAAGTGCTGTCAGATCAAATCTTTGAACATAAGCTATATATCCGAGTACGACTTCAGCAAGCCATATTACTTTTAAATTCGGATAAAAGCCTTTGTGTTCAAGGATTTTGACGTATTCTCTGGAGGCGAAAAAAACAAAAACATACAACAGTATAAGAAGCGGAATTCCGCTTAATATAATACATGTCATCGCAATTGTGCCGAGAATAAAGCCTGTGAGCATTCTCGTGGCATTTTTGTTTAATCCGCCTATTACGTCCATTATACGGTCATAACCTCTTTTTCTTTTTCTGTAACCGCGCTGTCTACAATGCCTGTATATTTGTCGGTTAATTTCTGGATTTTGTCCTGATTGTCTTTTACCGTGTCCTCCGGAAGATTTTCAGACTTTTCAATTTTCTTTAAATCGTCAGTCATATCGCGGCGGACGTTGCGGATGGCAACCTTAGCTTCTTCTCCGAGTTTTTTAACGTCTTTTACAATTTCTTTACGTCTTTCTTCCGTGAGCGGCGGGAAAGTCAGTCTGATGCAGATACCGTCGCTGTTCGGCGTAATCCCGATTTCTGCTTTTATTATAGCTTTTTCAATTTCTTTGATAGTTGATTTGTCGTAAGGTGAAATAACAAGGGTTGTACCGTCCTGCACCGTAACCTGCGACATCTGTCTTAAAGGCGTCGGAACTCCGTAATAATCAACCAGAACCTTATCAAGCATCAACGGATTTGCGCGTCCGGTGCGGATTGTGCCGAATTCACGCTTCATTGAAGAAATAGCTTTCTCCATTTTTTCTTCGCCGAATAAAAATAATTCATCTAAACTTTCTGACATCTCTTACCTCTTTCAATAATTTTCAATATTTATCTATAAACTTATATATGTTCCGACTTTTTCGCCGTTCAAAACTTTCAACAATCCGTCTTTAAGCAGAAAATCAAATACAACAATCGGGATGTTATTCTGTTTGCAAAGAGCGCAGGCAGATGTATCCATAACCTTAAGCCCGTCTTTAATAATATCGTCATAAGTGATTTTGTCGAGTTTTTCAGCTGCCGGATTGATATTCGGGTCATCCGTGTAAACTCCGTCAACACCGTTCTTAGCCATTAACATAGCTTCCGCGTTAATTTCAGAAGCTCTTAAGGCTGCAGCAGTGTCGGTTGTAAAGAAAGGATTTCCTGTGCCTGCCGCAAAAATTACAACTCTGCCTTTTTCTAAATGTCTTATAGCACGGTGTCTGATGTAGGGTTCAGCGACCTGATTAATTGTAATTGCGCTCTGAACACGGCATGGAACATCAATCTGGTTAAGCGCACACTGTAGTGCTATTGCATTCATAACAGTTGCAAGCATTCCGACATAATCGCCTGATGCCTGATCCATTCCAAGTTTTGCGCTGTTTTTCATTCCGCGGAAAATATTTCCGCCGCCGACAACAACAGCTATTTCAGCTCCTGCCTCTTTTGCCTGCTTTATTTCTTCCGCAATCATTTTAACCGGTTTCTGGTCAATCCCGAACTGTTGATCGCCAAGAAGTGCTTCCCCGCTGATTTTCAACAGAATTCTTTTATATTTAAGTGTTTCCATTATTCCCCTTTTTCGTATAATACTAACTTAAACCAGCACGGATGTAAAGATGCGAAATTATAGAAATTGCCGGAGTGTGAAGTTTTGTAAAGTTAAATTTATGGTCTGAAACCATTGATACAATTGAATTTTTTAAAATTGGCATATATTTGTTATATAAAAAATAGCAATTTTTTATATCAAAAATTGTTTATTATAGTATAAGAGATAATTCCAAAAAGCAAAGGAGAATATATGGCAAGAGTATTAATTTCAATGCCTGAAGATTTCTTAAACAAGATTGATCAGGTCGCAGACGTAGAAAACAGATCTCGAAGCGAATTAATCAGAGAAGCACTCCGTACTTATATTTACAAACAAAAAGTCCGCGAGTCGACAACAGCAGCAAGAAATGCAGATATTCTCGATGCAATGCTGGAATAAAATTTCAAAGAATTTATTTTTTAGGATTTAACAAGAGGTTAAATTCAGGGGCTCTGCCTCAGGCGGTTTGAAATAACAACCGTCCGGATGCGTCAAACACAGCATTCAAGTTCACTCAAAAAAAAACAGCCGGAACAGATAAAAATATTCTTAATACGGCAAAACAAATTTAGGATTTATTCACTTGAATAAATTCAGGGGCATTGCCTCAGACGGTTTAAGACAACTGTCAGGATGCATTAAACGGCATTCATAAAAAAAATCTTTTCTAATTACAGCCAATATTACGGCAGGGGAAACGGTTACAAGATTTGGGATGTGACGGACACTTTTTAAAAAGTGTCCGTTTGAGTGTTTAATTTAAAACAATGCGTATATTTTCGCATTAAAAAAGCCCTGCCTGGAAACAGAGCTTTTAGGCTGAAAATATTTATTCTTATTCTTCAACAGCGGCTGTTTTCTGCTGGTTAATAAGGTTTTGAAGTTTATCTCTGATTTCGTCGCCTTTTTTCTGCATATCAGAAACAACGTCATCCGCTTTGGATTGAATTTCTTTAACGGTTGCATCTGCTCTGTTCATAACGTCTTTGGTAGTATCTGCAATAAGTTTGCGGGTTTCTTCACCGGATTTCGGGGCAAGAAGAATACCTGCAATAGCGCCGATTGCGCCGCCTACTATGAATCCTGCTAAAAATTTTGTTGCTGACATAATTTGGTCACTCCTTTTCTTTTTGTTTTATATTCCGGTTAAATTATCATTTATTGTCTTTGCGAAATGATTTTGCTCCGCTTAAATTATTCGTAACTGATTTTAAATTCTCCGTGCGGGAAAATAATCCCCGGAAACGGCAATATTTTATTTCTTGGTAAACAGACCCATTACGGTAACAAAACCTTTAATTAAACCGCTGACAATAGATTCGGAAATCATTTTTGTTTTTCCGAAAGTTTTTTCCACCGCGCTTTTGAAGCTGTCTACATTCCTGTCCGTACTTTTGACCAGCGAATTTACCGCATGGAGAGTTTCGTTTATTTCTTTTAATGTAGGCTTCAATTCAGTGTTTACGAGTATTGATGTTTCGTTCAAGTTTTTAGACAGAGCTGACAGATCAATCAGAAGTTTTATCAAGAAACCGCCGACTGCAAGGATTACGATACCCGTAACCCAGGCAAGAAATGTCAGTCCCTGATTTAGTGCGATTTGAGAAAATTCCATTATTTTTGTTCCTTATATAATTTAGTAGTCGAATTCCGCTGCGTCAGAACCTTCTTCAAGAGCTTTGGCCTTTTGCAGCTTTTTAGATTTTAACATGTTGTTAAATTTTCTGAATTGTCTTTCTAACTTATATTTCATCAAATCGACATTTTCCATAGCCTGTCTTTTAGCTTCGTTAATTGCCGGCGAGTGTTTTTCGTACAATTCGCAGGCTGCTTCTTTAAGCTCTCTTCTTGACTCCTCTCCGGGTTTGGGCGCAAACAGAACG
This sequence comes from Candidatus Gastranaerophilales bacterium, assembly GCA_944322665.1. GTDB lineage: Bacteria > Cyanobacteriota > Vampirovibrionia > Gastranaerophilales > Gastranaerophilaceae > Scatenecus. The sequence continues at coordinate 2,201 of CALUPM010000019.1, read as the reverse complement.
CCGGCAACTATTCCGCCGACAACGCCTGCCAGAAGTCCCATTCCGAACATAAAGGATTTATTCTTTGACATATTTACCTCTTCTTTCATTTATATGTACTTATTATAACAGTTTTTTTGAAAATTTACAAGCTTTTCAGCCCGGAATGCTGTCCCAGACGTCTTTTGCAAGGAGAAGCCCCTGACAGATTGAGGCTGCTTTTTTGCATTTGCCCCTGAACAGAAACAGCAGCAAATATATAAGAACGGTTTGAAGCATCTTAAACAGCCACTGATCACGTTTTTTGCGCAGGTATTCAACGACTATTTCCTGTTTGTCATTGATTTCGCGGATACCTTCTTTTATTCCTTCAAGAGCAGCTTTAATCTGAGGTTTGTATTCTTCAACCTGTTCGTTTAACTTTAGGACAGCCCTGTCTGCCCTGACGATGTATAAAATCAAAGTCACTGCAATGATTAATTCTGCGATAAAAATTGTTGCGATAAATAAAAACATTTCAATTATTTCTGATTTGTATTATATTTGATTATAGAATACGAAGTAGAGATTTAAAATACGTCTAAAGGACTATTTATGCTTGGAAAATTTAAATTTTATACATCTTTAATACTTGCAAGGGCGGCATATCTGGGGATTAAGCTGTTTTCAAAATCCGGCGGAACTTCGTTTGCAGGGATGGCGGTTTTGAAGTATTATCCGGATTTTCTGTCTAATTGCGGCGGGTATATTAAAGAAAAGATAATAACAGTCACCGGTACAAACGGCAAAACTACAACTTCGGGGCTTATTTCGCACATTCTGGAAACCGCACATCAGACGGTCATCCACAACCTTAAGGGTGCAAATATGCTGACAGGGGTTGCGAATATGTTTGCTCTCGGGATTGCTCCGTTCAGAAAGTTTGATTATGCGGTAATAGAATCCGACGAGGCTTATCTAACCAGACTTTATGACTATATGAAATCTGACTGCCTTGTTGTAACAAACCTTTTCCGCGACCAGCTTGACAGGTACGGTGAACTTGCAACAACCGCAGGGTTTATTCAGGATGCGATAAACAAAAATCCTGATTTGAAACTAATTTTGAACGCAGATGACCCGCTTGTTGCAGGGTTCGGAAGAGAAAAAAATGCCGTTTATTACGGTTTTGAAGATGTTCAATATGACTGCAATTACACCCAAACTTCAAACGCTCCGTCAGAAGCATTCAACTGCAGATGCGGCGGGCATCTGGAATATTCAAAACGATTTTTTGCACAGCAGGGGCACTATTTTTGTAAAAATTGCGGATTTATCCGTCCTGCTTGTGATTACTCCGCATCTGCCGTGATTTACAACGACAAATCCATTATAAAAGTAAAACATAACGAAATAGAATACGAATTTAAAGTTAATCTTGTCGGACTTTACAATGCTTACAATGCCCTGGCGTCGATTACTCTGGCATTTGAACTCGGGCTTAATCAGTCGGAAATCCAGAAAGCACTTGATAATTTTAAGTCAATTTTCGGAAGAACGGAACAAAGAAAAATTAACGGGCATCCGGCGCTTATACAGCTTATCAAAAATCCGACCGGCGCAAGCGAAGTCTTGAAGACAGTAGATTTAGACTCAAATATTTTAATTGCGATTAACGATAATTACGCAGACGGCCGCGACATAAGCTGGCTCTGGGACAGTGACTTTGAGCAGCTTAAAGGCATAAAAAAAACTGTCGTAACCTCCGGCACAAGGGCGGAAGATATGGCTTTAAGACTTAAATATGCCGGAATTTCTCAGGAAAAGATAATTATAGAAAAATCAATAGAAAAAGCCATTGCGCTCATTTCAGCCTCAGAAGATAAGTCTGAAAAAATCACAATACTTCCTTCATACACGGCGCTTTTGAAGATTAATAAGATGAAGATTAAATAAAGGGATAAGTCTGTAACAAAGAGAAGAGTGTTGAGAAAGGCGAAAAGACGTTAGGACGTTAAGACGTTAAGTCCTTTACGTAAAACAATCCCCTCTACCCTTGTGGGAGAGGGTTAGGGTGAGGGGGCAGACTACAAAGTGATGAGTGAAGGGTGAGGAGTGAAGAGTGGTGAAAAGGTGAAAAAACTTTATGTGATCCTGAGGCGCACGAGCAGAGGGTGAAAGGCGTCAGCCGTACCCGTTTACTGCGAGTGCGAAAAGCCGAAGGATCTCCTTTAAAATCCGAC
>CALUPM010000018.1 GCA_944322665.1 Candidatus Gastranaerophilales bacterium | reverse complement strand
TGCGTCGCTTTGCCACCAAAGCGACCGCCGTCCGCGCAGGACAAAACAAAAACTTCAACTTCAATGAGATTCTTCGGGCTCCGCCCTCAGAATGACATGGAAAAAGCATGTCATCCTGAGGCGTCAGCCGAAGGATCTCCTTAAAAATCCAATGAGATTCTTCGGTCACTTCGTTCCCTCAGAATGACATGTGGGAGTGTGATAAGATTCTTCGGTCGTTATGCTTCCTCTGAATGAAGTAAAAAAGTATGTCATCCTGAGCTACACGAGCAGAAGGTGAAAGTCGTTAGCCGTACCCGTTTATCGCGGGTGCGAAGGCGAAGGATCAACTGAAAACGCAAGGAGATGGGCTAAAGCCCTCAGAATGACGTGCGTTTTATAATATTTGTTGAATTTGCTATATAAATCCCAATATGCTGCGGCTTTTAACCCGCAAAATTCTTAATTTGGCACAGTGCCGGCATTTTTTAAAGATAAAATTACCGGCTATTTTGCCTGTTTAATAACAGCATCAATCAAACCTTTAAATAAAGGATGTGGTTTTTCCGGACGTGATTTGAATTCCGGATGGAACTGCGACGCCACAAACCAGTCTAATTTCGGCAGTTCAACAACTTCTGCAAGCATTCCGTCAGGCGACATTCCGGAGAAAACAAGCCCTGCATCTTCAAGCTGTTTTATATATTCATTATTAACTTCGTATCTGTGGCGGTGGCGTTCTGAGATTTTATCTTTGCCGTAAGCTTTATGCGCCTTGCTGCCTTTTTTAAGAATACAGTCATAAGCCCCGAGCCTCATTGTTCCGCCGTAAGCCTGAACGTTTTTCTGCTCAAGCATCAGGTCAATTACAGGATACGGTGCGTTTTCGTCAAATTCTGCGGAATTTGCGCCTTTTAAACCGACAACATTCCTTGCATATTCGATGACCGCGCACTGCATCCCCAAACAAAGACCGAGAAACGGAACATTGTTTTCTCTTGCATATTTAATTACATTCAGCTTGCCTTCAATTCCTCTAACGCCAAAGCCGCCCGGGACAACAACAGCTTGAATTCCTTTCATTAATTCTTTGCATTTTTTTTCGTCTATGCACTCTTCGGAATTTATCCATTTAATATCAATTGCGGCATCATTAGCATATCCTGCGTGTTTTAAAGATTCTACAACAGAAATATACGCGTCCGAAAGTTTTGTATATTTGCCGGCTATCGCGACTTTAATTGTTTTCTCAGGATTTTTAATTTTGTCGACAAGCTCCTGCCAGCCTTTCAAATCCGCTTTTCTGTCGTCGACTCTGAGCATATCAAGAACAACATTAGCCATATTTTGTTCTTCAAGTGCGAGCGGAACTTCATAAATACTTTTCATATCGCGGCACTCAATAACGGCTTCTTTAGGCACCGAACAGAAGAGAGCAAGTTTTTCCCTTTCCGTTTTCGGAATCGGGCGCGTTGTGCGGCAGACAAGAATTTCCGGCTGAATACCATAACTTCTTAAAACATTTACACTGTGCTGGGATGGTTTTGTTTTTAATTCACCCGATGTTGGAAGATACGGAAGCAGTGTGCAATGGATTGAAATAGCATTTCCGATACCCGCTTCTGTCTTAAACTGTCTGATAGCTTCAACAAACGGAAGGCTTTCAATGTCACCGACAGTTCCGCCGACTTCTATAAGCTGGAAGTCTGGATTAAACTGTTTTGAAGCGCCGTTAATTCTTGATTTAATTTCATTTGTAATATGCGGAATTACCTGAACCGTTGCGCCGAGATAATCACCGCGTCGTTCCTTTTTGATAACGTGCTGGTAAACGCTTCCTGAGGTGACATTGTTAAGTTTGCCGAGGCTTGTGTCGGTAAATCTTTCATAATGTCCCAAATCCAGATCAGTTTCCGCGCCGTCGTCGGTTACAAAAACTTCGCCGTGCTGGAACGGACTCATTGTTCCGGGATCGACATTTATATAAGGGTCGAATTTCTGATTTATAACGGTGAAACCTCTAGCTCTTAACAGTTTTCCCAGCGACGCCGCGATAATCCCTTTACCTAAAGAACTTACAACACCGCCCGTTATAAATATATATTTTGTCATTTTTAACCCCTTAACTTTTAACTATATCACAATCCCGCTCAATTAAACAAAAGCTAGTTGATTTTCGGAACCTTGAAAAATCCGTTTTCTACTTCCGGCGCATTTGCCATCAATTCTTCCTTTGTCAATTCATAAACAACTTTGTCATCTCTCATTACGTTTACAAAATCTATAACCTGTGTCATGGGTTTTACGTTTGAAGTATCGACTTCATTCATCTGGTCAACATACTTTAAAACGTCGCCTAACTGTTTTGTATAAAGCTCTTTTTCTTCTTCCGTCAATTCAAGTCTTGCAAGTTTTGCAACGTGTTCTACATCTTTTATCGTTATCATTGTACTGCTCCCGTAAAATCTATTCCTATTCTTTTATATTATCATGAATATATTTTTAAATTACACATATATTAAATAAAATTAAAATTTTCCATTTAGAAAAAATTATGTTATAATGGACAGAGAAGTGGAGATTATTGTGACCCAAGAGAAACAATACGAAGAACTGGATAGTTTGCTTATTTCTTTTAAAAACACAACAGAAGAAAAGAAAAAGCGGATGCTGCATCTTAAAATAGTTGAAGAGGCAATGGATCTTGTAAAAAAAATTGCAAACACTATTGCGCTTCAATCAGGAATTTCAAACGAAGATTTAATACAGGTCGGCTCTCTGGGGCTTATAAAGGCTATTGATTTTTACCGGCTTGACATGAATACAAAATTCAGAACTTACGCAACTTATTTTATCAAAGGCGAAATCAAACATTACCTCAGGGACAAGGCTTCCTTAATTAAAGCCCCGAGAGAACTTCAGGAATTGATGTTTAAGATAAACAATGCCAGAAAAAAATTAAGCGAAAACGGGATTGAAGATCCGACAAACGAGCAAATTGCTGATTATCTGTCATTACCTGTTTCAAAAATCAATGAAGTAACGGAAATTGAAAGATGTAAAAGCACGCTTTCGCTTGACCAGTCATTGATGCAGGATGATGAAGATATTTCGCTTCTGGACAAAATTCCGGCGAATGATTATCAGGAATTTTTGAATTCTTATGAAAACAAAATTATGCTTGCAAGCACCATCCAGAAACTTCCGCCGGAACTCAGAGAAATAATTGAATTAAGCTATTATCAGGATTTGAACCAGAGAGAAATCTCCGAAAGAATGAACATGTCGCAGATGCAGGTTTCAAGGCGGCTGAAAAAAGCTTTAAGCAAAATGTATGAAATAATTAAAAACAACGGAGATTAATTTATGGAATTTCTGATTTTTATAGTTGTGTTTGCTTTTATTATAGGTTCTATAATCGGAAGCTTTCTAAATGTTGTTGCATTAAGAGGTTTAACCGGAGAATCCATCGTTTTGCCTCCGTCGCACTGCACAAGCTGCGGCAACAAATTAAAACCGTGGCACAATATCCCGATACTGTCATATATTTTTTTAAGAGGCAGATGCGCCTTCTGTCATGAACACATTAGCATACAATACCCGATTGTTGAATTGATAACCGCCTTAACTCTGGTTGGAATATTATTCAAATTCGGGCCGGCAATATCTTCAATATTTATATTTATCTGTTGCTGCGGGCTTATAGTAATGACAATAACCGACCTTAAAGAAATGGTTATCTGCGTGGGTCATGTCCTGTTTCTGATTATTGCGGGAATTTTTTATAATATCTATCTAAGCGCCGTTCAAATCAATGCGGCAGCCGGAAACTTCGTAATAAATTTTCAGAATATTTACAGCCTGCCTGTTACAGCATCATTAATCGGAATTTTGGCCTCGGCATTAGTAATGGAAATACTTGCAGGTATTGGAAAACTAACGGTAGGCAAAAGAGCCTTCGGGGTAGGAGATACTTTTATCGCGGCTGCACTCGGGGCATTTTTCGGTTTGAAAGCATTTCTTGTTATGCTGATTATAAGCGTTGCTGTTCAGGTTTGTGCTTGCATTCCAACGTATCTCAAAAAAATTACAGCTAAAAAAGATTTTTCTCTTATTATATTCATTGCCTCTGCGGCAGGATTTGCTTATGCAAGCCTGGCAGGATTGCTTGAAGACATTCTTGTTTGCCTGATTGCGTCTGCAGTGCTTCTTATAATCGGAATTTATGCCTGCTTCAGAGTTATTAAAGGGATGAAAGAAGACAATGACACCACCTTTCTTCCGTTCGGGCCTGCAATGGCTATCGGAGCTTTTGTCTGGCTATTTTGCCTGTAGAAAACAATTCCCGCGCGGCTTTAGCACTGCAGGTTTAACCGGAAAGCTAACTAAACCGAAAGAATTTTGAGCGACTCTTTAAGAATATCTTCGGCAGAAGCGTTTTCCATTAAAGCTGGCAGGACTTTTGAGAAGGCAGTCTTAATCTCATCGCATTCATAACCGAGCGACATAAGAACCATCCGGGCATCTTCCATATCCTGCGAATTTTGCGCAGAGGAAGTATGAACTTCAACAGGTGCAGTGTTATTATAATTCATCAATTTGTCTTTCAATTCAAGAATAATTTTCTGCGCAAGTTTCGGCCCGACACCTTTTGCCCTTGTAAGTTCTTTGTAGTTGCCGGCAATTACAAACCCTATCAATTCCGACGACTCAAACTTATCCAGAAGCGTCAGTGCCATTTTGCTACCGACTCCTGAAACCGATGTCAGAATCGAAAAAATATCCCTGTCCTCTTTTCTCAAAAATCCGCACAGTGACATTTTATCTTCGCGATGAATTAAAACTACATAAAGTTTTCCTTCTTCTCCTGTTTTTTCAATTTCCGCACAATCTCTTGACGTAACTTCCGCAAGATAGCCTACACCGTTATTTTCAACCGTTAAAAAGCTGCCTTTTGATGAAGAACTTTTTGACGTAAAAATACCTTTTATATAATCGTACATAACTTTATGCTTCCTTTAATTCAGCCTTGATTTCAGCAACATCTTTTTCAAGTTTTTTGTCAGTCCTAAGTTCATCGCGGATTTTTTCAAAAGAATAGAGCATTGTTGTATGTTTTTTGTTGAAAAATTCCGCGATACTTTCAAAACTGTTCTCTGTCATTACCCTTGAAAGATAAACCGCAACATGACGGGATCCGGATACTTTCTGGTTTCTTGAAGAACTTTTAAAGTCGTCAACTGAAACCGAATAATATTTTGCTGTCGCTTTTGCGATATCTTCAATTGAGAGTTCTTTTTTAGAGGCCTCGCAATTCAGAACTTTTCTTGCAAATTCAAGAGTAACAGGAATTCCCTCAATATCTGCGTAAGCGCTTACTTTATTGAATGCACCCTCAAGTTCTCTCACATTTGAAACAAAATTGTTTGCTATATACTCGTAAACCTCAAACGGAATATCCAGCCCTGCCTGTTCTGCAAGATTTTTCAGGATTGCGACTCTGGTTTCAAAATCCGGAGGAGTAATATCCACCATTATCCCCATCTCAAACCTTGTTCTCAGCCTGTCCGGAAGGGTCGGTATGTCTTTTGGCTGGCGGTCTGAGGTTATGACTATCTGCTTGTTGTTGTTGTGGAGGCTGTCAAAAGTATGGAAAATTTCTTCCATCGTTGCCTTTTTCGATTCCAGAAACTGAATATCATCAATCAAAAGCACATCAACATTTCTGTATTTCTGGCGGAATTTATCCATTCTTGAAACTCTGTCGCTGCATTGAATATTCTTTATAACCTCATTAAAATAATCTTCCGTTTTAATATAGCGGACTTTTAATTTCGGTTTGTTAAAAATTATATAATGCCCGATTGCCTGCATAAGATGGGTTTTGCCTAATCCGGACGCCCCGTATATAAAAAGCGGATTGTATTTTTTTGCCGGATTTTTAGCAACTGCCATTGCCACCGCATAAGCAAATCTGTTGTTTTCTCCGACTACATAATTCTCAAACTTGTACTTCAAATTCAAATTTGAAAAAGACTGCATTTTTGACAAATTGTCGAGAACTTTTTTTTGTTCTTCGTCCTCGTCAGCATGGACAGGCTTTAATTTTGCGCTTTCTTTTTTCTTTTCTTTAACATATTTTTCAGCAAGCGACGAATCATAATGTATATCAAACTCGACCTCACGTCCTAAATGTTTTTTAAAAGCTTCTCTGATTTGTTTGTAGTAATTCTGTCTTACAATTTGCGGCGCTAACTGATGAACAGTTATTAAAGAAAAAATATCATTGTCAAATCCGGCTGGTTCAATTGCATCAACCCATGAATAAAACGCATGAGCCGGAATAACCTCCCTTAGTTCAGATTTAACCTCACTCCATATTTTTTTTACTTCCAGAATGTCCATATAAATATTCTACTACAAAAGACCTGAGGAAAAACCGTTAATTTTGTAAATTTTTATTCTGTTTTGTTTTTCAATTCGGGGTTAAGCTCGTGTTCGTTTACAAAAAGTCCGTCCTTATCATAATTTCGTTCATAAGTCCAGCCTTTGTCATTATAGTGAACTTCTTTAATTTTTATTCCACCTTTGCTGTAATAATATTTTGACGAAACATTTTCTTCTGTGAAGTTGTAATCTCTTACTATCTTACCTTTATTATCTTTAATCCAGTATCTGAAAAGATTACCCTCATCATCCCAGTCAATTAAAGCTCTTACTGTTCCGCCATCCTGTACAAAAGTAGTTTGCGCAATACTGCCCGGTCTTAATATTTTATCTACACGTTTCAGTCCTCTGTCTACAAATTCCGGCGCGGAATTTCTCAATATTGATTTTCCGCCTTTATCAACTCTTATTCGTTTCTGATATGTTGTTTCAATTTTGTTGTCTAATCCTAAATCAGGACATTTATTAAAAACTTCAAGGAATTTATCCTTTGTATGCTCTACGAGTTTAAAAGAATAATGTGTAATCGGATTTGTTTCACCTGCACTGTAATCAACTATCGGTGCTTCTTTTAACCGGCTTTTATAAATATAAATTCCGGCAATTGCGGAAGCCGCAACGGCAAGTGCTCCAATAAAATATTTTGCAGCAACGTCTTTACCGTTATCCGGCGGAGGCGGAAGCTCCGGCCCCTTAACCGGCGGAGGGGAAACCGGCACACCTCTGTTCACTGATACATGATTTGAAGATGTATTTAACATGCCTGACAGATTGTTCGTCAGATACGAAAAGCCTATACTGCTGTGTACACTGTTGGTTGCCAAAAATTTTTCCTCTATTTTTCCATTTATTCTAAAATCCGAACATTTTTTTTTTTGCTAGTTTATTAACAATTTGTATAGAACTATTGCGCAGGAAATACTCAGATTTAAAGATTCAACATTATCATTCATTTCTATTTTAATGTCTTTATCGCAAAGAGCCGTCAGCTCCTCACTCAAACCGTCCGCTTCACTGCCAAACATCACAACAAATGGAGGCCCGGATTTGAATTTTGAGAGCATGTTTTTTGAACGCGGAAGGGTTGCAATTTTTGTATGATTTTTGAATTCTGTTTTTATAAATTCTATATCAGTCAGGTGAATAACCGGAATTTTCCACAGACAGCCGACGGCAGCTCTTACGACTTTCGGGTTGTACAAATCGACACAATCCCCGAACAGTATTACTGCATCAACCCCGAACGCCGAGGCGCTCCGTAAAATTGTCCCGAGATTTCCGGCGTCTTTTATGTTTTCAAGAAGAAGAACCTTTTGAGCTTTACCTGCATTTTTAATATCAAAAATTCGTTTTTTAGCAACCCCGACGGCATCCGGCGCACTGTCTGTCGTTGATATTTTCTTCAAAACCGCCCCGTCTGCAGGAATAACCTTTTCTTTTATAAAATCGTACCGCTCAAGACTGTTTGAATTTACAAAAACATATTCAATCTCAAGTCCGCAGCAAAAGGCCTCATAAACAGGTTTATAACCTTCAAGAAGGAATTTTCCTGCTTCATCGCGGTATTTTTTCTGTGACAGCCGCGCGGTTTCTTTTACAAAAGGGTTTGAAAGGCTTGTTATTTTTTCCATTACCTCACCTCAAAATTTTCAAGCCAGACTTTTTCTTCTTCTGTCAGAAGAGAATAATCTATAAGTTTTTTCTCATAACACATCTTTGTGAAGGAATTTATTTTGCCGTTTTTCATATAGCAGGAATTTTCCAGTCTTACGCCGAAATGGTCTTTATTATAAAGCCCCGGCTCAATTGAAAAACACATATTGTCTTTTATCGGCGTTTTCGCAATTTCTCCGCAGCTTAAATTCGGCGGCGCCTCGTGAACATTAATTCCTATTCCGTGCCCGAGTCCGTGGTTAAAGACAAATCCATCTATTTTGTTTTCCTCAAAAAATCCGCGAACTAATGAATCTATTTCAAACCCTGTAGTTTCCGGTGTCGTTTTATAATTAAAAGCGTTCAAGAATGCCCTTAAAACAGCTGTATAAACCTTTTTTTGCAAATTATCCGGAGTGCCTTTGACAAAAACTCGTGTAATATCGGTTGCAAGCCCGCCTTCATAATACGCACCGCAATCAATCAAGACAAGGCTGCCGTCTTTTATTATTTCGTCTTTTGAAGATTTTGAATAGTGTGCAAGCGCTGAATTTCCGTTATGTGCGACAATCGATTTAAAACTTAAACCGCGCGCGCCATATTCAAAGAAATATTCCTCAAGTTTTTTGTCAATATCGTATTCAGATATATTGTCATTATTTTCTATAAAATCTCTTATCGCAAAAACAGCTTTGTCTGTTCTTTTGAATGCTGTTTTCAAATGCTCCAGTTCTGCATCTGTTTTTACCGTCCGCATTTTTTGCACAGGATTTTCTTTAATCTGCCGGACTTTTTTGCCTGATAAATTCCAATCGTAAGCTGTGATTGACGCAGGGTCAACATAAACAACATCCGATACTATATATTTGTCGAAATTTTTAAGTTTTTCGCCCGTAAACAGAATATCCTGAGTGTTTGTTACAAGCGCTTTGGCTAAAATTTTTGCCGAATACGGCTTTGAAAAATCACGTTTGTTATAAAGATATGAAACATCCTCAGGATTTGTAAACAAAATCGCTTCGTTATATGAAAGAGTTTTTTGAATTTCTTTAATTTTTTCTTCTGAAGTTTTTCCGCAGAATTTTTTGTCTATATCTTCAATTACCCCGAAATCCGGAGCGTCTGTTTTGATACCGTCAACAGAAAGAAGTTTTACTTTAAAATGTTTTTCCATTTCTTCAAGACGTTTTCGGGAATTCTTCTTGCTGCACACTCCGACAACAGCACCTGACGGAACCAGTTTTGCCATTTCTTCAAGCTGAGTCTGCCCTGTTTGAAGTTTCACAACCGTTACAACCGCAGGATCTGTTTCCAGATCTGCCTGAATGTGGTATCTGCCATCCACAAACAGGTAAAGTTTGTCCTTAGATAAAAGCGCATCCCCCGTTGACCCTGAAAAACCGGTCAGAAGATACCGGGCATTTTCTTGCAGTCTGTTGTATTCGACTAAAAATTCGTTTGTGGAATTCACAAGAAGATAGTCGACTTTCTCCTCTTTCATAAATTCGCGCGCTTTTTGAATTACGTCATTCATTAAAATTTACCCGTAACCTTTATCAAATGCCAGCCGAATTCTGTTTCTACAACCGTCATTTCATCAACATCAGTGTCAAAGCAGGCATCTTCAAATTCTTTAACCATTTCTCCCCTGCCAAAATAACCTAAATCTCCGCCTTTCTGACCTGAGGGGCAGAGTGAACATTTTTTCGCAAGATCTTCAAAGGTTTCGCCCTGTGCAAGACGCTCTTTTAATGTATCTATCTGCTCTTTTGTTTTTACCAGAATGTGGCTTGCTTTTACTTCTGTTGCCATAAATTTCAAACTCCTTATTATTGTTTACGAATTTTATTTTATCAAAAAAACTTCTCAGGTGCAATTTTGTTGAATTTATCGGTAATAACAGAAAAGACCCTGCAAATTCTGCAAAGTCCTTTCTGTTATTTACTATTAATCTACTAATATATAACTGCTATTCAACTTCAATAGCGCCTACAGGGCAAGCATCAGCAGCTTCTTTAACACAATCTTCGTTATCTGCAACTGCAGCTTCATTAACTTTAGCTACATCTTCTACTGAAAATACTGCGTCGCAAATAGATTCGCAAGCGCCGCATGCAATGCATGAATCATTAACTTTTACGTTCATTTTTTTCTCCTTATCTTATTTCGACTTTGTGAAATAATTTCACATCAGCATTATATAATAAAAATTTTACTTTGCAAGAGTTCTGATACGATCGGCAACATAATCAAATCCTGTGATTTTGCCAAGATTTTCAGGTGCTGCGGATTTGCCGTAAATAAGAAGCGGCACCATTTCTCTTGTATGATCGGTTCCGGGAACTGTCGGGTCGCACCCGTGATCTGCCGTAATAAACAGGACATCTTCATCTTTCATAGAAAGAATAATCTTCGCTAAATACGTATCAATTTCTTCGATTGCTTTTCCGTAGCCTTTTGCATCGTTTCTGTGACCGTAAAGCATATCTGTATCAACAAGGTTAGTAAAAATCAAATCAAACTTTGACTCCTGTTTTTTGTAATCCCGATAGGCAATCTTATCAAGGTCAAGTTCGCCTTTCACGGCTTTGAGGGTAAGTTCAAGCCCTTCTTTGTTTGAACCTGTATGGATTGCATGGGTTATGCCGGATTTTGAGAATATATCTTCGATTTTGCCAATTCCGATAACTCTTCCGCCCTGCTCTTTAATCTCATTCAGAATGGTTTTTGAGGGCACCATTGAATAATCGCGTCTGTCTTTTGAAATTCTGACCGGCTTTCCGTCGATTATTTTGTAAGGACGCGCAATTACTCTTGAAACGTTATAGCCGCCTTCATCTAAGATTCTGCGGGCTTTTTCGCACCAGTCGTAAAGTGTTTCTAGCGGAATCAGATCAGTATCCAGCGCAATCTGAAAAACACTGTCAGCACTTGTGTAAACTATCGGGAATTTTGTTCTGTGATGTTCTTCATTCAATTTTTCGATAATAGCCGTTCCACTGGCGGGGCAATTAGCAAGAACGCCGCCGCAGCCGGTTTCTTCAATAAATTTATCAATAAGTTCTTTCGGGAACCCTTCCGGAAAAGTTGCGAAAGGCTTTTCACTGACGAGTCCCGCAATTTCCCAGTGACCGGTTGTTGTGTCTTTGCCTTTTGATTTTTCAATCATCGTTCCGTATTGTGCCGTCGGGTTTTCAACAGGAAAAATTCCTTTAAAATCCTGAATATTACCCAAACCCATACTTTCGAGAACCGGAACATTCAGCCCGCCGTTAAATTCGCAGACATTTTTAAGAGTATTGCACTCCGGAATATCTCCGAACGCTTTACAATCCGGCATTGCACCTATTCCCATGCTGTCAATAACCATTATAATTGCTCTTTTCACAACTTCGCTCCTTTTAAAACTTTCCCGCAACCATAATTTAATTTTATCACAAAACACAATTTTCAGTAAGGAGCAAACAACTTTACATTTTGTTACATGCCTTGTAACAGTTGCAGATAAAGGATTACAGGGATATTCTTCGGCCGATATATTTTTTTACAGGACAATTTTGCAATCAAAAAATTTTTATATATGACATAAGGGAAAAATTTCACAAGGATATTAATGGAGGAAAATTATGGGAAATTTAGCAATTACAGGCAATCAACAGGTATTAGCACAGAATTCAAAAACTGATTACACATCAAAAACGACAGAAAAGAATCATCCGAATTCTGTTATGACACAGAAAAACCCAACAGAGTTTAAGACTGATACTGTATATTTTGAAAAAAAAGATATTATTTCTAAAGAGGAACAGGAGCGTAGGCGTATCGAACGCATCAAAAAAGAATCACACGAAATTATTAATAAAATGTATGAAGCCATTGACGGCATTGGAACAGATAATGAATTATTTGAAGAAGCCTTAAACATGATTGATACTGACAATATTCTGGAAGTCATTCAACTCTGGGATTTTACAGCGGGCAGAGAATACGGAGAAACTTTCATTGAATCCTTCTTAGGCGACGCAAGTGCAAAACAAAGACAGAATTATGGCAATCAGCTGATTAAAGATTTGTATGAAAGGGTTACACGTGACAATGCACCGGACGATCCAAATCTTTTTGAATACCAGACAACATCAAAATTTATTGAACTAAATAAAGCAAAATTCTTCCCGAATAAAAAACTTATGGCTCATTATTTTAATTCACTCACAAACGAAAGCGACAAAATGGGTTTCTATGACATGCTGGATCTATTACAAGCCGAACAGAAAAGACAGGAAGAACTACAGCAGCAGCAGCAATAAGAATAATCAACAATAATAAAAACGGAATGAGTATTTTCATTTCGTTTTTTTATTGTGCGATTTTGACGATTGCATAAGCATTAAAATCAATAGAGCCAAAAATTATTTTTGCCTGCTTGCCGTCATCATCAATCATTCTTACAAAATTAATTTCCGGCTCGCCAAAGTCATCTCGTGTTTCTACAACTTCAATATTTGCAAACAGTTCGCTCGACTGGAAAAGCTGAATATATAATTTCCCGTTCTTTTTTACTCCTTTCACCTGATAGTGCCCGACAGGCAGGATGGCACCGTCTTTCAACTCAAGATTTAAGGGTACAAGCAGAATCGGCAATTCTTCAGACATTTGAGTCAGCACATTGGTTTCATTGCTCTCCTGAAAAGCTTCGCCGTCCCGGAGCAGTTTATCTTTCGGTTTTTTGGGCTTTTTAGCTTTTCCTTTTTTACTTTCGAGAGCTTTTTCAAAATCTTCATCAGTTACGGGAGTCTGACCGTAAATATTCTGGTCGCCGAAATTGTCCCATAAATCGTCTTCTGCTAATGCCATGTTTGAAGTTAATAGAAGAATTATAAGAAATACAATCGAAAATTTTCTCATATTTTTATTTTAAGGTTTTAGAAATGAAAGTAAACATCTTTTTAAATGATTGATAAAATTTTTAAACAATACCGGCACTATTTTTTTTATGACATTCTGAGCGAAGCAAAGAATTTCGCCGGGATTTTCGGGGGATCCTTCGCCTGCGGCTCAGGATGACATGCATTTTTTACTTAACAAACCTTTCAACTCTCCTCACTCCTCACCCTTCACTTTCGCCCCATTTTGTCATGCTGAGTTTGTTTGACTGCTTTTGCCGAAATCTCTGATTTCGTGCAAAATGTCCGGTTTGCCGCAGAATCCTAACGTCATTCTGAGGCGCACGAGCAGAGGGTGAAAGGCGTTAGCCGTACCTGTTTACTGCGAGTGCGAAGCCGAAGGATCTTCTGAAAATTCAGGAAGATTCTTCGGTCGTTTCACTCCCTCAGAATGACATGACGGACAAAATGGGGCGGAAACTTATCGCCCTAGCGCCTTAGCATCACAAACCTTTCAACCTTCAACCTTTCAACTCTCCTCACTCCTCACCCTTCACTCCTCACTTTGATAAGAACTTATCGCCTTATCGCCTTGCAGACTTATCGTCTTTCAAAATGTAACCTCTTAGTGCCTTAGTGCCCTAGCGCCTTAGTATCACAAACCCTTCAACCTTTCAACTTTCCTCACTCCTCACCCTTCACTCCTCACTTTGTTTCAGCCCTGTCACCTCAAAACAAAACCGCCCTTTTTTAGGGCGGAAAGCTGTCACTAAACACGAGATATATAAAAACACACGAATAATTACCCGATATAGCCTGATAGCAGTTCCTGCGAAAGTGCCGACATCCTCATTTTTTTCAGTGCCCTCAACTCTGTCTGCCGGATGCACTCTTTTGTCACTCCATAAATGTTACCGATTTCTTCAAGCGTTAATCTCGCCGCATTTCCAAGTCCGTAGCGCATTTTAACTACATCCTGCTCTCTCTCTTTTAAAGTCGATATAACTATTGCTATATCATTCTTCAGGTTCTCATACTCGGCATTTTCTCCGACAAGCGCCTTTTTGTCCTCAAGAATGTCTGCAACATTTAATTCGTTTCCATCTGCTCTTTCAAGCCCGCTTTCTATTGAAATTGTTTTTGTGTACGCAGACAAAAAGCTTTCTATCCTGTCAGGTTCAATGTCCATTTTCTTTGCGACATCACTGTTTTTAACCTGACAGTTGTACTGTTTTTCCATTTCTGACTTGACTTTTGAAAATTTTGAAAGCGTTTCCTGAATGTAGACCGGAATTTTCATACAATGCGACTGCTCTGATATCGCCTTGAACATCGACTGCTTTATCCACCAGCTTGCGTAAGTCGAAAATTTGTAGCCAAGTTTGTAATTGAATTTTTCCGCCGCAATCATCAGCCCTAAATTCCCCTCCTGAATTAAATCAACAAGCGGAAGGTGTGAATTGTGGATGATTTTCTTGGCAATTGTAACTACTACTTTTAAGTTTGACTGTACAAGCTGTTTTTTTGCGCTCGAATCGCCTTCTTTTGCAAGTTTTGCAAGCTTTTGCTCTTCTGCTGACGATAAAACGGGGTAATTGGATATCTCTCTTAAATAATCGGTCAATTCACCGCTGCCACACATCAAAACCTCGTTTTTCGCAGGATTAGATTTTGCCTTCTTCATTTTTACAGGTGCATTTTTACTCATACTCTGCTTAAACTCCTTATTTAATTTATACACGAGAACAACATACACTAAATAAATCTGTTATATACTTAGTATATACTATAGTATATACTTTTTCAAGTTATTTGTTAAGTTTTATGAATTTATCCGCGTTTTTATATTTGTAGTATAATATTCACTATAAGAGGAGGATTTTATGAAAAAGAAAATTATAATCACACTTGCAGTCTTATTTGTTGTTATATTAACTTCAGCCGCAGGCTTTGCTGTTGCAAACGGAGCTTTTGATAAAAAGGCAAAACCGTCTGACTATAAAGTCGGAATTTCGTATGACCAGGCGCTTGAAAGCGACAAACCGATGCTTGCGCTCTTTTATGTTGACTGGTGCGGGTATTGCTTAAAATTTATGCCAAAATTTAAAGTTTTAAGCATGATGTACCTTACAAAATACAATTTTGTAATGCTGAATGTTGAAGATCCTGCCAATCAGAAGCTGGTTGAAGATGTTGCACTTACGGGATTTCCGACGGTATATATCATGGATCCGAAGTATGACAACAGAATTTTAATCAACAATGCGATTTACCAGAATCTGACAAAATTCAGGGTTGAACTTGACAGGTACTTAAGAATCAGAGGAATGCTTGATAAAGCATCTAAAAAATAGTCTTTAATAAGCGGGCTTTATAAGTCCGCTTATTTTTTGCATTTACACATAAAAAAAAGACCTTGATTTTTCAAGGCCTATCCGTTTAAATAAGAAGAGAGAGCTTTATATTTATAATAAGTATCTTATTCCCAAAAAATTGCTATTTTTAGTGGTATAAATTAACAAAAATTAACATTTGAAAGAAATTTATGAAAGATATTCAAAATTTAAAAGACGAAAGAAACGTAGATATACAGAAAGTCGGAATAAAACACCTTGAACTTCCGCTTATCATACAGAGAAAGAACAATTCTAATCAGGTAGTCTGCGCAAGGGCAAAGGTAAACGTTTCACTGCCGAGGGATTACAAGGGAACCCACATGTCAAGATTTGTGGAGGTTTTGACTGAATGGAGAAATAAAAACCTTCTCGGGGTTGATATAAAAGGTTGTCTTGAAGAAATAATCCGCCGGCTTGAGGCTAAAAGCGGAGAACTGGAGTTTAAGTTTACTTATTTTATCGACAAACTGTCGCCAGTAACAAAGCTTTCTTCGCCAATGAGTTATGAATGTATTTTTAAAGGCAGAATTGAAAACGGAGATTACAAATTTATACTGGGAGCGGAAGTTCCTGTAACAACGCTCTGCCCGTGTTCTAAAGAAATTTCCGACAACGGTGCGCACAACCAGAGGGCTTTTATAAGAATCCGGGTTTCTTATGATGAAGACAAGCACATCTGGCTTGAGGATTTGATAGATATGGTTGAGTCTTGTGCAAGCTGTCCGGTTTACCCGCTTTTGAAACGCGAAGATGAAAAGTTTGTGACTGAAAAAGCCTACGCAAATCCGAAGTTTGTGGAAGATGTTTTAAGAGATGTTGTGGTAAATCTTCGAAAAAACGAAATTGTGAACGATTTTGAGGTTGAATGCGAAGCTTTTGAAAGTATTCACAACCATTCAGCCTGGGCTTACCAGCAGGAAAGTAAGTAACAAAACTCTTTAAATTCCGCTATTTTATCCACCTGAAACTTCTTACATAATTATTTCCGTCAATGTTTCCGAAAATTTCAGCGTGGAAAATACGATAAATATTTTGTTCGTCAAGATTAGGTATTTTATTTATTTCTTCCGTTTCCGCAGGATCAAGTTCGTTTTTGTTTACTCCCGGAATTGTATTTAAAAGTGTGTTCAGGGACATATTCTTAAGTTTGCCGAAAACACTTGTGATGTTGTTTGAAAGAGTTCCGTAGACATCCATATCGGCGTTTGCGTTTGAAATGTTGTAGGTGCCTGTAAGATACATATTTAAATCTTTTCCGCCGGAATAGATATTAATTTTCTGAGCAATACCGTTTAATATATTTATGTCGCCGCTTATACTGTCAAATTCACCGGTCTTAAGAGGAGTTATAAGATCAATTATACTGTTGATTGAAAGCCCCGCAAGACCGCCTTTAAGAAGATTTCCGGCTTTTAAAAGATATTCGAGAGAACCGAGTTTGGGCATTCTGCCGTTTGCAACCCTGAAGGAACCGTTTCCTGCAAGGGTATTTGTGCAAACTTCAGGCGTTCTGGCGTCACAGCTCAGCGAAACATCTCCCGTAATTGAGCCGTAAACCTGATTGTGAAGGTCAAACAGAGTTTCTGCCATAATCTGCGCGTTTGCGTCCTGCATGTGCATTAACATACTTGCTTTATATGTCGGGAAATCATACTTTATTGAGCCGTTTACAGTACCTTCCGCAAGTTTAAATCTGAAATCTTTCACATCCAGACGCATTTTTTCATCCAGACTCAAGTTTGTAGAAAAATCTTCAGCGTTTATGTTTTTGATTTTAACCGTGTCAGCGTTTATTTGTGCATTTTTTATAATCAGCTGTGACAGGTCAAAGCTTTCAGCCGGTACGGTTGAGGCTTTTGCGTGATAAAAATCGCTTTCGTAATCTCTTATTGCATCGGTTATTTTGTTTATGTTCAGGTCGTTAAGCTTAATTTTAATATTGTCAAGGCGGTAAGGCGGCGTAAGATTGTTTTTCATTTCAGCAGAAATGTTGCCGCTGTTTGTAAGCACTACACCTTTTGATTTGATATAAATTTTATCCGGCTTAAAGTCAAGGCTGATGTCGTTTATTGTCGAATCAAAGAAAGGAATATCAATACTGTTTATATCAAGTTTACCGAGAATTTTTGGAGAAAGCGAAGTTCCGTTAATCAACAAATCCGAGGTAAAAATACCCTGCTTCATAAACGGTTTTCTGAAAATTATGTTAAAGATTTTGGCATCCGTCGGATTTTCCGTTTTAACACGGAAGTTTTTGAAGCGGACGTTGTTATTTGCAAGAAATTCTACCGTACCGGTTGATTTAAGCTGGGTGTTAGGAAATTTTTTATTGTTTTGAGATGTGATGATTTTGTCGTATTTGAAATCATTTACTTTCACGCCTGAAGCGGTATAAATTCCGTCAAGATAAAGTTTAACCGCGTTTGCGGCATCGCCGATTGTGGCGCCCATATAATATATGTTTGAATTTTCATCAATTTTTACTTCTGTTTTTGTGTGAAGCTTGTCCTGAGTTCCGCTGAGTTTTGAGGTCAGGTTCAGGTCGCCTTTAACTTTTATCGGGTACACGGCTTTGTTATTGAAAAACTGGTCGAAAAATTCCTGTGTGGGTTTTGCATTCACATAAAGTTCAAAGTCGGGTTTTGTATAAAAATTAAGGATTTTACCGTCGACAAAGACCGGCATTTCGCCTGCAAAAGCGTTAATTTTATTTAGCGAAAGAATATTATTCCGTACGTGAATATTTCCGCTGTTGAATTTTACTTTTATGTGTTTCGGCGCATAGACAAACTCTGTATCATCAAGCTTTGTAAAGAAAGAAAGCGCGTTGTGTCTTATTCTGCCGGTTATATCAAGAATACCTTTCATTTCTCTGAAATCATCAGGATTAATATCCGGCGGGAAAATGTCAAGAGATTTTAAATCCCTCAAATTTTCAAGGTTAAAATTAGACATTGAAAAATATCCGTTAATATCCTGCTTTTTATTCATAAGGTTTGTGATGTCGGCTGTAAGGATATATGGATTTTTCTTGAAGGTGCCTTGAATTGGAGAAAGCTTGAAGTGTGAATTTTTGAGAGTAAACGAGCTGCCGTCTGTTATAATTGAACTTTTGCTTCCCTTGTTCGGGTAAATTTTACCTTTAACCTCGAGTTTAGCCGTATTTATTATATCTACAGGGCCTTTGTAGTCTGCAATAAAGCTTGTGCTTATTGTCGCAAGATCTTTTGCAAACGGGAGTTTCTGATTTTCTTTTAACACAAGCCTTGCCCCGTCTGCAAGGGTGAATTTGTCAGAGATAACCTTTGCATCCAGAATATTATCCTTAAAAGTTCCGGCAGCACGCAGCTTTGAATTGCCGATGCCGGAAGAAATATTGAAATCCGCATTGAGATTTTCAAAATTCACATAGCCGGTAAGTTTTTGAATTTCAGACGGAACGCCGGCAATTTTTACAACATTTTCGTTAAGTTCAATTCTGCCGTTCGCAAAGATATTTTTGTTAAACACGACATCATAAACATCCCTGACTTCACCTGCGAGGTTCAGATTAAGATTCATAAGCCCGCGTGCTTCTTTCACGGGCGCAAAAAGAGCCTGAATATCTTTAAGCATCGGAGAAGTTTTTACAATTTTGAGTAAATTTGCGGAATTCTGGTTAAGCCCCGCGACATTAAAGTTCAAAATGCCGAAAAGCGTGCAGGTTCCGTCTACCGAAACCGGCTGATTGTAAAGCATTGCCGTTTCTGTTTTGAAACGAGTGTTCTGATCCTCAAAAGTCAGGGCACCCCGCCCGTGAGTGAGTGTCAAGTTATGAATATCAAGAAATGACGCCGTTGTATTTTCAAAATTAAAAACACCCCATGCGTGCGGGTCTTTCAATGTTCCGACAACATGAAGGTCAATATTGCCTTTTCCTCTGATATCCATAATCGGAACAGGGCCGAGGTCAAACAGTAAAATTTCATGCAGAGGATTTAAAACATTCTGCGCGGTTTTAAGGTCAACGTTTTTCGTACTTGTAATTTTTAAATCGGCAGCTCTTTCGCCGTAAAGATTGATGTCACCTTTAACAAAAACTGTTTGAGAAGGGCTTGCCGGAACAGTTGCGTCAAGTTCCGCGCTTTTGCCTTTGAATTTAAGTTTGACAGCAGCCCCCGGAGTGTCTGAGGAAATTCTTCTTGTCAAATAACCCTCCGTTGACAGAATATTCCCGTTCACGTCAGGCTCCGGCAACTCACCTTTAACTTCAAGATTTCCGAGAATATCTCCGTAATAAGGATATTTTTTCAGTTTATACAAATTCACACCCGGAACAAGATTTTCTTCACCCGGCAAAAGCGTAATAAAATTCTCCATTCTGGATTTATTTATTGCTATTTTTAAGTCCAGCAGAGGTTTTTGCGTATTAAGCTTATGCACAACGCCTGAAGTCAGCGTGTCTATACCTTTTGAAACAACTTTTAATTCGTTTATGACAACCCCGTTTTTGATTATGTTTAAAGACGTATTGATATCAATTTTGTTCTGGCTGTAAATTGATGACGCAGTATCTTTCTGCATTAATCCGAAATTGTCAAGCGTAATTTTTCCAGAAATTTCTCTATGGCCGTCTTTATTTTGAATTGTTTTAACATTCAGATTTACAATGCCTTTCAGCTCTTCAAATTTATTTTTGGAAAGGTATTTTGCGTAAGTCGAAAAATCCGCAAGATTCAGGTCTGTAATTTTTCCATTTATGAAAACTTTGTCTTCGGAAATTCTTTCAACCGGAAGTTTGATGTCAATATCAGCGTCGATTGCGGCGGTTTTATTGCCTACATGAAGATCGCTTTTTACTGCAAATCTGGCTCTTTTATTGTTCGTAAAATCATAAAGAACAAAATCCTGTCCGTTCAGAACAATGTTTTTATTTACGATTTCATCTTTAAGGTTTATGTTGTATTTTTGAAGGTTTAAAACAGCTTTATTGAGTGTAATTTTAGGCTGCGAGATATCAAGAACAGGGTAGTGCCCCAGTTTAAGACAGGAATTTTTATCAAAAACAAGGTTTACATCGAGCGAATCTGCGCTGAAATGACTTACTTCAGCTTTGCTGAAAATCAGCGGCAGAAGGTTTATTCTTGCGTTGACTCCACGGAGAGCCAGAGCCTCTGTCCCGTCGGGATTCAGGATCGCAAAATTGTCCGTTTTAATCCGGACAGCCGGAAGATACCCCATTTTGATTTCCGGATTTGTAATCGCAGTGTCAAATCCGTATTCCTTTTTTATATACGAGGAAAGAAACCCTACACAATCCGGACGATTAAGAATTGCAGGTATCCCGAAGTAATATCCACCGTATAATGCAGCCGCGGCAATCAGACTTATAAAAATTTTTTTGCTTGTACCCATTTTCAGTATGTATTATAAGACAAATACGGCTTTTTGTGAAGGGTAAATGAAAAGAAACCAGCCTTATAGTGTTCTGTCTGACGCAGCCGGGGTAAAAACGTCATTCTGAGGGAACGAAGTGACCGAAGAATCTCATGGCAATGCTTAACGTCATTCTGAGCAGAGCGAAGAATCTTCTGGGATTTTGAGGAGATCCTTCGGCTTTTCGCACCCGCGATAAACGGGTACGGCTAACGCCTTTCACCCTCTGCTCGTCCGGCTCAGGATGACGTACCTTTTTCATGTCATTCTGAGGACGCTAGTCCGAAGAATCTTGTCGGGTTTTTAAGGAACTCCTTCGGCTAAAGCCTCAGGATGACATTGATAGACAAATGGGGCGATTTCTTATCGCCTTCCTCACCCTTCCTCTCTCCTCACCATTCACCCCTCACTTTTCCGTCCGCCCCCTCACCCGAATTTCTAAATTCGCTGCGCTCATTAAGAAATTCTACCCTCAGCCGCCTGTGGCGGCATACAGTCTCACACGGCTCATTCTTCGCCGGTTCGAGCTAGCATCCCACAAGGGGCGAGGGAAAATGGTTTCCTCGCCGGTTCGAGCTTGCATCCACAAGGGGAGAGAGAAAATATTTTACGTAACGAACTTAACGTCCTAACGCCTTATCGCCTTATCTCCCTTAATACTTCTCGCACAAAACCTCAAAGTAGGCTCTCGGGTGATGACAGTTCGGGCATTTTTGCGGCGCGGATTTTCCAAAAAACACATACCCGCATTCCCTGCACATCCATTCTGTTTCGTAATCTTTTTTGAATACCGTGTCGTTTTCAATGTTTTCAAGCAGCTTTTTAAATCTTGCTTCGTGATGTTCCTCTGCGCGGCGGACGTGCTTGAAGGTATCTGAAATTTCTTCAAACCCTTCTTCTTTTGCTTTTTCTTCCCCTTCTTTATATAAAGTCGACCATTCTTCGTGTTCTCCTTCTATCGCGCTTTTCAAGTTTTCTTCCGTTGTTCCGAGTTCAAAAGGATATGAGCCTGTGACTGTGCCTGTCGTATTTCCTATGTGTTCATAAAAAAGTTTTGCGTGTTCTTTTTCGTTTTCTGCAGTCTGCAAAAATATTTCGGCGATTTGCTCATAGCCTTCTTCCTTCGCCTGTTTTGCATAGTATGTATAACGGTTTCGTGCCTGAGATTCTCCGGCAAAAGAGTTGATTAAAATTTGTTCTGTTTTTGTTCCTCTTAATTTTTCAGTATTCATATATTCCTCCTGTTCTTTTTTTATATTAATTTTACGGGAGATTTCCGGCAATTGACATGAAGGATTAGCCTGCAGGGTAATCTTTGCAGTAAAAAATTACACTTTTTCGGGATTATAACGGCTTATAAAAAAATCATAATACAGTAGGGGTGATTTTGTATGAATTTGTTTAATTACACAAAGAAGCTTTCCGAAAAAATTTCATATTACGACCGCCTGACACGTGAAGCAAAGAAAAATTTTTGTACTTCAAACCCTTTTGCGGTGCCTGTTGTGAAAACAGTCGTCTGGGTTGAAAACTGTTATGAAAAAGATGAAAACAAATAACTGGTCAGTCAAAGTCAATCAGCTTGACGAGTGAAACTTCAAGGGTATCCGCGATTAAAAAAAGCTTCCTCAGACTTATAAATTCTTTGCCGGTTTCAATGCAGGCAAGGTGTTCTCTTGACAAATCCACCATCTCTGCAAGCTTATTCTGGGAAAGATGTTTTTCTTTCCTGTATTTTTTTATATTTTTCCCTAGAGCTTCAAGTCTTGACATAAAAACATTTTGCAACAATAATATATATAAATATGTAAGATATCATCTTACAAAACGTGATAGATTGATGGAGGATTTATGCGGTTAGAAAAAGGGTTCACAATGGCGGAAGTGTTGATAACTCTAGCTATTATCGGAATTGTAGCGGCAATGACCCTGCCTTCTCTTATCAATAACAGACGCAGCAAGGCACTGGAAACAGCTTTGAAGAAAAATTATTCCGTGATAGAGCAGGCGCTCAATATGTATTATGCTCAAAAAGGGGAAAGACTTACGTCTGAAATAATCGGAAAACATGAACTAAAACCTGTTTTAATGGAATATATGAGCGTTTTAAAAGATTGCGGCTGGGGTGCTGAACCTATTGAAGCTGATTACGAAAAAACATGTATTCCTTTTGATTCCAAAAACCCCGAAAGAACCTCTAAAGCATACAAAAATTTTAACGGTACTAATACGATAAATTTAGCATTATTTGACGACGGACAATTTGTATTAAATGACGGCAGCCTTATATTGATAGAAAATGTTGGTTCAGATGCCGGAAACAGGATATTTATTTCGGTTGACGTAAACGGTTTCAATAAAAATCCAAACAGGCTTGGATGGGATTTGTTTATGTTTCAGCTTGATACAAAGGGGAGGCTTCTTCCTATGGGGGCAGAAGGAACTCCGTATTACAGCGAAAAGGATGACTATTGCAGTCCGACAGCAACAAATAACAAAAACGGTGCAGGATGTACTTATAATGCGCTTTCTGAAAAAGATTATTTTTCACGGCTCAGTTATTAATACGATTTCCGATTTCTGAGTCGAAAAGGTAGATATCTTCTTTCTTGATGCTTAAGTCAATATTTTCCTTGATTTCGTAATCAGGCGAAAGTTTTGCGCTGCATTTTGAAGTTCCGATATTGAAATAAACGATTTTTTCGCTGCCCAGAAGTTCGTACATATCGACTTTTGCGCTGAAGTTCACTTCTCCGCCGCAAACCATTTTTTCAGGTCTTATGCCGAGTGTAACTGTGCCGGAGTCGGGAAGTCCCGCAATTTTAGCTTTTATACCTGCAAATTCTGCCTGACCGTCATTAATTTCCGCCCTTATGAAATTCATCTGGGGCGACCCGACAAAACCTGCAACAAAGGTGTTCGCAGGATTGTTGTAAATTTCCTCCGGAGGCGCTACCTGCTGGATTTTACCTTTGTCAAGCACGACAATCCTGTCCCCCATTGTCAGAGCCTCTGTCTGGTCATGGGTTACATAAATAAATGTTGTCTGAAGTTTTTCGTGTAATTTTTTAATCTCCGCCCTCATCTGAACCCTGAGTTTTGCATCCAGATTGGAAAGCGGTTCATCCATCAAAAAAACTTTCGGATTTCTAACTATCGCGCGCCCCAGCGCAACCCTTTGTCTTTGTCCGCCTGAAAGCTGTTTCGGTTTTCTGTCCAGATATTCTGTCAGGTCAAGAATTTCTGCGGCCTCTTTTACTTTTTCTTCAATTGTTTTTTTGTCGACTTTTCGCATCTTAAGCCCGAAGGCGATATTTTCTCTGACCGTCATGTGAGGATAAAGTGCATAACTCTGGAATACAAACGCAATATCACGGTCTTTTGGCGGGATATCGTTGACCTTTTTGTCCCCTATAAAAATTTCGCCGCCCGAGATTTCCTCCAAGCCCGCAATCATTCTTAAAATCGTCGACTTGCCGCAGCCTGATGCCCCGACAAGAACTATAAATTCTTTATCTTTAATTTCAAGGTCAATACTATCTATTACGACTTTGCTGTCGTATTTTTTGCAGACATTTTTTAATGTTACGCTACTCATCTTCTAAAATTATTCCTTTTTCAACAGGCAAAATTATGTTGAAGGTCGTTCCTTTCATTATTTCCGATTCCACCCAGACTGTTCCGTGAAGCTTGCTGACAAGCGTTCTGACCGTACTTAGAACAATTGATCTTATTAAATTCTTTTTATTTATTTTCTCAAGCTGTGCATACGGTTCAAAAAGCCCTTCCATATCAACTTCTTTAAGCCCTGTTCCGGTATCTTTTACGGAAATCTGAAGGTATGCTCTGTTGTCCTCCTGATTAATAACCTTAACCCCTCGCTTGATTACATTTTCCATATCAGGATTTAAAAGCGACACGGTAATTGTGCCAATTTCAGTCATCTTCAATGATACATCCAGAATATTTTTCAAGGCGGTTTTAAGAACGCTGTCATCAGTCGTAACGGTTTTTGAAGATAATTCTTCAAATTCAAGATTTATTGAAACTTTTTTAGAAGCAATCGTGCTTTCAAAACCTCTTATTACTTCCTGCACCGAGTTCACCGCATCAAAAGTTTTTATATCAAATTTAACAAGGCTGGATTCCGCTTTTGAAAACTCAAAAAACTTGTCCATAAAATATAAAAGTTCCGAAGCATTTTTGTTAATAATTTTAACGTACTTGTCCTGTTTTTCTGTCATTTCACCGCCGAGTCCGTCCGTCAGTGCGTTTGAAAAGCCGATTATCGACTGAAGCGGAGATTTGAAATCGTTTGCAAGTTTTGTAAGCATTAAATTTTTGTCTTTATTCAGCCTGCCTGTTTTTTCGGCATTGGCAAGAACCTTAGTCATCGCTGTCACATCGCGGATTGTAACAATAAACTGGTCTTCCATCTGTGAAGCGTTCAACTCAATAAAGAATTCATTGTTTTCGTCAGTAGATGCCCCCGCAATCACCGGCACATGTTTTGAAGCCGACTGACCGGCAAGTTCAAAACCCTTATTTACAAAATCATCAAAGTAATAATCCGCCTCTTCAGAAATATCTATGTTAAAAAGATATTCCGCTTCCCTGTTTGTTTTAAGAATTCTTCCGTTGCTGTCCAGTAATAAAACAGCATCCGGCAGGTGCCTCAAGATTTCTTTCAAATTAATTCCGCTGAATAAATTAGTAAAATTCATATTGCCTTAGATCCTATTTTATTATATAATAAATGATAACATAAAAAATTTTGCTTAAAATTCCGGAAATATTAATTTTTGTAATTTTTTTTACAAAAACTAGCAAAAAAAATCTTTTTGGCGTTTTAAAGCAAAAAAGCGCGAGTGAGATTTACAGAAAAAGTAATGAAGATATTAAAAAAAAATGCTGTAAAATCGCCCCTGTGTTTTAAAAGGCAGTACACAAACGAGTAGTAAACTCCAGAATGAAAAGGATGTGAACTATGAGAGAAATCAACAACAACTCAAATAATCTGAATTTTTCAGGTATTCAGAAGTTTGATCCTCAAAAAGAAAGCCAGCCCCAGCCGGCTGAACCGACGACAGAACAGGAACCTCAAAAAGAATTGCAGGATCTTTCTCAAATGCCTTCTGCTATCACCGGGCGGTCGCTTGTGTTTACAGGCAATGCCATTGACAAAGATCTTCACTTTTTTATGAAGAATCCTGATTTATGCGAAAAAGCAAACAGTTTTTTTGATATTGCCGAAAAACAATTCGGCTATGAAGAAGCTTCAAAACTTATGGACGGATTTGTAAACGAATTTAAAAAGCAGCCTTAGAGCTGCTTTTTCAGCATTGTGCAAAGCGCAAGAAGCGCCAGTTTGTAACTTTCTGCCCCGAAACCCGATATCTGCCCCAGACAAACGCCTGCTATCAGCGATTTCTGCCTGAAATCTTCACGGGAATGGATATTTGTCATGTGAACCTCTACAACCGGAATATCTACAGAAGATATCGCATCTCTTATCGCTACGCTTGTATGCGTGTAAGCTGCGGCATTAAGAACGATTCCCGAGGCATCTTTGTATGATTTTTGAATTTTTTCGACAATTTCGCCCTCGTGATTGCTCTGGAAAGTTTCTATGTCAATACCGAGTTCAAAAGAATAGGCGTAAAGTTCTTTCTCAAGCTCCTTCAGCGTCAGAGTTCCGTACTTTTCAGGCTCCCGAATTCCAAGCATATTCATATTCGGCCCGTTTATGACAAGTATTTTCATGACAATTTCTCCTGCTATAATCTTACAATAAAATCAACCGATTGTAAATTTTTATTAAAATTTGTATGACTAATGTAACAAAAACGACATGCTTATTTTATCATGCATGTACAACTATCCCCAAATCTCCTCCCAAGATTATTGTTCAAAGTCGCACTATAAAGTGTGGCTTTTTTTTATGTAATTAAAGGAATTTAACATAGCAAAAAATAATCCGCTATGGCAAATGTTAAGAAGTATAAAGTTGAATTTAAATAGTCTATAAATAAAGAATATAAACAATCAACGTAGAATATAAAAAATATATACAATGCAGTGATGGGCACTTTTAGGGAATAAAAATACTTAATAGAAATATGAAGTGATTTAAAAAACACGGGTGAAGTATAAAACAAAAGGAGAATTATTATGACAGACCGAGTCGATTTGAAGGCACTTACAAACAGCTACAATGATTTAAAGCAAAAAGGAGCCAAAATGCCGGATGGTGTTCAAAAAAAATTTGAGGGTGCAATTTTCAACGGGCAGCAGACAAATAAACCTGGCGCTTTTGAAGAAAACAGCGGATTTGGAATAAAAGGTCTGTCGATTGAGCGTACCGGTCAGACGGAAAGTACCGGCAACGTATATCAGCACGGCGCTGCCGTTGAAAATCCTGATGACCCTGTTACACAGTTCAAAAAACTTGATAAAGACGGAGATTTGAAAGTTTCAGCACAGGAATATACCGATAGCATTGTGGAAGAGTATGTCAGCAACGGACATCAGCTTCCTTCAGGATATGATAATATAGCAGAATTTATTAATGCAAAATATGAAGAATTTAAAAAGTTTGCAGGCAAAGATGTATCAATGAACATCGACGAATTCAGAGCAATGCTTGAAGCCAGATTGAGTGAATCTGCAAAGGATATCGCTAAGGCAGCAGCTGCGGGAGCTGCAGCAGGCGCTATGAATGGAGTTCTGGATCCGTCAGAGCCTAACCCGCCAGCCCCGCCTGAAACTCCGACTGCTGACACTACAGCCTATGAAGGAGACTATAATTATAGCGGAGATGTAGATTTGAGTGGAGACGTACCTTATGACAGCACCCATAATGCTGAATATTACCAAAACGGAACATTAACAGGTACAGAGCAAGAACATATCAGTGGAACAGAGCAATATAGCAGCACCACGCACATCAGCGGCAATGACGGTCATTGGGAATATATTAAAAAAACCGACAACTAAATAATATAATAAACAAAAAATAAAGCAGGTCTGAACAATTCTCAGATCTGCTTTATTTAAGATATTTAATGTTCTCTTGACTTTATGCAAAAAATAGCTAAAATATAATTACAGACCATACTTTCAGGGGAAGGTTTCAGTTATAGTTTTAAGGATTTATTTATGCGTTTAATTGAGAAATTAAAAGAATTTGAACAGCAATATATGTTTATCCGCTGGGCTACAGGCGGCGAATACGGCAAGCTTGTTTATGCCGGAGATGACTTCATTGAATTTGATGTAATCAATGTTGACACAATGGATTATGCTGAAACTGTATTCATACACAGCCCGCTTATTCTGGAAGTTGCAATCGGCGGTTCTGATATTGCGCGGATTATTGCGGAGATGTCGTCTAAAATTACTATGGATTAAGCTTTATCTGCATTTTCATGTCATTCTGAGGGCAGAGCCCGAAGCATCTCATCGCACAGCACCGCGTCATTCTGAGGAAGTGTAACGACCGAAGAATCCCGTCGGGTTTTAAGGAGATCCTTCGGCTTTTCGCACTCGCAGTAAACGGGTAGACATAACGCCTTTCACCCTCTGCTCGAGCACCTCAGGATGACGTATATTTTTCCCACGTCATTCTGAGGAAGCCTGCGACCAAAGAATCTCCTGGCCTTTGTGGGGATTCTTCGGGCTTCGCCCTCAGAATGACGCCTGTTTTTACTTGGCCATTTTGTCTTCTACTGTCATTCTGAGTTTATCTCAGAATCTCCTTGAGATGCTGAAACTATCTTGGATTATTCGGGGTGCGGACGGAGTAACGTCCGACCCGCACCTTACGGGTTCCGCTTTGCTTCACCCTACCGGAAATCCGCAAGTTCAGCATGACAAAATGGAGCCTTACTTATCGTCTTATCGCCTTGCAGTCCTATCGCCTTTCTCAACACTCCTCACTCCTCACTCTTCACACTTCACCCTTCACTCTTCACTCTTTGACCCCTCACCCGACACTTCGTGTCCCCCTCTCCCGCAAGGGGAGAGGGAATTATTTTACGTAAAGAACTTAACGTCCTATCGTTCTATCGTCTTTGAACCCTCCTAGCGCCCTAGTACCTTAGCGCCTTAGTATCTTTTCCTTATATTAATCGCACATTTGGACACTAAAAATCCTGCCGCATTAAATATTAAAACTTTTTCTTGCACCTTCCTGATGGTAGAAGCCGCCGCCGCAGATGGTTTCGATTACTTTCAGGGCAAATTCTCTCGGAGCATCCACCTGATTGAGGTAAAATTCGCGGTTGGGAAGGTGTTTAATTTTCATAATTGAATTCTGGTTGCTTTCGGCAGGGACAAAAAGTGACGCAACTTCATTGTCAAGAAGTCTGACCATTTCTTCGTCGTGTTCGGAGGCACCTTTCATAATTTCATAGTAATTCCCGCGTATTGCCATAATTCTTCCGCAGAATACATGCTGCCCGTTTTCGCGGTAAAGCGCCTGCGGCTGAAAGTTGCAGCGGGTTGTAAAGCTGATTTTGTGCCAGAGAATATTTACGATAATGACTGATTTTTGCGGGTCGATATCAAGGTAAATATTCTGTGTCGTAACATTTCTTGAGGCGAAAGCTTCTTTCAGGGTATCGACAACATCCTGAAGGTCGCCTGCCATGCCGGCAAAAATTTCAGCAGTATTCATTGTGGCATGCTGATAGTCAAGAAACTGTTTGTACATGTGGGTTGACACAAGACCTATTCGTTCCTGAATCAGT
The DNA here is from genome assembly GCA_944322665.1 of Candidatus Gastranaerophilales bacterium. Taxonomy (GTDB): domain Bacteria; phylum Cyanobacteriota; class Vampirovibrionia; order Gastranaerophilales; family Gastranaerophilaceae; genus Scatenecus. The sequence continues at coordinate 588 of CALUPM010000018.1, read as the reverse complement.
GCGGACTTTCTTGAAGATGTTTCCGAATTATCAAAGCTTTCGTAATTATTAAGCAATTTTTTAAGCCCCTTGATTATTTTAATTTATAAAATATTTTAATAATAAACATGTACCTGTGTAAAGATTATATTTTTTTTCGTTACAAATTTGAATACATACAATTATCTATTTATTTTGATTAATATTTGAATTTTCAGCGTAATTTTCGCCCGATAACGAGTATAGGCGCATAAGTCAGAGTTACTTTTTCAAAAGTTTTCATATAATTTTCACAAAAACTTTTAACATCTGAAAAATTCCATCTGGTATTTCCCAGCGAATTTACACCGGTATTTTTAAGATGATAGAGAAGTTCAAGCGGGGTCTTGAATTCAAGCGTTTTTGAAAAGGTTTCCATTTTTAAGATTTTGTAATTTTTTTCTAATACTTCTTTTAATTCTTCATCTGTTTTATATTTCAGGGACAAACCCGTAACTTTTTTTAATTCCGGAAAATTATCCGGCGAAAAAGTTGTAAACGCAAGAATACCGTCTTTGTTAAGCAGATTTCTGTACCTGTTTACAACCTCATCAAGATTGCTGAACCACT
>CALUPM010000017.1 GCA_944322665.1 Candidatus Gastranaerophilales bacterium | reverse complement strand
TCTGCCTCGTCTGCAATTATTGTTCACTCCGCTATCGCGGCATTTTGTTTTTTTATTATTCACGTCATTCTGAGGACGCTAGTCCGAAGAATCTTATTGCGGTTTTAAGGGGATTCTTCGCTCTGCTCAGAATGACGGACTCTTTTTTAGAGGGACTTCGCCTGCGGCTCAGGATGACATAAAATCCATTCAACCTCCAACTTTTCACCTCTCCTCACACTTCACCCTTCACGCCTCACTTTGATAAGAACTTAACGTCCTATCGCCTTGCAGTCTTATCGCCTTCCTCAACCCTCCTCACCCTTCACCCTTCACTCTTCACTCTGATAAGAACTTATCGCCTTGCAGTCTTATCGCCTTCCTCAACCCACCTCACCCTTCACCCTTCACTCCTCACTATACCGTCCGCCACCTCACACGCAAAAAAAAGCTATGTACTTGAGGTGCATAGCTGTTGATTAGGGATATGTGTATCTTAGTCTCTAAGGAGTATGGTTTTAATATAGCAGACCGTACTTAAAATTAAATCATTCATTTTTATGATGTTTAATTGACAAACTATGTAAAATAATGTAAATTTTTACTAAGGAAGTAGCATAAAAATTCCTTTTTGTGGTTAAACATGAATAAAAGAATTAGTGTGAGGTGCTATGCAAGTTTCATTTAATACTTATAAACCTTTTACTTATCACAACAGATTAAATAATCAGCCTAAACAAAATACAGCCCCTCATTTCACATCAGGCTACGGGGCCGATGACTGGGGCTATGTAGACGAATCAGAGCTTGAATGCTGCAGCGAATCTGAAAGATGGCGTAATATAGGTCAGGCAATTAAGATGATGACTGTTGACGCATTTAAGGAAGCCTACTGCAGAGATCCGAAGCCCAAACCGCTTTTGTATTCTCCGGAAGAATGCAAAAAGGCACGCGAAGAATATTATAAAGGAACCGACCTTGAAGGGGTGGATACAAGCAACCGTCTGCCGAAAGAAGAAGCTAATCCTTACGTTTTTGACCCGTGGGAAGATGACTTTTAATTTGCCCTGCAAGCTTGCCGCCTGAAAATGCTGTTTTTGTGATATAATTTTATCAATGACAGATTATTGAAGGGATAAAATATGTTTGACAGTTTGAGCGAGAAATTACAAAACATCATACGCGGCACAAGAGAAAAAGAACTTACGCAGGAAAATATGCATGAAGCCCTGCGCGAAATCCGCCGTGCGCTTCTGGATGCAGATGTAAACCTCAGAGTCGTAAAATCTTTTATCTCAAACATCCGCGACAAAGCCGAAGGTGAAAATATTGTACAGGGTGTAGATCCTGCGCAGCAGCTTGTCAAAATCGTCCATGATGAACTTATTGAACTTCTCGGAAAAGAAAAACATCCGCTTAATTTGAACGGAAACCCGTCATTAATTATGATGCTGGGGCTTCAAGGATCAGGTAAAACTACCTCAAGCGCTAAACTTGCCGTAAAATTGAAAAAAGAAGGCAAAAATCCGCTCCTTGTTGCCTGTGACGTCTATAGACCCGCCGCAATTACACAGCTGCAAACGCTTGGAAAAGAAATTGAAACGGAAGTTTTTACAATTCCGGACTCAAACGATGTTCAAAATATTGTTGAAAAAGCAATTGAACACGCCAAAAACAACAATCATAACGTATTAATCCTTGACACAGCCGGCAGATTGCAGATAGATACGGATATGATGGCAGAACTTCTTTTGATAGACAGAGTTTTCCATCCTGATGAAAAACTTCTTGTAATAGATTCAATGACAGGTCAGGAAGCGGTGAACGTTGCCGAAAACTTTGACGCACAACTGGGGCTTACGGGTCTGGTACTTACAAAACTTGACGGCGACAGCCGCGGCGGTGCAGCTTTAAGCGTTGCCTACTGCACGGGTAAACCGATTAAACTCACCGGAACCGGCGAAAAACTCCACGCACTTGAAGATTTTTACCCCGAACGCATGGCTACAAGAATTCTCGGAATGGGCGATATTGTATCGCTTGTCGAACGCGCGCAGGAAGTTTTTGACGAAAAACAAGCTAAAGAACTTGAAGAAAAAATGGCAAAAGCCGAGTTTTCCTTCAATGATTTTCTGAAAATGCAAAAACAAATGAAAATGTTCGGTTCGGTCGGAAATCTTCTCGGGATGATTCCGGGTCTGAACATCAGCAAAGACGACCGCGACAAAATTTCACACGAAGGAGAAAAACAATTTAAACGGATTGAAGTCTTTATCCAGAGTATGACGCCTGAAGAGCGCAACAAACCGGATCTTCTAGACACCAGCCGCAAAAAAAGAATTGCAAAAGGCTGCGGCATGGAGCTTGCGGAAATAAACACTTATGTCAAACAGTTTGAACAGATGCGCGCAATGATGAAAGGTTTGCACGATATGAAAGGAATGTTTGGCAAAATGGGAGCGCAAAATCCCTCTTCAATGAAAGGAATGCCGAACATGCCGGGCGGCTTGAACCCGAAAATGGGCAAACACGCGATGAACAAAGCCTTAAAAATGATGCGGAAGTTTAAATAGATAAATATTTTTTCAACAATTTTGCGACACTAAAACGAGTTCAGGGATGACGGGCCGGAACTTTTTAGTGTAAAAACTTGCATATAAGTCCACGTGTGCCGGAACTTATATAGCAAATTCCACAGATATTATAAAAAGCACGTCATTCTGAGGGCTTTAGTCCGAAGAATCTTTTTATTTTTTAGATACTTTGTCCTCTCATAAAAGGATACTTAATCGTTTTGTTAGGCAGAGTGATCACTATGACGTAATTTTGAAATTTTTAGCGGAATTTGCTATAAAAGTTCCCGTGTGCTATTATTGACAAAAAAATTTGAGCGGGTAAAATTGAATTATATCTGATAAAAGTAATGGAGGAGTGCCAGAGCGGTTTATCGGAGCGGTCTTGAAAACCGTCGTACGTGACGAGCGTACCGTGGGTTCGAATCCCACCTCCTCCTCCATTTTGAAAGAGTCTGAAAAGGCTCTTTTTTAGTGCGTTTGGGGTAAATTGTTATATTGCAAAGTTTGTTTAATTCTGCAATTTTGGGGGCTGTTTGGGGGATGTTGTATTAAACCAGACATTTCAATCCTGTACGGTTGTACTTTTTTGTCCAGTGTACTTTTTTGTCCAGTTTGATTTGTACGGATAGATAGATTATTTTGGTAAAGTTGGCTTTGTGTGGGAGTTTCCGGGTCGGAAAAATTAAGTTTATAAAAACCTTATAAACATACCTCGTGGTTGTTTCGCTGGCTAGGGCAATTCTATTTGAATTATGTAGAATACTTAAATTAATATTCAAATTTTCTGGAAATTGGTGTTATTTTTTCTGTTTCTTTATGTTAATTTACATTTATTTTTGCAAAGATTTAACTTACCTTATAATTAACTAACAATTTATCAAATCATCCATAAAATTATATAATGTTTTTGAGTGCTTCCAGCCTGTAGATTTAATAAACAAACCAGAATTCATTATTGTTTTTCTTGAAGATGTTTTTTTGTTCAAGACAACTTTAAGTCCTTTTTGTTCAAATTTTTCTTTGATAAAACCGGCAATTTCTTCCAGAGTTAAGTTTCCCGATTCATCTGAGCCGATATTATAAACAGGATTCCATTTTTCAACAGGTGTTTCGATTAATTTTATAATAGCCTTTGCGGCATCTTCTACATGCAAATAGCCAAATTGCTGCCGGCCGTTTTCGATTTCTATAATGCCGGTTTCTCGAGCCTTTTTTATTAGTTTATTTACAACTCTATCTGTATATTCTGTCCCGACCAAGGACCCTAATCTTAAATTCGTATATTTTGTATTTGAATTTTGAAAAATTCCATTTCCCAGCTCTTCGCAAGCAAATTTTCCAAGTGCATAAACATCTGCCGGATTTATTTTATCAGTTTCAAGAGTTTTATTTTCTCTGTACATTCCGTAAACGCTTTGAGATGAAATATTTACAACAGCTTTAATATTATTTTCATTTGCTTTTAAAAACAATTTTTTCGTATAAGCAATCGAGTCTGCCAGATCAGGAAGGTTATTTGTACGACTGAATGCACAGTTAATAATTATATCTATATTATCAATTTTGTAATCATCAGAAAAAAAGTTGTCATTTGTAATATATGTTACATTTTGAATATTATTTTGAGGTTTAAGTTTTCTAACTGTGGTGGAAATTTCAAAATTTTTTGTATCTTTTACCATATTCTGTAAAAGATGAGTGGCCAAAGTGCCATATCCTCCGGTAACTAAAATATTTTTAGACATTATGTTGCTCCTTATAAAGGATATTGTGTCCAGATTTATCGAGCACCTGAACCATTAAACGAATTTCTTTTATTTTTTCAATCAATGAAGCCCTATCGTCTGCTATAACAAAGACTCTGAGAACCACTTGATTTAAAGTTCCGAGTGCTGAATCAGGAATAGTCTCATTCTCAAGTTTATTTTTTACAACTGCAATTACGCCCTTCATTGCATTGACATCATCCAAACCTATAAAACTACCAATTTTAGATGGTTTAGCCAAAAATGTAATATTTGCACCCGAAATATCATAATCAGCATTTACTTTGAAAACATGTTCCGACATCTTACCGGTTAAAGCATAATTTGTCATCATATTCAAAGGATTAACGCCACATATTTTTTCAAAAATTCTATATTCTTGAGTACCGGATAGTCTGAAACCCATATCATAAGGCTTTATTTCCTTACCATCAACTTTTGCCTGAATAAATAACATTCCATTTTTTAAATCAAGAGATTTTAATGCGTTTATAATTTTTTCATTGAAATTATGTTCAAAATGAGCTAAATATTTAGACGGCCAAATATAATAATCAGGTAAAGGTAAAACTCCTTTTTCAAATTGCACAATATGTCTATCCGCCATACCAATTAATTGAATATCACCATCCTGCAAAAGATATTCAATAGTAACTTCTTCACCATCAATATAGCGTTCTATCAATACTTTCTTTGATTCAGAAAACTCAAGAGCCGAGTTATAATTTTTCAGAAGTTCATTTTGATTATTACAAATTTTTACTCCGTACGCACCAGAAGAATCAACCGGTTTTACGATGACAGGATATTTTATATCTTTTGAATTTATGCTGTATTCTTCTATAACCGGCACACCGTACTGTTTAAATAAATTTTTATAAAAATCTTTATCCGAAGTTTGGCTTAACTGCTTTTTTGTAGCATAAAACGGCAGATTAAGTTTTTCGCAAAGTTTTTGAGCCATATTTATATTAAAATCATGAACACCTGTAAACACGGCATCAACGCCTGTTTGTAAAACTTTTTCTGCAAGAGTATCCACATCAGCAGTAGAAATATTCCAGTATTCATCAGCAATCTGTTTTGCAGGAGAATCCTTTGGGTCAAGATAATCTGTAACTATTACATAAGCACCAAGTGACTGTGCGTATTTTACGATATCAACCGAACCGATAGGTTTTCCTGCAAGAATTAATATTTTTTTATCTTTAAATATATTAGTAGTCATATAACTTTCCTATAACTTGCTTCATATTCATTTTTTAATATACAAAACTCGATATATTTACAATTTTATATTAGTTCGTAATCGTCGAGCATTTCTCTGATTTTTTCCGGAGAATTAAACATCATTACATCAATAATTGATAAACCTGTAATTATATTTTCCGGTCCTCTCCTTTGAGGATACGGTCTTAAATTCATTTTTTGTATGCATAACTTAATCCCGGCTTTTGCATATTTTTCTTTGTCATAAAGCTCTTTTCCTCCTACTGGATTCCAATATTCATTTATACCATCAATTGCCTTACAGGTGTATAATGCCCAATCGTCGGGAGAAAGAATGTTATTATCAATATTTAATCCCATTTCAGAAAATATACTATAATTAAAGGGAATTTCTAGATATTCACATACATTTTTTAGACAATTCGTGTTTAATAAAACTATACTTTCAGTATCTATTGATAACCCATTTTCAACAACTCTTATTGTTTCATTATAGAAAGGTGATTTCCTTTTATAATGTCCTAATTGTTTTAATAATTTACTTTTCCAATCTTTTGAATTATCTATTTTTATATCTTTTATATTTGCATAAGAGGAATGTGACGCAAGTGGGACTCTTATGTATTGCCAATCGTTTTCCGGTTCAGGTTTTAAAACTCTATTTCTTTCGATCCAACCATGCCTTATAAATTGTACTGGATCAAATATTATAAATTTATCAGTATTTTTTATCAGGCTAAAATATCCTAAATACGGGAAAAAATACGGCTGCATACTCGCAAGTTTTTTAGGCATCAAAAAAATTCCTCCACTGTTTTACCTTTGTTTCATCCTTCATTCTTTCCTTTAAAAGTAAAATTCCTTTTTGTTTTTCGTTTTCATCAAAATAGCAAAATTCTTCAAAGCTCATATCAGGGATTTGGTAGGTGTCAAAAATTTTTATCCCGATTGAATTATATTTTTTAAATACTGTCGTATTATTTTTCAAGAAAACTTTGCCGCCCAGACTGTATACAAATGTCGAATTTCCATTACCCTGCTGCCTGTCCTGATTTGAAATATAAATATCAAGAGAGGCAAGATAATTTGCATATTCTTCCTCTGGCATAAATTCAATTATCGGATTAAATTTACTCCCGAAAATTTCATATCCTTTCTTCATTATTTTCAAGCTGAAGTCCTTCTGCCCTGCAGATACATAAGACAATATAGTTGAAATTTTTATATTCTCATCTTTGAATTTTGACAGAATATCCAGCATTTCTAATGTCGTTCCATCTGCTGAATTGTTTATTTGAATATGCGTAATCCCTTCCTCTTTTAAGTTTTGAGTAACGGTATCTGCTGTCATATCATGAGGATAAGTTACATCAAAATATGAATTACATCTCCCGTACTTTTCTTCGTAAATTTCTTTATCAAAACTTGTCAATATTCCTGCAACATTTGTTCTCACATAATTATCCATCTGACTATTTGGGGCAGAATATAAATCCCCGCCCCAGATAAACCAGTAGGTCTTTGATAAAAGATATTTGTGTTTACACAACGCTTTAACCAGATTTGAATCAAATAATCCGTGGATAATTATCTTATTTGTTGTATTCATATCAATACTATCCAGTGAACAATAGAATACATTCTTTATCCCTTTTAGCTTTACCTGCGTTTTGTAAAACATAATGCACGGAAATATAAAACAATGTTCACTGTTATCAAAATACCTGTTTATAAAATTTATAATATTAACAGAATGAAGTCCATTATTCATTAAATGAACATATTTATAATTTTTTACATTCACATCTATTTTTTGAAAATTAAATATTTCATATTTTTTACATTTTATTTTAAATTTTACACCGCAAATTTTATAAACCTGATGAAAATTTTCCTGATATGTTTCAATAAAGTTTGTCATTTCATACCTTTTCTATTATGTTGCAAATTCTTTTTATCATACTTAATTCTAGTGTCGGATACAACGGCAGGCAGGCTATTCTTGACGAAATATTCTCCGATACCGGACAAGGTTTGTATTCATCCAGATACGACAGTTTGTTTATGCTCGGATAAAAATATCTCCTCGGATAAATCCCCTGCTTATTCAGTGCTGCAAATACTCTTAACAACTCTTCTTCCGTTTTAAATAATACCGGATAATACGCATAATTATATTCCAATCCTGACTGCGTTTTCGGTCGCCCTAACCTGCCTTCCAGCAATTCATCATAGTATCCGGAAATTGTTTTTCTTCTCTGTTTTATCTCTTCAATATGCGCAAAATTTGCAAGCCCCATTGCCGCATGAAATTCCGACTGTTTTCCGTTTATTCCGGGGCAGTAATGCTCTTCTCCTATATTTCCGAATCGTTTAATCAAACTCAATCTGTCTGAAACTTCTTTATCTTTTGTAATACATGCTCCGCCTTCTACCGTATGAAACAGCTTTGTCGCATGAAACGACAGGGTTGAAACATCGCCGTATGAAAGCAGCGATTTGCCTTTGTATTCCGACCCGAAGGCGTGTGCCGCGTCATAAATTACTTTTAAGCCGTATTTGTCCGCTATTTTTTGTATCCCGTCAACGTCGCAGGCGTATCCGAACACATGCACCGGCATTATTGCTTTTGTTTTTTCTGTTATTGCCGATTCTATCTTACTCACGTCAAGTGTAAAATTATCCGGTTCAATATCCACAAATACAGGCTTGCATCTTTCCCACAAAATTGATGACGTCGTTGCTACATAAGAAAACGGTGTTGTGATTATTTCTCCGTCTTCAATCCCGAAAGCTTTCAGGGCAAACTGAAGCGCTATTGTTCCGTTTGTCACATACTGAAAATTTTCTACACCCAGATAATCGGAGAGTTTTCTCTCCAGTTCTTTAACAAGCGGCCCTTCGTTTGTCAAATGTCCTGTTTCGTATATTCTGTCTACATACGAGTAATATTCTTCCTTTGGCGGAAGATATGGTTTTGTGACAAATATTTTTTCTGTTGTTGCTGCCGCTGTTGTCATCCTACAAGACTCCTGACATAATCGTAATATTCATTGTTTTTAACATTTTTTATATTGCTTAAAATTTTTGACTTTGACAAAAACTTCATTCTGAACGCAACTTCTTCAAGACACGCCATTTTTATCCCCTGATTTTCTTCAATTGTCTGAACATACTGACCTGCCTGAAGCAAAGACTCATGGGTTCCGGTATCAAGCCACGAAAATCCGCGCCCCAATCTTTCCATTCTGAGCAAATTGTTCTTCAAATAAATGTTGTTTATATCCGTAATTTCCAATTCTCCCCTTGCGGAAGGCGTCAGATTTTTTGCATAATTTATTACAGAATTGTCATACATATACAAACCGGTCACAGCATACTTCGATTTCGGTTTTTCTGGTTTTTCTTCTATTGAAACAACCCTGCCGTCTTTGTCAAATTCAACAATTCCAAATCTTTCAGGCTGTTTTACGGGATAAGAAAAAATGCATGCGCCGCCTTCTTTTTCAACCTGTTTTGAGCGGTATTTCAAAGTTCCTGAAAAGCGCGGGCCGAAGAAAATATTATCCCCTAAAATGAGTGTCACACAATCTTTCCCGATAAAATCTTCCCCGATGATAAAAGCTTCCGCAAGCCCGTTCGGCTGTTTCTGGATTTTGTAAGACAAATTAATCCCGAAATGCTTTCCGTCCCCGAGAAGTTTTTGAAATTCAGGCACATCTTTTTCTGTTGTTATAATCAGAATATTTCTTATCCCCGCAAGCATTAAAACTGAAAGAGGATAATAAATCATAGGTTTGTCAAACACTGGCAGAAGCTGTTTTGAAGTGACAAGTGTTGTCGGATACAATCTTGTTCCGGAGCCGCCGGCAAGTATTATTCCTTTCATACTAATGCCGCCTCCTTTTTTCTTTCAAGATTTTTTATCCAGTCCTGATTGTTCAAGTACCAGTCGATTGTCATTGAAATCCCTTCTTCAAATGTAACGGAAGGTTTCCACCCGAGCTGCGAAGTAATTTTGTCGTTAGAAATTGCGTAACGTCTGTCATGCCCTGGTCTGTCCTGAACATATTCAATACAGGTTTCGTCTTTGCCCATCTTCTCTAAAATAAGACGGGTAATTTCAAGGTTTGTCTTTTCATTGTGTCCGCCGATGTTATAAACTTCGCCGGCTTGACCCCTGTGAAGCACAACGTCTATTGCCCTGCAGTGATCGTAAACATACAGCCAGTCACGGACATTAAGCCCGTCGCCGTAGACAGGCACACGCTCACCCTTCAAAAGCCGTGAGATAAAAAACGGAATAAGTTTTTCCGTATATTGATACGGGCCGTAATTGTTTGAGCATCTTGTGATAAGAACCGGAAGTTTGTAGGTTTCTCCGTAAGCTCTCACAAGCAAATCAGCTCCTGCTTTCGAGGCTGAATACGGACTGTTCGGCGCAAGCGGAGTTGTTTCATAAAAATACCCTGTTTTCCCGAGCGTTCCGTAAACCTCATCCGTCGAAACCTGCAAAAATCTTTTTATTCCGGTTTCTTTTGAAGCCTGAAGAAGGTTCAACGTGCCCTGAATATTTGTTTCGACAAAAATTTCAGGTCTTTTGATTGAATTATCGACGTGGGATTCTGCCGCAAAATTAACCACACAGTCAACCAGTCCTGTCAGTTCTCTCACAAGCCGTCTGTCGCAAATATTACCGTGAACAAACCTGTAATTCGGATTATTTTCAACATCTTTCAGATTGTCCAAATTCCCGCAGTAAGTAAGCGCATCCAGATTTATAACCCGATAATCCGGATAAGTATTGAGAATATGTCTTACAAAACAACTGCCGATAAATCCGGCTCCGCCAGTTACAAGTAAATTCATGCTCTGTCCTTCTCCCTTCTCAATTCAAGAACCAGCGATGACTTTTTACTCAATGGCAGGCTCAAATAACAAACCGGTTTTTTATCACGGTTGTTCAAATATTTTTTCTCATAATTTTCAAGAATACAGTCATACATTTTATCGAGATTTTCAGGATTTTTAGAATACCTCAGCCTGAGATAGGTAAGGAAATTCAGGTTAAGCCTTGTGGAGAAAAACCTTGAAAGCAGGCGGTTATATTTAAAACCAAACTCTTTATTAAGCTGTAAAATTACGGAAGCTGTTTTATATCTCTGCCGGTAAGAAGAAACTCCTGAATAAACGCCGCTGCCGCTGCAATTGTAGACTGACATAACTTTGTTTAGATAATAAAGGTTTCCTTTTGTCAGAAAATAGAAATTTGTTGCGACATCATAGGTTGCAATTACCGGATTTTTAATTTCTTCAAGATTAAGGCATTCTGTTCTGTAAAGTCTTGAAGAAGGATGAGGTTCTATATAATATCTTCTCTTAATTTCTTCCGGAGGAAATTTGAAAATTTTATCAGGAACATCTTTTATATAATATCTTGTTTTGCTGCTGCCTGCATATTTTACAAGGGTATTATGCGCGCAAAAAGAGCATTCCGGATGTTTTTCCAGTATATCAACCTGTGTCTGAAGTTTATTCTCATCGCACCAGTAATCATCCGTTTCAAGCGTTGCAAAATACTTTGTATTAACAAGTTTCAGCCCTTCATAAATATTAGTTGTACCGCCGGCGTTTTTCTCTCTTAATATACATTTTACATTTTCCAAATTTTTATATTTATTTATCAATTCAACGGTTCCGTCGGTTGAAGCGTCATCAAGAATTATAATTGTAACAGGAAATGTGGTTTTCTGACTCAAAACACTCTGAATAGCTTTTTCAAAAGTATTGATGTGATTGTACGTAACAAGCAGAACAGTAACTGAAGGCTTTTTCATCTGTCCTCCATAACCGGCTTTAACAAGTATAAATTTTGTTCCGGATATCCATCAATCATTCTCTCGTTTTGATAACTCCTGTTTAATTTTCACATTTTATTTAATTTGTTGTAACACAAAATTATATTATCAACAAAAGATATTTTTTCAACATAATATTAAAATTATAAACATTTTTTAACAAATCTTATTAATATTTTTCCGATAAAAGCAATATTTATGCGCTTTTTATAAATTTTACAAAAACTACACATTTTAAACAAAAAGAGATAAAACAGGAATTTATTTTTCTAAATTAAGCATGCGCCCGAAAATTCTGTCATATTCCGAATTTGAAAACTTCATATAACCGCTTGCGGGAGTAAAAGTCATCTCTCCAAAGTAGATTTTACCGTTGACGTTATGAAGGTCGACTCTCACAAACTTAAAATCCTTTGAAAGTTTTGCTGAGATTTCAAGCATTCTGTCAAAATTTTCGGGTCGCGGAATCTCCTCTGAATGCAGATTGCCCCCGTAGTTGAAGTGAAGGTTGTTCCAGTTTTTGTCGAACATTGTGCAGCAAATGTTGGCGCCGCGCTTGCCGGAGGCAAAAAGAACAAATTCAGGTCTGCCGTTAAAACAGAAAAACAAATATTCAAAAAGTTCGTTTGTATTTTTTATGTATTCTTCTACAAATATAAGGGGCTTTATATTTTCGTATTGCATTTCATAACCGCTTTTGAAGGCGTAATTGATTTTGAGGTAATTGTTAAACAAATCCCTGTAGCCGTCTTCGGGAATCGCGCCTTCTATCACAAGCCTTTGCATTTTGCAGCCGTGATTGGTTTTAATGACGTACTCACGCGGAAGCTTTGAAAAATCAATATCCTCGTAGTGTTCGTAAATTCCGTAAATTTTTTTGAGGTATTCTTCGCCGATTTGTTCTTTAATCCAGTCACGAACAAGAATTTTGTCGGCAAGTCGTGTTTTAACCGGTGTACAATCATAAACTTTCAGCCATTGAATTTTTTCGGTAAAAAGCTCCGGATTTTTAAAATTTATAAATCTTCCTTTTCTGAAAAAATACTTCCAGAAAACTTTTCTTTTAAGTTCTTCTCTGTCCATTGATTTAAGTATTTAAAAAAGGGGCATTAATAAAATTAATGCCCGCATAAAGTTTAACAATTAAAATTTATTTTACCGGTACAAACCAGTAACCGTCTAAAGGATTACCTGTATCTTCTATTTGAATACCATCCGGATCTCCTGGATAAGTTGTTTCGAAAACTGTACCATCCGGAATATCCGGATTACCATTTATTTCGAACTGATTATTACCAAGGTATTCTGCTTCTCCACCGTTTTCAGGGAGTTCAAAGGTTTGTCCTACCTGAACTTCTTCTGGAACATCCGGAACATTTTGTTCATTACCGCCCTGGCTCGGGTTTTGTTCATCTTCTCCGGGTCTGTTTTGTGAGGTTTGATCCTGCGCTGTTGACATAAAAAATCTCCTTTCTTTCAGCTACATTTTCAAGTTTAAAAAAAGGATTTTTTTATGTAAAGAACCTCCACCCCACCATACCATACCATACCATACAGCAGATTATAACAGGGTTTCAGCCTTTTTAAATTTAATTTTACAATTCTTTACATCTTGTTATTTTTTACTTATTTTTAACATTTCTTTTAAAATTCTTACTTTTATAAATCTCTTTTCAGACTGCATTCCTTAACTAATCACAAAGTATATTGATTAAAACAAGGCATTGTTGTTAAATAATCGTATGAAGAAAATTCAGGTAATATTGTTCTTAATAACGGTTGCATTCCTGTTTGCACTCAACAAATTCATGATGAATGTGAACAACAACACACTCTATTCAATGGATACGGGCGAACTTGTCAATCACGAACACGTTTCAAGCCAGCGGCTTTTTGATAATGTCTGGCAGACCGTTAAAAACAATTACTACGATCCATCAATGAACCACCAGTCATGGTCAAGATGGAAGGAGCATTACCGCGGAAAAATTAAAACCGATGATGATGCAAAGGTTGCAATAGACACAATGCTCGCAAGCCTTGACGATCCGTATTCAAAATATATGGATAAACGCGAATACAGCGATCAGAATTCTTCAATTGATTCAAAAATAACCGGCATCGGTGTTAATATTGCATCTGTTTCCGGAAAAGTACAGATAATAAACGTTATGGAAGGGACACCGGCGCAGGCTGCAAACCTTCAATCCGGCGACATTATTCTTGACATCGACGGCAAAACCGTAAACGGGCTTCCGCTGTCCGATGTTGCGGCGCTTGTTAAAGGCCCTGAAAATACTTTCCTGCAGATGACTATTTTAAGAAACAATGACAAGTTTGTTAAAAAAATAGTCCGCAAAGAAATTAAAATTAAAACCGTCAAAAGCGCCATGGATAAAAACATAGGCTATATCCAGATTTCAAGTTTTCTCGGAACATCAACTCCGAATGAATTTATTGAGGCGGTTGAAAAAACAAAAGACGCAGACGGACTCATACTGGATTTGAGAGGAAACACCGGCGGGCTTTTGCCAAACGCAATATTTATAGCAAACCTTTTTATACCTGACGGAAACCTTGTAAGTATTGTCGGCAGAAACAATTACAGATATGATATTTACGCGCAGGACACCGAGTTTGAAATAGATAAACCGATGATAGTTCTTGTTGACGGTGCAAGCGCAAGCGCAAGCGAAATTCTATCAGGCGCCCTTAAAGATTACAAAAAAGCCAAGCTTCTCGGCACAAAAACTTTCGGCAAAGGTATGGTGCAGAAGATTATGCCGCTGCCGAACGAAACAGGACTTAATCTTACAATCGCAAAATACCTGACACCCGGCGGCGCAGACATTAATAAAACCGGAATTTCTCCGGATATTGAAGTTAAACTTACCCTTGATGATTTAAAAAATAAAAAAGACACCCAGCTTGAAACAGCAAAAGCAATTCTTGCACAAATGATTGAAGCGGAATCAAAAACGGCTTTAAAGAAATAATGTTGGTCTTTTTTCCGGCGAAGATTACCCGCCACGCTAATTTATCCTTTCCGTTTTTACAATAATATTTTTTTGTACAGAAAAAGAAAGGATTTATTATGACAAAAAAAATCAGTTTTTTATTTATTTGTTTAATGGCGTTTGCTCTGGGGTATTCGGTGAACAACATTGCAATCTCGGACACCGCGCCGAAAATCGCGGTTGTTGACGTTCAAAAAATTGTCGCAAATTCTTCTCAGGTAAAACAGCTTAAAGCCGATCAGGAAAAGAAACTCTCTGAAATGCAAAAAACTGTTCAGCAGGCGCAGAGTGAAATTTCAAAAGAAAAAGACCCCGCCAAAATTACCGCGCTTGAAGAAAAATACCGCAATCAGATTAACGACCAGAAACTCGCGCTGGACAAGGATTACAACGACAAACTCACTCAAATCGACTCGGAAATCCGCGCCACCGTCATTGAAAAAGCCAAAAATCTTAATTACAGCCTTGTTTTGCCTAAAAGCATGGTATTCTATGGCGGCGAAGATATAACTGATGTTATAGCAAAAGACATTAAGTAATTTTCTTCCGCAAACTTTATGATAAAATAAGTGTAAAAATAAGGAGAACTTTATGAGATTTTTACACACAATGATAAGGGTCAAGGACGCCGAAAAGTCCGTCAAATTCTACACGGAACTTTTGAATATGAAATTAGACAAGAAAAAAAGGCTTGATGACTGCCGGCTTTATTTTCTAAATGATGAAGACGGAGTATGCCAGATTGAACTGACGGAAAACGACGAAACACCTGAAGGCGGCTATCAGATTGGAACAGGATTCGGACACTTTGCATTTTCGGTTGATTCGCTTGAAAAATTTACGGAAAAACTTCACTCTCTCGGCTATGAATACCTTTACGAACCCTTTGACCTCAACGGCAAAGGCACTAAAATCGCTTTCATAAAAGACCCCGACGGATACGAGATTGAATTAATCGAAAAAGTTGTCTGGTAAAAATTCTTTTTCGGGCCGGCTTAAAAGCCGGCCCTTTTAAAATTTACATTTACAAAGATTATTTTTTGAAAACACTATTCTTATCATCCTTCGCCTGCGGCTCAGTATCTTTTTAAAAGAAATCCGTCATCTTGAGCACCCTGCCGGACAAAACGATACTTAATCGTTTTGTGAGAGGGCGAAATATCAAAATAAATGAGATTCTTCGGGCTTTGCCCTCAGAATGACATGGAAAAGTACGTCATCCTGAGCCGCACGAGCAAAGGATGAAAAGTGTTAGCCGTACCTGTTTATCGCGAGTGCGAAGGCGAAGGATCTCCTGAAAATGCTATGGGTTTCTTCGGTCACTACGTTCCCTCAGAACGACATGAATCTTCTATAAAACCCTTTTGTAAATCTCGTTTATATTCTTCAAATAGGCTTCTTTGTCAAAAATTCTGTCTATTTCTTCAATTGAAAGAAGTTTTGTAACATCTTCATCTTTAATCAAATTTGCCTTGAAATCCCCGTCATTTTCAAACGCATCAAGGGCGTTTCTCTGAACGATTTTATAAGCCTCCTCCCGCGTCAGACCTTTTTCGGTGAGTTCCAGCAAAACTTTCTGCGAAAAAACAATTCCGCCGAACCGGTCGGCATTTTTGAGCATATTTTTTTCGTGGATAACAATATTTTGGACAATTCCGTTAAATCTGTTCAGCATAAAGTCAACCAGAATAAGGCTGTCGGGGAAAATTATTCTTTCTGCGGAACTGTGCGAAATATCTCTTTCATGCCAGAGCGGAATATTTTCCATAGCGGCAAGCGAATTACACCTTACGACGCGCGCAAGCCCGCAGAGGTTTTCGGACAGAACGGGGTTTTTCTTGTGCGGCATAGCAGACGAACCCTTCTGACCTTTTGAGAACCCTTCTTCAGCTTCCAGAACTTCTGTTCTTTGAAGGTGTCTGATTTCCGTTGCAAACTGCTCAAGAACACTTGCTATCAAAGCCAGCGACTGCATAAAGTATGCGTGGTAATCCCTTGCTATAATCTGCGTTGAAACTCTTGCCGGCTTAAGCCCGAGATTTTTGCAGGTTATTTTTTCAATCTCCGGAGAAATGTTGCTATACGTTCCGACAGGCCCCGAAATCTGCCCGACACGGATTTCTTCAAGCGCATGTTCAAAATTGTCACGCTGACGCTCCAGAATATCAATCCAGCTGCAAAGCTTAACCCCGAACGTCATAACCTCAGCTATTATCCCGTGCGAACGCCCGATACAAATTGTTTTTTTGTGCTTTTTGGCAAGTTCCTTTAATGATTTTATTGTTTCATCAAGATCGTTTTTGATAATCTTTCCGCTGTCCTGAATCTGCAGGGCAAAAGCCGTATCTATAACATCCGAACTTGTCATCCCGATATGCATGTGGCGTGCAAGATTCTCGCCCAGACTCTCGTTTACACAGGTCAAAAAAGCAATTACGTCATGTTTTACTTCGCGCTCAATCTCGTCAATCCGCTCTATGTTAAACTTTGCGCGTTTTTTAATCTCTTCAAAATCTTTTTTAGGGATTTTGCCTGTCTTTGTGTAAGCCTCGCAAACCGCAAGCTCAACCCGCAAATAGTAGTCGAACTTCGTGTTCAAATCCCATATCTTTTTCATTTCTTCGCGTGAATATCTGTCAATCATAAGTTTATTTTATCACAAAATGAATTTTTCTTTATAAAGCAGCATAAGTTTCTTTTAAAAGCTTTGCGTCCTCTTCAATATTCGGGCTTTCGCAGACAAGCGCGCCTTTTATATCAAACTCTTTCATAGCTTTTAAAAGATCTTTATAATTCATATCGGACTCTTTAAGGTTCAGATGCTGTCTTTCGCCTTTTGCTGTGTATTCAATCCCTGCAAGATGTCCGTGGAAATTATCAAGAGCAAACCGCCCGAGATTTGACCCGATTTTATCAAGAATACGGGAAAATTCGTCATAAGTATTAAACTCTCCGCCCGAGCGCGCGTGAAGATGAGAAAAATCTACGCACGGCAGCACAAACCCTTCAAACTCTTTCGACAGTTCAACAATTTCTTCCAAATCTCCCCACTGGGTTGATTTGCCAGTAGTTTCGGGTCTTATCCAGATTTTAAAGTTCTCTTTTTCCATTAACTCAACAATCCGCCGGATTTGCGCCTTAACCTGATTGAACACAACCTCCTTTTCCTGACCGAGATAAAACGCAGCGTGAAAAGTTATGCTAAAAGCCCCCGTGTCGCGTCCTGCAAGTGCAGTTTCAAAAATTCTGACAACACTTGCGTCAACTTTTTCTGCCTCTCTTGCGTTTAAATTCACATAAAAAGGTGCATGAGCCGTCAAAATAAACTTCTTTTCCTCACGAAGTTTTTTAACGAGATTTCTGGTTTCGCCGCTCATCCTCACCCCGTGTACAAACTCCAGTTCCATCCCGTCAAGGTTCATCCCCTCAAGAATCTGAAAAGCCTTCTCATAACTGCCTTTGCCGGTTGCCAGCGGCATTCCTGCCGTCAAAAAGTTTAACCTGTCAAATTTATACGAATTTTGCACAACTTACTCCAATCCATACTGCCGCAAGCCCTGCGGCCAAACTTAATATCAAATATACAGAAACCTGCAAATACTGAGCGTTTTTAAGCATTTCAAACATCTCGAAAGAAAAAGTGCTAAAAGTTGTAAGCCCGCCGCAAAAACCGGCAGTGAGTGCAAGTTTCAATGATGTATTAACCTCCGGTCTGTCAAAAAAAACCGCAAACAGAACCCCGAGAATAAAACATCCCGCAATATTAACCGCAAAAGTCGCGGCAGGAAGATTCACGCTCAAATACCGCAAAGCCAGAACTCCCGTCAAATATCTTAAAACAGCGCCCGCTCCGCCGCCTAAAAACACAGCAAGTACATTCTGCATCTATACCTTAACCTTTAAAATCTGTTCAATCAGGTCGCAAACATCAGACACATATCTTGAACAATTCTGTTTTCTTTCCATTCCCTGCAAACCTTTTGAAAGCACGCGGCAACAGGTGACTTTATGTTTCTTTTTAAATTCTTCCACAATAAAAGCAGCTTTTTCTCTTGCTGTATTGTCGTTTCCGAACTTATTTCCGCGCCCGAAGTGCATTCCTGATAAAATCTGCGCTGCAGCAACCGCCCCGCAGACACATCCTGAGGACATTCCGCCGGAAAACGCTGTTGATACGGCAAGCAGCGATTCGTCACACAAACCTTCATCAATTGCCGCTTTTATAACGCTTTCGCTGCATGAACACCCGCCGTTCATATAATATTCCAGTGCTTTTTCTCTCATATTCAGACTCCCCGTTTGGCTGTTTGACTACCCGCCGGTGTATTCAAAACTCCGGTAATTATATTTTAACACAAAGGAAGGAATGTGAAGAGTGAAGAGTGAAGGGTGAGGAGAGTTGAAAGGTTGAAAAGGTGAAAGGGTGAATGGTTTGTTTCGGAAAAAGATACTAAGGCACTAAGAGGTTTCGTTATGAAAGTCGTTAAGACGTTAGGACGTAAAGACGTTAAGTTCGTTACGTTTAAAAAGGCGATAGGACGATAAGGAATCGCCCCATTTTGTCTAAGTCATGTCATTCTGAGGGCAAAGCCCGAAGAATCCCCTTGCGTTTTCCGGAGATCCTTCGGCTAAAGCCTCAGGATGACATGAAGTTCTTTCTCCTTTTCACCACTCTTCACGCTTCACTTTGTAAAGTCCTATCGCCTTTTAAACGCACAGAATTATTAATCCATACACTTCTGTCCGCAGATAACCCTGTCTATTCCTGCTAAATCCTTAATAATTTCTATTTTTGTAAATCCTTTATCTTCCATTATTTTTTTGACATCTGCAGACTGTCCCGCCCCGAGTTCATACATCAGATACCCGTCTTTGTTAAGAATTTGCGGCGCGTCTTCCGTTATTTTTTGATAAAATTCAAGCCCTTTTTCGTCCTCCGTAAACAGCGCAATTTCAGGGTCAAACTTCACCTCTTCCTGAATTGTTTCCTTTTCGGACGGCGGAATGTATGGCGGGTTTGAAACTATCATATCAAAAGTTTCGCCCTCTTTTACGTTTGAAAAAATATCTGATTTTCTAAATATTGCCCTGTTATTAAGGTTTAGTTTTGAAGCGTTGTCAAGCGCAGTATGCAGGGCGTCTGAAGATATATCAAGCCCGATTACCTGAGAAGAGGTATATTTTGCTATCATGCAGGCAATACACCCTGATCCTGTTCCGACATCAAGAACCGTCTTAAAATTACCGGTATTTATTATATCAATCGCCTGTCTGACAAGAATTTCGGTTTCATCACGCGGAATCAGCACAGACGGGTTCACAATAAACTTCTCGCCCATAAAATCCGCAAGCCCTATTATATGCTGGATTGGCTGATGAGTTTTTGCTCTCAATTCAGCCTTTTCTTTGACTATTTCAAGCTTTTCAGGTGTAAGTTTCTTTCCCATCACAATATCCATATAGCCGTAGTTTGCAAAATGTTCAACGAGAAGCCTCACTTCAACATTTGCTTCATTCTGTTCTATTCCGCTGTCTGTCAGGATTTTCACAATTTCATTTATTGCCATTTTCTATAAACCTATATTCTGATTCAACTTCAACTCATCCACTATTGCAAGTATCGACACAAATTCATTCAAAAGTTCCGTAAACTGCTTTTTATCGTTTACGGGCCTGTCAAATCTGCCGAGTTTAAAAAGATCTTTATCTGTTGATATTGCAAATATCATATTGTTGCCGCTTATTGAGGCTTCTATTTTTGTCGCATGGAACGCATTTTTTATGTTTTTATAACGCTCCATAAAAGAAGTTGTCAGAAGATAACGCGCCTCTATCTGGTCATCGGCGTCTACAAAATACTTTTCGCTGAATTCAGGATCCTCTAATTTTACCTCTTCATAAACTGCTTTATTTATCGATTCCCGCTTTCTTATTATCGTGTGCCCTTTATAGGTTTTATCCAATTCTATTCGCACAAGAACTCCTTTAAACATTATGCCGTCTGCTGAATAATTTCTTAACATTGTTTCATCAATGGTAATCGGTAAATCTCTGTATGCACCATAAAATCCTTCGTCATTAGACTTTTCATCTATCGTGTAAAACAATTTAGTTTCATTTATTATATGCCTGTCTATAAGTCCGCCGTCCAGCCATGCAAAAGCGCCGAAAGCTTTCATCACTTTTGGCATAATATCAAATTTTAACCCCTCCTCATACGATTTTTTAATATGCGACACAAACCACTTAGATATTCCTAAACATTTTGGTAGAATAACAAATAGACTACACAGCACCGAAAATATTACTGCCACAAGGACATCCCTAACTGCTGCCTGCACTAAAAAACAGATAAAACATCCAATTACGCCTACTGCAATATAACAGGCTGACCGAATTTTAAAACATCTCTTTTTTAACATAAGACGTTCTCTTTCATAAGGCTCAAGCAGCTTTACAACAGTTGAGTGATAGACATGCGTAAAATTTGTTCTGAAATCCTGAATACTGTTAAATTCCATTTTCTTTACAAACCTATATTCTGATTCAACTTCAACTCATCCACTATCGCAAGTATCGACACAAACTCGTTCAAAAGTTCCGTAAACTGCTTTGTATCGTTTACAGGCCTGTTCAGGTCGCCGAGTTTGAAAAGATCTTTTGTCGTATGGATTGCAATTAATATCTTGCTGTCCTGAATTGAAGCTTCCATCTGCGAGGCGCTGAAGGAATTCTTTATGTTTTTAAATCTTTCCATAAAAGATGTTGTGAGAATATATCTTGCCTCAATCTGGTCGTTTGCGTCCACAAAATACATCTTGCTGAACTCCGGATCCTCCAGTTTAACCTCTTCATAAGCCTTGCTGTTAAAAAGCCCGCGAGTTCTGATTATTGTATGCCCCTTGAACGGCTTTTTAAAATCAATCTGCGCAAGAACTCCGCTAAAAACTATATGTTTATGCCTGTTCCCCTTAGAATCTCTTGTTGTATAACTAAGTTCCGTTTCATCAATATTAATCTGAAGCCCTTTGTATGTCCCGTAAAAACAGTCATCTTCCTTCTGATCCTCAAACCTGTCAAAAAGCCTTGTTTGTTGCAGCGTTAAATAAGGTATAGTTCCGCCCGGAACCCATGCAAAATCGCCGAACGCCCGCATGACTATCGGCATTACCGCAAGTTTCAGTTTCTTTTCAAAGCTTTTTCCGATCCATCTGCATATTCCTAAACACAAAAAGAATGGCACTATTACAAAAAACAAATTATCCTGTGTTATTTGAAAATTAAAAAGAAACAAAAAAAAGACAGTAGCAGCAACAGCAAGTATCCATATAATCTTTGTTGTTAATCTCGCCTTGTTTTTTTCCTGCTCAAAAGACTCAAGCTTCGGCGCCACCGACTTGTGGTAAACATGCGTAAAGTTCGTCCTGAAATCCTGTATGCTGTTAAATTCCATATAAATTCTCCTTCTCGTGTTCTTTTATAATTCTGTCAATCTCATCACGGGCTTCCAATTTTGATGACAGGTCTTTCTTCTCCAGATTATACTTCCTGCAAAGCCTCTCATAATAGTATAACTGCTTTTTTGTCGGCGGTTCGTGGCTCATTTTAACCTCCCGCAAAAAAGCCCGCTTTTTCTTTTCAAACTCTTTCTGAGCCTGAATTAGCGGTTCCTGCGATTTTTTGTAGTCGTAATACTTCCGGCATTCTTTCATAAAATCAAGAGCCTCCCGCCGGAAAGTTTCATCTTCAAGGTAATCCACCATGAACTCAAAATGCGGGTTGTTAATCTCAAGATAATATCTTTCATCCTCAAGAAAACTATCCAAAAGTTTCTCTACATCAACATCCGGCGACTTTTTTACAAACGCACGCAAAAACCCGCACAGCGCTGACTTCTGCGTTTTGGTCAGATTTAAGAAGATTTGATTTTTTATATTATACATTACCTACTTTTTGAATAAGTCTTTCACAGAGAAAGTTTCAGGCTTTTCAAGGTGAAATTTAGCAAGCTTTTTCACAATCGGATTGGTCTGGTGTTTTGCCTTGCTTTCTTTTTCCGGCTTAACATCAGATATTTGCTTGTTTTCAATAACCGTCAACTCTCTTTTATCCATAAATATATTATACCTCTTTATATTTATATAAAAAAGTTTGTAACAAAATAATTGACCAGAAATGATATAAAAATTATATAATTTTACATTACTTAACAAATTTCTCTTTTCAAAAGCATGCTTTATAATTAAAGTCCACGGCTATAAATCTTAAAAATAAAACAGCCAGAAACAAAGCTATGAGCCGAAAAAGAAAGTCTCGTCGTATGACAAGACTTATAAATATACATTTACCCCACAATCTTTATACCATGAAAAATTAATATTGTCAAGCAGATTAATATATACTCTCTATTGAAAAAGTACGTTTATGCGTTGTTCAAAATACAGTAGAAAACTACATGTTTTTTTGTAGAAAACTCATGAGTTTTCTACAAAATCTCATCCAAATGGAGGATATCGAAAGTTTTTGACAATTTAACTTTTAATTTTCTACAAAGTTTTATACAACCAGAAATTATTACTATTAAATAGTTTCAGCCGCTTTTCTACAAATTATTTCTGCTTACTACTACCATTATTTATATATATTATTATTTATATAATTAATTATTAATAAATTAAAACAGGAAAAGAGAAGTTTCTTTTTAGGCAGACTTTTATAAAACGTGAATTTTTGTTTTAATTTTTTATTCCGTGTGATTTTTTGAACTCTGTTTATTGTATAATCAGCTTAGAGGGTAGTAAAAAGGAGTAAGTTATGAAATTCTATGTAAATAAAGAAGATTTGTATAACGGGATAAAAATAGTTGAAAGAGCAACCAGCACAAAAGCTTTGCAGCCGGTTTTGATGAATATCTTAATTGAAACGGTAAACAACGGAACAATAAGACTTGTTGCAACAGATCTTGACCTGACAGTTGTAGCTCTTGTCGATGCTCAGGTTGAAGAAGAGGGCAGAATAACACTCCCTTCAAGAACTCTCAACGAAATAGTTTCAAAACTAGGCGACAAACTTATAACCTTTGAAATGCCGGAAGGTGAAAATTCCGTCACTATAACCTGCCAGAACTCAAAGTTTGAAATAATCGGTATTTCCGCCAATGAATTTCCGCCGGAAGTTTATAACATTGAGTTAAATGAAGAAAACTGTTTTGAAATAGCTCTGAAACCTCTGGTAAAGGCAGTTGGACAGGCTGGATTTGCCGCAGCGGGCTATGAAACATCAAACCTTCTCTCCGGTATAGTTTGCGACATCTCCGGCGAAGTTCTGGAGATAGCCTCAACCGACGGAAACCGCCTTGCCCGTGTCAGAGAAAAAATTGAAAACAAAGACGGCAGAACAACCCAGCTTATTATTCCGTCCAAAACTCTTAACGAATTTATTAAGATGAGTTCGTTTATTGAAGAAGATTCCGTAAAACTCTACACAGAACGCACAAAACTTATTATAAAAAGCGACAGAACAATGACTGTTTCAAGACTTCTGGAAGGCCAGTTCCCGAAATACAACCAGCTTATCCCTGACGAAAGCCCGAAAGAAGCGCTGGTTTCTGTAAATGACCTAAAATCCGCCCTCGACAGGGTGTCTATTATGGTCAACGACAAAACAAGTATTGTAAAACTTGCATTTTCTCAAGGTAAATTGAAGCTTACGGCTGACACACCCGACAGCGGAAAATCCGAAGAAGAACTTGAAATTGTCTACAACAGCGAAGATCTGGATATTGCTTTCAACTATAAATTTGTTCTTGAAGCCTTAAAAAATATGGAATGCGACAATGTTAAAATAGGCTTAAACACAAGCCTTTCCGCAACAGTTCTCCGTCCGGACAGCGAAGACGATTTTGTCTGCCTGATTATGCCGGTGCAGATTAGATAATTTCATAAAAATAAAAATTAATAATAACTCCTGTAAATACATGATGTATTATCAGGAGTTTTTTATTATTTTTAAAATATCTTATTACCGGAATTTATTAAATTCCGGTAATAACTGAAAATTAGAATAAAGGCAAAAAATTTGTACAGCAAAGAAAGGAGGTTAAAATGCTTGTACAAATTACAGCAAAAGAACTAATGTTATTATTAGCATTAGTTCTTATCCTAAAATCCCGTTAAGCGGGTGGTGAGGGTGTTCGCTGCACCCTTGCCTTTATTCTTATTTTAACCGATTTTCCGGAAATTTCAAGTGGTAAATAAAAATGAGGAACAAAAATTTACATCATTTTGGCGGCGGTCAGGTTTGAATATTGAACGGAATACAAAGTTCAATAACAAAAATAAATACACCTGATGCAGGATGAAATTAAAGTTTTTGTTTAATTTTGCCGTAAAATAACAAAAACAGGAGAAAATATATGTTTAATTCGGTCAACAACCCTTTCAACAGGGCAATATCATCCTCTACATCCTCTGATAGCGGCGGAAAACGCCAAAAAGAAGATCCGAAAAAAGAATTGAAAAAATACCTTGAAGAAGAAGAACCCGATGAGGTTCGTCTTGGCGGAATGCCGATTTTAACGGAAGATGAGGTTAAATCAATGGTCAATTCATACATTTCAAACCTAAAATCGGAACACGAAGACCGCCCGAAAGTTGTTGAAAAACTGGACAAATACCTTGAAAAATTTGATATTGAAAAGTTTATGAAGCGAAACCCGAATATGACAAGTCCTGATTTTTATATGATTATGTACAACGAAACCGAGGGAATCGTGAAGTAATCCGGCTTCAGGAACAAAATTGTCTGCAAATTTTATTTACAAAACTTAAAAAAAGCTAAAGTTTCCGGCGTAAAATCCGTCAAACGACATGTAATATAATTTAAAGAGATACTATTTTTAGAAAGGACGGTAAACCATGGAAATTTCAGGAGTATCATCAGGCGCTTACACATCAGCCGCAGCAGCAGTTGATGATGATGAAAAGCTAAAAAAAGCGGAAGAAGAAAAAGCAGCGGAAGACGCCAAAAAAACAGAAAAACAGGAAGGCGACAAAGTAGAATTGTCTTCAAAAGATGATGAATATTCAGAATCAGAAATCCAGAAAAAGGTTCAGAATTACATCCAGAACATTTTGTACACAACAAATTTAACGGATGAATCAAGTGCACAGCTTCAACAGTATTTGAATACTTTTGATGTTGCAAAATTCATCAAATCTTACGGCCCGTTTTCAACAACGGCGGAAATTTCGGCAGCATTGTATGCCGTGACAGCCGGAATGATTAAGCGTCAGGAAGACGAATAGAACCTGATTCTGAGGCAAAAGCTTTACGGAAAATCCAATGAAATTCTTCGCTCTGCTCAGAATGACATAAAAAAGGCACGTCATCCTGAGGCGCACAAGCAGAGGGTGAAAGGCGTCAGCCGTACCCGTTTACTGCGAGTGCGAAAAGCCGAAGGATCTCCTTTAAAATCCGACAGGATTCTTCGGTCGCTACACTCCCTCAGAATGACGTAAAGTAGTGCGAAAAGATGCTTCGGACTAATGTCCTCAGAATGACAAAAATCAAACAAAAGATTTTCCAAACTTCAAATAGATAAAAGCCCCGAATTTCGGGGCTTTTTTCATGAAAATTTAAGATTGAGTTTTTTGCGGGAAGAATTTCTGTTTTAAGTATTTTCCGGCAGGAACTTCTATCAAATGATACGCCGCAACACCCGCCAAAACAGCACAAATAACCGGCACTATGATATTCAAAAACAAATGCGCCTCAACAAATTTCGGATAAGGTTTCCATAAATATACTCTGAAAGCATTTAAAATAAAAATATGTACAATGAATATTGAATAAGAATATCTTCCAAGAATAGCGGAAAATTTGTTGTCTAATATTCTGGAAATGGCTCCGCGTTTTAACAGGAAAAGAATGAAAAGCCAAACAAATCCTACAATAATAACAAAATTGCTGTTGTATTTAATTTTATGGAACAGAACATTATTAACAACAAAAAACAATAAAAGACCTTCTGCCGCAGTATAGCAGAGAAATTTTTTGAGGGTGGAAACATAAGGTTTTACAGTCTTAAGAAAATTATAAATAAGATACCCTGTTCCGATACCTGCAATACCTCTCATTACACCTGCATTTAAAATAAAATATCTGGTGTCAGTATGCCCTGTGACATTACCTTTAAAAATATGTATCAAAAACGCATAACAAATAACAACTGAAACCGGAACAATTAAATCTACAATTTTTTTAGAAAAGTTTTTGATTGTGTAGAAAAATAATAGTAATATCCAGAATAAAACAGACACGTACCAGGTAATACCCGAATGAACAGTATTAAGACCGATATTATCAATCATCAAAATTCTTAAAATCTGGTTATAAGGAATATAATCAGGGGTATGGTAGACAAAGTAATGATAAATAGTTTCTATACCTGCAAAAGCCGCAACCATCGGCCATAATCTGATGATTTTCTTTTTCATAAAATCATATACACCTGAAGAGTTGTTAAAAGTATATAATAGAAAAAATCCCGAAATAATAAAGAAAAAATCAACGGCAAGATTGCCGGAAGCTGTGGCTGAAGAAAAATGTCTGACAGATTTTATGTAAGAAAACATTTGTCCAAAACACCATTTACCTGCATGGCAAAAATGAAATACAACGATAACAACAGCAAAAAGAAACCTTAAAAAATCGACGTTTAGAAATCTTTCTTTTGTAATAGGTTTAAAAACCTTGCTACAAGCGGGATTGCCCCCCCCCCCCCCTGTGTAAACTCAATGATATCAGGTGTTTCCATACTTCTGCTCCTTTTTTTGTTATTATTTTTCGCTTCGTTCTCTGATTGCAAGCCTTATCGGGGTTCCGAAAAATCCGAAGGCTTCTCTGAGTTTGTTTTCTATGTATCTTTTGTAGTGGTCTTTGAGTAAATCCGCGTTGTTAGCAAATATTACAAAAGTCGGGGGGCAGACGCCGGACTGGGTTGTGTATAAAATTTTGAGGCGTTTTCCTTTGACAGTTGCGGGTGGATTGAGGGCGTAGAGTTCTTTCATTACTTTGTTTAAAAGCCCTGTCGATACACGTTTTGTACACTGTTCGTAAACTTCCTGCGCTTTCTCAAAGATTTGCGGCAGCCTCTGGCGGGTTAAGGCTGAAATATAGATTTTTGGCGCAAATTCCAGAAACGGAATTTCACCGGAGAGTTTTTTGTCGAATTGATTTATTGTATTTGCTTTTTTATCTTCAATTAAATCCCATTTGTTTACGGCGATAATGATACCTTTGCCGGCTTCAAGAATAATAGAGGCAATTTTTTTGTCCTGATCGGAAATTCCTTCTTTTGCGTCGATTACAAGAAGCGCAACATTGCAGTCTTTTATAGAGCGGATAGCGCGGTCTACTGCGAATTTTTCCACTCCGTACTCTACTTTTGCTTTTTTGCGGATACCTGCTGTGTCGACAATTATGAAATCTTTGTCTTTGTAAGTAATTCTGCTGTCTATGCTGTCGCGGGTTGTGCCGGAAACATCCGAAACTATCACCCTGTTTTCATTTAGAAGGCTGTTTACGATAGAGGATTTTCCTGCATTCGGGCGTCCGACAATAGCAATTTTTATTGTGTCATCCTCTTCTTCAACAACATCATCCGAAAAATCTTCCGTAATAATATCCAGCAAATCTCCGACCCCTCCGCTTCCATGAAGTGCGGAAATTCCGACAGGATCACCGAGAGCCAGTGAATAAAAATCATTAATCATATAAAGAGATTCGG
The DNA here is from genome assembly GCA_944322665.1 of Candidatus Gastranaerophilales bacterium. Taxonomy (GTDB): domain Bacteria; phylum Cyanobacteriota; class Vampirovibrionia; order Gastranaerophilales; family Gastranaerophilaceae; genus Scatenecus. The sequence continues at coordinate 4,146 of CALUPM010000017.1, read as the reverse complement.
GGTTGTCAAGCTTGTTTACCGCAAGAATAACAGGCTTTCCGGACTGCCTCAAAATATTTGCAATGTCATAATCTACCGGATTAACCCCGTCTTTCCCGTCGACAAGAAAGACGATTTTGTCGGCCTCGTCACAGGCAATTCTTGCCTGATCGAAAATCGAAATCATAATCTCATCTTCGTCCCCCGGCACAATTCCGCCTGTGTCTATTACGGTGAAAGGTTTGTTCTGCCACTCGACGTCAAAATAAATTCTGTCGCGTGTAACTCCGGGCTGATCGTCAACTATAGAGTTTCTAGACCCTAAAAGACGATTGACAAATGTAGATTTACCCACATTCGGGCGTCCGACTATTGCAACTGTTGGTTTTCTATCCATAAAACAATCTTAGCACAAAGCAAAACTAAGTATGTAACGATTTGTTAAATGTTCGGGATATCTTTTGCGGGAAGAATTTCTTTTTCAAAAATTTTCCTGCCGGAATCTCAATAAGATGGTATGTGAGAATTGCAAAGAGCAGACAACTAATAAAACAAATACAAATACAGAAATAGGGGTGTATAACAAAAAAGTTTTTGTATGGTAAGAGAAATAATTTTAAATAAGGCCAAAATGGAGCATGTATCATATATAGTGTAAAAGCATAACGACCTATAATGTTTGAAAATTTATTATCAAGCAATCTTGATATAAAACCTCTTTTAAATAAAAAAGTTAAAAACAAAACAGCAAAAGCCATAACAAGAATAATTTTATTGTTAAAAGGCATTATATGAAATCCTGATTCGTAAACAACAAAACATAAAAGAAAACCTTCAATGATAGTATAACCAATAACAGATTTAATAGAATCTGTGTAGGGTTGTGTTTTTGTATATTTGAAAAATTCGTGGATTAGATATCCAAGCCCCATTCCGGTGAGTCCGTGCATAACTCCAAGGGTAAAGACATTATAAATAGTTTTAACATGTCCATTAATTGCGCCGTTGGTCGCATGAACAAGAAATGTATAACCAAATAGAACCAATAAAGAAATAAAAAAATTATAGGAAGTTTTTTTAAAGTATTTGAAAATATAAAAATAGAAAATAGAGACAAAAAATAGAACTGATACAAACCAGGAAATACCATTTATACTTTGTTTTAAATTAAGTCCTGTTGTTTCAAAGAAAAATAGAGTAAGTATATTAGAATATATATCAAACTTAACAAGCTTGAATAAGCCGGCAACAGCAAACAAAATGAACCCGAACAACAGTAACGGCCAGAGTCTTATAATTTTTTTCTTTATAAAATCCATAACAGACAAATTATTTTTAAAAGTATAAATTAGAAAGAAACCTGCAATTATAAAAAAATATTGTACACAAATATAGCCAGTTTTTATAGGAATTATATTATTAAATATGTCACCAAAAGCATCGCCTAACCTATAGGCCTTACAATAATGAAATAAAAAAATGATAATCGCAAAAACAAACCTTAAAAAATCAACATTCAAAAAACGTTCTTTTGCTGCAGGGCTGAAACTATTGCTATCAGAGGGTTGCCCCCCCCCACGGGGTCTGTAATCCAGTTATATCACTGGTTTTCATACTTTTACTCCTTCCTTGTTATTCTTATCCCGTTTTGAGGGTAGCATAAAAATATTAATAATACAACAAAAATTAGATTGGTACCTGCCAGATAACAAAAGACAGAATTCCTTAAAAAATGCCATGAGATTCTTCGGTCGTAAATACCCTCGAATGACGTAAATTATTCATAAAAAAGAAAACCGGTGAATTAATTACCGGTTTTCTTCTGGCAGACGAATATTTTACTGTTCGGCTGAGTTTTGTTTTCGGATATTAAGGGAATAGTCGAAAGACATTTATCTTTCCTAGCGGCTCTACTGGTTTTGTTGTTTGTTGTGGATAATTTGTAAAGCGCCTGTGACCTCATTCCGTTCCGGAGTGTAAAAGCACACTTCGTGTGTCCGGATTATTCGGCCTTCCGGTTCTTTTCTTTCGCATAAAATTCTTTATAAGAATTTTAGTGCTCAAGTCAGAACTACGGAAGTTTCGGGTTTTGCACACTTCGTGTGCTCCACCCTGCCGAAAATCCGCTATTCGGAACAGCCGAAAGCAATAGTAACGTGTTCTCTGGGGTTTACAGCAGATATTTTGTATCCGCGCGGGTCAACAAGGTAAGCAAATTCGTCGCCTGTAGTCTGGAACAAGCCCATTGTACCTGACAAAGCCGTTCTTGTGATGTCGATAGGAGCTTTAACAGTTTCCCAGAGTCCGTCGCCGAGGTTGCGCGCTGCGGCGCCGAACTGACCCTGAAATGCGTGTCCGAGCATATAACCTGCGTCATTAGATACGTTTTCTACAGCGTTACCGAGGTTTGTTACAACACCGCCGACTGTACGGCCTGTAATACCGACAAGGGAGCCGGCTAATGTAAACGGCATTTCAACAAGTCTTGCAACGGGGTTGACCTGTTTAGATTTGTTGACCTGAGCTTTCAGAATTTGTTTAGGCAGATTAGTTTTGCAATCACCGTTTTTGATAGATGTGAAGGCAAGTTTAAGCGCACCTTTGTCACATCCTGACGGTCTTATAACTTCAACAACCTGACCGGTAACAGTAGAGCCGCAGGGGTATGTAATACCGTTGATTGTGATATCTTCAAGAGTGTTGGCTCTGAAGTACTGACCGACGTGAGAAGATTTAGCTGTAAGCTGGTCGCGCATTTTAACCTTCAAGGTCGGGATTTTAACGATTTCTTCCTGTTCAACAAAAGCGTTTTTGTTTACAGGGCAGGCAGGGCAAATGTTGTTTGCTGTTTTCGGGTTTGTGTCATAACCGAGCGCAACGCGGACAGTCTGCATCATTGAAGCGATTTCTGCACGGGTAGCGTCTTTGTTCGGCAAAATCATATTCGGGTTCGGCATATCTTTTAATGCACCGTTTTGAAGAGATTTTGCGATAGGAATTCTTGCCCAGTTCGGAACGCTGGCACCGTCGGCGTATTTGCTTAAGATTTCATCGGCTTTACACTGATCCATATCGCAGGTCATACCTTTAGAAATTGTAGTCAAAGCTTCGGCTCTTGTGACGGGGTGGTTAGGTTCAAATTTGCCGTTAGGGTAGCCGGCAAGAAGTTTTTCGTTGACGGCTTTAGCGATTGCAGCGTTTGCCCAGTTGTTAGTCGGAACGTCAGAGAACAATTTTTCGTGGGAAAGTCCGCAGCTGTCAAGGTTGAAACCTTTAACAAGCATTGTAGCGAATTCCGCGCGGGAAATGTTTCTGTTAGGTTTGAACATACCGTCGGGGTAGCCGACAACAACGTCATTGATGGCTAATTTGTCGATGTCGCAGGAAGCCCAGTAATTGTTCGGAACATCGGGAAACATACAGGTGTTGGAAGCAGGAGCGGCAGCGCCTGTTATTCCTTCGCTTTGAATTTCATACGGAACAAAGCTTTTTCTGACTGCATCAATGGAGTTTTCTGTTTGAATGTCAATCGGGCAGTTGTTTCCGTCCATAAGTCTTTCGTTTCTTTCAATCGGAATACCGTTGTATCTTGTCGGATCTTCGTTGAGGCACGGAAGTTCTGATGCTGCACCTGTAATTTGTCCGTCAGTTGCAACGGTAACACCGCTTATGTTTGATGAAAGTGTTCTCGGGGTTCCGGCAAGCGGGGTGTCAGTAGAGAAGATAGAATTAGCGGGCTGCCCTACGTAGTTGTTGGTACCGTAAATTGCGTTCGGGTAGCCGTAAACCTGTTTCATGTCTTTTCTGTCAGGTTTTCCTGTTCCGGGGCAGACAGCGCAGGCGGGTTCCGGCGGATCGTCACAGCTGATTTCGTCGGGGCAGTCGCAGTCTGATTTTTTCTTTTCGCAAGGGTCGCAGGGATCATTGCAGGGGTCTTTTTGCTTGCAGTCGCAGTCCGGAAGAGCTTTTTTACATTTCGGGCACGGGGTCTGTGTTTCACACGGACAGGCAGGGCCTGTTACAACCGGAAGTGCTTCTTCACACGGACAGGCCGGCCCTGTTACGGTCGGCATCGGCTGTTCGCACGGGCAGGCCGCCATTGCTTGATTCAAGGAACACGTTGCTATTCCAACGGCAATTGCAGCTGCCACAGTAAGTTTTTTAATA
>CALUPM010000016.1 GCA_944322665.1 Candidatus Gastranaerophilales bacterium | reverse complement strand
GAAAACAAAGACAAAGGCCAGTGGTACATCAATTTGTGGCACAGAATGAACGGCCCGAGTGAAGAAAAAGCCGGCACTGTTCTTGAAGACGGTACTGTCGTCGAAGGCGGTAAAACAACAGGCGGCCGTCCGCTGTATAAAGTATTGGAAGACGGTTTGATGGACAATCCGGAATGGCTTCAGTATGCCCTTGAAAACGGTACTGTAACATTAGAACAGGTGCAGTTTACAGAAGAAGCCGAAGTCGGCACCGGTCTTTCTGACTGCGAGTGGACGTCTATCGTCTGGACAAACGCAGCAGACATAACCGAAAGCCAGAATGAAGCCGCAATAACTAAAGCAGAAGTCGAATACGAACAGGCATTAAACGATATTCAGGCAAAAGACAAACAGTTTGACAATCAGCTTAAAATACTCGACACCGAGCACAACGCTCTGCAGACCGAGTATGACAGCATTAAATCAATAATAGAAAAAACAATAGAACGTAATTTGAAACTGTATTCGTAAAGGAGGCAGCGTGAAGTGTGCATATTCAAGTGAATAAAAAAAGTCATCAGGATTTTCGTGCCAAATTTATCTGAATGACAGAAAACCGTAAATTGCAAACAGAATTAATGTGAAGTGTAACATAAGGAGAAAACAAATGGATAAATTTAAATTCAAGGATATTATGACCTACTTCCTTAAAACTAACGTGACAGGTTCGGCTTTCCGCGACCTTTCTCAGGAAGATCTCGCAAGTCTTGCTGTGCTTTCAATTTTCGACACGAAAGGGCAGACAGTTAAAACAAAAACTTACTCTTACGAAAAACCGGACGGTGTTATTGACGCCTCTGAATTTAATATTACAAGAGAAGAATACGAAAAAGCTGTTAAAAATATCAGCAAGCAAATTAAAAAAGAAATCGGAAAAGAGTTTACCGGTGTAAACATTCCCTCATACGACGATATGCAGGCGCTTTTGAAAGACGATAAAAAAATAAGTTTTTCAGAAATCAATCTCTTTGTCCGCGAAGGAATTGTAAGAGCAGACAGTGTTAAAAGACCGGATCCGGTTCTTATCCCCGAAAAAACAGAAAATAACACAAAAACACGCGAACAGATGATTCAATTCCTTGAAAATGTTGAAAACAATCCTGCCAGTATTGAAGCTATGGAAAGAATTGACGCTAAACTTGCAGAAGCGCAGGCGAACGGAACTGTTGCGTTTGATTTTACAGGTTTAACGGATGATGCTCAGAAGGAAATTGATGCTTTTGTTCCGGATAACGATGCCGCTTACAATAAGCAGGACGGCATTGACGGATATCAATACAACGATGACGGGCAGGTCGTAACAAGAATTAATAATACTGCAGGCGTTTACGAAAAATATAAATATGAAAGCGATAATTCTGACGCAAAATATTCAGAAATGATGCGCTATAACGGTAACGGCTACAAAACCGAATACTTCCGCCGTGAAACATTAAAGGACAAAGACGGGAATTCCTTTACAGGAGTTGTTATTTACGCTCTTGATGAAAATGAAAAAGTCGTGAGAATTACTTATCCTGAAGGTGCTGTATATGACGAAAGAATAGACGATTTTAACGACTATAACATGTTTATGCAGTGGCTTCAGTATGATGAGGCAATCAACGGTGCAGAATAAAAATTTAAAAATCCTCTGTTCAAAAGCAGGGGATTTTAATTTTTTTTATGTTGTTTTGAGTTTTTCGGCTTATTGTTCTGCTGTTTGCGGGGCTGTCCCGAATGCGCATAAGATGTCTGTACACGTTTTACACTGTAAACGTCAGGAATTGATTGTATGCTGTTGATGACTTTTTTAAGGGTGTCGATATTGTTTAATTCAATCCCGAGTTCTATGATACCGATTTTGTTGTTTTTGGATTTGACGTTTGCGTAATTTATATTTGTGTTGTTGTCGGAAACTGCAGCAATTATGTCTTTTAGAAGTCCCATTTTTTCGGCTGTTTCGACGCGGATAGTTGTGCTGTAGGTTTTTGTCGTATGATCTCCGGACCAGCGGATATCCATCATTCTTTCCGGCGGAACATTTTCGAGAGTTTTGCAGTCAATCCTGTGGACAGAAACCCCTTTTGATCGGGTTACGACGCCGACAATCGGCTCCCCGGGAATCGGTGAGCAGCAGCGTGCAAAGGAATACATAAGCCCTTCTAGCCCGATAATATCCTTTTCTGATTTTTTCTTTCTGGTCGTGTGAAAACTGGTTTCAGGCGTTTTCTTTTCAGGTTTTTTGAGTTTGTTTATAATTTTGTTTAATGTTGTTTCCCCGTACCCGAGAGCCGCAAAAAGATCATCACCGGACTGGTAGTTCATCGCTACCGCAACCTTGTCAAACTCGCCGTTTTTCACATATTCGTCAAAAACAGCTTTTGTAAGTTCGTGTTCAAGGTTTGCTTTTCCGACTTCAATGTGGTCTTCTCTGTTATTTTTCTTGAACCACTGTTTTATTTTTGAAGAAGCCTGTTTTGTTACGACAAAATTAAGCCAGTCAAGCCTTGGCGCCTGAGTTTTGGAAGTCAGAATTTCGACGATATCGCCGTTGTTGAGCTTTGTATCAAGCTGTGCGATACGTCCGTTAATCAAAGCCCCGACCGTTCTGTGTCCGACGTCGGAGTGAATTCTGTAAGCAAAATCCACCGGCGTTGCATTTACCGGCAAATCCAGAACGTCGCCGTTCGGGGTAAAGGCAAAAACCTGATCCGAGAAAAGGTCAAGTTTAACAGAATTTACATAGTCTTCGGCATTTGTCATGTCTTTGCCGTATTCAGCCATTTTGCGCATCCAGCTGAATTGCATATCTGTCGGATTGTTGGCTTTCTGGGAGCCTTTCTCTTTGTATCTCCAGTGCGCGGCAACCCCGTATTCAGCAACTTCGTGCATTTCCCATGTTCTAATCTGAACTTCGAGCGGCTTTGAGCGCGGCCCGATAACGGATGTGTGCAAAGACTGATACATGTTGCCCTTGGGCATTGCTATATAGTCCTTAAACCGCCCCGGAATAGGCTTAAATTGCGAATGAATAAGCCCGAGAACTTCGTAGCATTCTTTTTCAGTATCAACTATTACGCGGACTGCCGTAATGTCGTAAAGATCATGAAATGCTATATTCAGCCGTTTCATTTTGCTGTAAATACTGTAATAATGTTTTGCACGGCCTGTAATCTGCGCATTAATCCCGCTTTTTTTGACATCCTGAGAAATCTTATCTATCAAAAGATTAACGGTCATTTCTCTTTCAGCCTTTGTCTGCGACACAAGCTGGGCAATTTCAAAATATTTGTCAGGTTCGAGGTATCTTAAAGAAAGATCCTCAAGTTCAGCCTTAATACGCCCGATACCGAGACGGTTTGCAAGAGGTGCAAATATATCAAGAGTTTCACGTGCAATTTTCTGCTGTTTATTTGGCGCCATAAAATTAAGCGTGCGCATATTGTGAAGCCTGTCTGCAAGTTTCAGAAAAATTATTCTGATATCATTTGCCATTGCAATAAAAAGCCGGCGAAAATTCTCCGCCTGCCGCTCTTCGTTGGATTTGAACTGTAATTTGCCGAGTTTTGTAACTCCCTGCACAAGGGTCAGAACATCTTCCCCGAAAAGTTCTTTGATTTCTTCAGGTTTTGTGTCAGTATCTTCAAGAATATCATGCAAAAATGCCGCAATAAGTGTGTGGGTGTCAACCTTCAGGTCAACAAGAATTTTGGCAACTTCAACCGGATGGATAATATATGGTTCTTCTGAAATCCGGTATTGTCCTTCGTGAAGTTTTTTTGCAAAAAGATAAGCCTTTTCTATCTGCTTTATATCTTCTTCGTCCCTGTTCTGGGCTATTAATTTTTCTCTTATTTCATCAAAAAGCGGTTTTTCTGACATGGTATAATTATAATACAGATTTTAGCGGTAATTTTCAAGTAAAACCGATAAATTTCATCCATATAAGCGACATGAGGAAAGGAAATTCATGCCTGAAAAAAAACAGAACGAAATAATTTTTACTTTAAGAATTCTGCCTAACTCTTCGAAAAACGAAATTATAAAGGCGGACGGCGCGATTAAAGTTAAAATTACGGCACCGCCTGTCGATGGCAAGGCTAACAAAGCGCTTCTGGAATTCCTGTCAAAAACTTTCAAAATTCCGAAAACCTCTTTTTCTATAGTAAAAGGCGAAACTTCAAAGGATAAAACATTGTCAGTTAAAGCAGCTGATGAAGAAAAGTTACAAAACTTGAAAGATTTTTTGAATTAGCGCAAAAAAAAATTTTACGGGATTTAATAAAAACAAAAGATATTTATGTGTGTATAATTAAGGAACAAAAATGCGTATAAATCGGATTAATACAACAGGGTACAATTCAGCATCATTCGGTGTGAAAGTTTCTGCAAGTTTGCAAAAACAACTTTTAAAGGAAGCTCAGCAAAAAGGCATAAGCAATGCCGGCGAGATTAAATATCTGATATCAAAAGTTGAAAACTGGGGTAATAAAGATACGTTGCTGGATTTCGGGCATTCTGTAGCGGATGCTTCAAAGTATATAATTATGAGAAATCCAAAAATCTCTAAAAGAGTATTTTTGACAGTAGCGCAGGGAACGGATGCTTATGACGCTTTAAGTACTCTGTCAGAAAAAGATATTAGGTGCGGAGAAAAAGAACTTTTAGAAACAATTTGTATGTTTGACAACTAATTTCAAACAGGAGTAATTTATGCAGGTAAATTCAATAAATTTTAATACTTCAAAACCTCCGGTGTTCCGGGCAAAACTTGACAGCAAACTCCGTTATTATGCGCAGAAAGACCCGAGATATGATGAATTTATAAAACAATTTTCAAAATGGGGTGACTCAAATACTGTTGTCGGAATTTATAATGCTAAAATTAACGGAAAATTGCGGTATATGCTGCGGCTGCGCAATGAAGTTCTCGGCAGTCCTAATGTTCGAATAACGAATGACGAGCCGGAGTATATGGAATCAAAACTTGCGGATAAAATTTTTAATCTTACATCAAAAGACATTGATTTTGCAGAATACGCACTTTTCAGAAATGTTAAACGCGGAGCAAAAGAGGCAGGATTGCCTTATGTGGAACAATTAAAAAATATAATAAAAAGCAGCAAAACAGAAGGCAGAGTTTTTGATGCGGATACTTTAAAACTGTTCAAAAGCGCTGAATAACAAAAAAGAAAGGATATAAAAATGCAAATAAGTACGTTTACTCCAAACAATAATACGAATAAACCGGCTTTCGGAATAAAGATTGACGGCAAAGTTGCAATGAAAATTTGTGATGAGATGTACGGACAGAAATTGACAAAACATATGCCGGCTTATGAAAAACAGTTTGACAAACTGAGTGCTTCCGGTCTTGACAGTTCAGAACTTTATCTTGCAACAGGCAGGGATTATGATACTTTTATGTTAAAAAATCCTGAAATTACAACAGCTTATGAAAAGCCGATTGCGCAGGCCAAAAAGGGCGACCTTCTTTCAGCGTGGTTCAAAATTCAGCCTGAGGATATTGAAAAAGCAGAAAAAATCTTGAAAGAAGTTATTGAAGAAAAAAGAAAAGGGCTTGTCGCAATGGCGGATAACGTAATTGTCCGCGCATTGCTTTACACAAAAAATAACGAAAAAGATGTAGTAAAAGCCGTTCAAAAAATGGATGACGATACTGTTATTGATTTGTATTACACTGCAAAAAGCAAAATCGCCGGAAAATAACAGGAGTCTTGAAAAATAATTTTTTTTAATATAAAATGAAATTCGGAGAAATAATAATGAAAAATATGATTTTAAAATTTCATCATCACCATCATCGCAACCCGAGAAAGGCTGTGAATTGATAGGTGCGCTTTAAATTTTAAAATCAATTCAATTCTAAATAAGAAATAGCCTTTCCCGGGATAAAAAGCGTGAAAGGTTATTTTTTGCCTCTTTTGCGGCAGCGGTAAAAATTTAGAATTGGAGAAACAGAAACAAAATGACATTTACAAATATAATATCGGCAATAGGAAATACCAGCAGCGTTTATCCTCTTATCCTCCGTGACTGCGGGGTAGAAATTCCGTCGAAAGTTTACCTCACCTATCAGGAAAATAAAGACGACAAAAACGTTGCGTTTCTTGCAACAAGAGAAAGAATTATAGATGAATATTTGACGTCTGCTGTGTGGCTCGGCGGAATCCCGCTTGTTGAAAGCTTAATCAACAAATTTGTGATTAAAAAGAAAGGGCTGAATCCGGATGTCAATCTGAAGCTATTTAAAGAAAGTGATTGTCAGGGACTGGATTATAACGTCAAAACATTCTCGGAAAAACTCAAAAATGGCGAAATAAAAGGCGAACTTGCCGGTAAAATTGAAAAATCAATTGAAGATTTGAAAAAAGTTAAGGGCAGCAAGGGTTTGTACGAAAAGCTTCTGTCTGCAAAATTTGCCGCTTCTACTGTGATTCCGGTAGCGCTGATGGGATTTGTAATTCCGAAGATGGTTTTCGGACTTACCGCAAAAACAAAAGCCGCTCAGAAAAAACGCGCAGAGAAAAATCAGATTTCAGGCTCCACCCCTTCAAACGCAGTTCCGTTTACCGCTTTAAACAGAGATGTGTTTTCTTCAATGTCTTTGAAAAAGTCTTCTCCTGTTACGTTTGGCGGCAATATGGCTTCAGCCGTTGCTAATTTTACAACTTATCAGAAGATGGCAGCGATTGACGGAGGTTATGCTGCAGGGCGTATTATTACTTCCCGCAAAAAAAATGAAGCTGTCGACTTAGGTTTTAAAATGCTCGGGATGATGTTTTTGAACTATGTTGCGCCGAAATATATAGAAAAAATCCTCGACTCGGCAGCCAACAAAGCGCTTAATATAGACGTTAAACTTGATCCTCTCATGCTTGAGGATAAAGAATTTTTAAACCAGATCGCTGACCGGACTCTTGAACTTCCAAAATCCTGCGATGGAAAAGAACTTTTGAGATTTATTGACGAAAATCCGGATTCTTTGTTTACAAAATACGCTGCAAAATTTGAGAAAGTAAAACTTCTCTATGAAAATCCAAAAGTTAAAAAGAACGGAATTCGCGACCCGAAGGCTTATGTGGATATAAAAGAACTTGCAAATTTCAAAAAATCAATTGAAGAATTTGCCTCTAAAGCAAGAACTTCGGCAGGCGCAACCACATTAGATGCAGTTCAGAAATTCGCTAAAAAAGCTAAGTTTGTAAAATCTCTGAATATCCTCACAAACGTCGGTTTAAGCAGTTTTCTTCTTGCATACTGTCTGCCGAAAGTTCAATACGTGTTCAGAGAATGGTACACCGGATCTAAACTGGAACCCGGAATTATTGACTAGGTAGTGCACAGGCTGCGGCAGGTTTTTGCGGAAAATTTTATATACAAAAAAGCGGGCTTTTTATAGTAAAGTCCGGAGATATTATAAAAAGTACGTCATTCTGAGGGCTTTAGCCCGAAGAATCTCCTTACGCTTTCAAATCATACTTCGTCTTCGCACTCGCGATAAACGGGTACGGCTAACGCCTTTCACCCTCTGCTCGTGCTGCTCAGGATGACGCAGTTTTAAAAATTTTAGTGAAATTTGATATAACAGTTACAAAAAGCGGGCTTTTGAACCCGCTTTTTGTAATTTATATTTAATAATTTTTAAACACAGGCCAATTCTCTGTTTTCAGCTTCACCGGTTACAACATCGGTAAATCTTTGAACATCATTCAGATAAGTGTTTTTGATTTCTCTCAAATCCCTTGCCATCAACGTTCTCGGTGCATTTTCAGCAAGAGAGTGGTTTCTCAAAAGATATGACGGGTGGAAAATAGTCATTGCCGGATATTCAACTCCGTCAACCGTAATTGACATCCACTGACCTCTGATTTTGGAAATTGTTGTTTTCTTGTCGAGTTCAACGAAGGATTTTAAGGCAGTTGCACCGCAAAGAACAATAGCACGCGGTTTTATAAAATCAATCTGGGCATTTAAGAATTTGCGGCATGCTTCTTTTTCTTCGTCAGCCGGAACTCTGTTTTCAGGCGGTCTGCATTTTACAGTGTTTGTTATATATAAATCATCTTCTCTGGAAATTCCTGCAGCAGCAAGAAATTCGTCCAAAAGCTGTCCTGCGCGTCCGACAAAAGGTTTTCCGCATTCATCTTCTATTTCACCGGGGGCTTCACCGATAAAAACGATTTTGGCTGTTTCGGGGTTGCCGTCGCCGAATACTACGTTTTTACGGGTTTTGGCTAAAGCGCAGCCTTTGCATCCGTTACACTTTTGTCTTACTATCTCCAGACATTGTTCTTTCATTGTTTCTCTCTCCTTGTTTATGTGTGTTATTTTTGAATAATCCTACGTTATATTTTTTACAATATCTTTTCAAATCTTTTATAACAACCTCCGAAAGTATGAAAACCGCAAACAAATTCGGCACGGCTAAAAATAGTGTGAAGGCGTCGGAAAGGTTTATAATGCTCTTAAAGTTCATTGCAGAGCCGATTACTATGAACAGACAGTATATAATCTGAAACGTTCTGGTTGTTGCTTTTGAGTTTCCGAAGAGGAAGTTCCAGCTTTTGATTCCGTAATAAGACCCGCAGAGCATGGTTGATAAGACAAAGCAGCTAGCCATGACGGTCAGCAGTACAGGAAAGAACGGGCACACAGACCCGAAGGCTTTTGATGTGAGTTCAATTCCGGCTAATCCGGTGTTGTCAAGATAAACGCCGGAAATTACGATTACAAAAGCCGTTGCGCTTCCGACAATAACCGTATCAACAAACGGCTGGAGCATGGCAATGAACGCCTGAACTGCAGGTTTGCTTGTTTTGACGGCAGAAAATGCAATCGGAGCCGTGCCAAGTCCTGCTTCATTGGCGAACATAGCCCTTCTGAAGCCCCAGAGCATGCACGCAAACATTCCGCCCGCAAGCGCCTGCGGTTTGAAAGCTTCTTTGATAACAAGAGCAATTGCATGCGGAAAATGGTGCATGTTGCAAATGCATACGGCAAACGCTGTCATGACATACAAACTGCACATAACAGGCGTTACTTTTGATGTGAATTTCCCGATAGCCTTGATGCCGCCGATGATTGTAAAATAAGTTATAACCGCAACAATAAGCCCTAAAAGCCAGCTTTGTTCGGCAAAGAAACTGTCTTTTCCTCCCGTGACTTCCGTAATCTGTGTTGTCATTGCATTTATCTGGAACAAATTCCAGCCGCCAATCATCGCAAAAATACAGCATAGTGCGTAAATTTTTGATAAATACGGCGCGAATTTGCCGAATATTTTATGATTTTTAAGTCCGTTTTGAATATAATACATCGGGCCGCCGTCAACTGTTCCGTCAGGCTGAACCTGTCTGAATTTAAGCCCTAATAAAACTTCTGCAAATTTTAATGCCATAGAGAAAAATCCGGCAACAATCATCCAGAAAATTACCCCGGGGCCTCCGATTGAAACCGCCGCAGCAGACCCTGCCACGTTTCCGATTCCGGCAGAAGCTGAAATCGTTGCTGTCAGCGCCTGAAATGACGAAACTTCACCCCTTTTTTTCCTTTGAACGAGGTCTTTGTGCTCGTAGTTTTTCGTAATGAGTTTTATGGCGTGTTTAAAGCCCCAGATCCCGATAAAGCCAGTGCGAAAGGTAAAATAAAGCGCCGCTGCCATCAAAAGCGCAACAAGAAGCTGAACTTCCACCCCGTTGATATTAACGGAGCAAAAGATTATCCCTGAAATTTTGTCGGCTATTGGTGATAAAAAACTGTCTATTAGGTTGTCTAAACTCATCTCCTTAATTATAATACAAACATAAATAATCGTTTTAAGCGACGTATATTTGTAACAGTTCAAATCATGCCCGCTGTAAATCAGCATTTTGCACACTGTTTACGTAATTTGCAAGTGCTTTGAATACAAACGGATGAAGCTTTCCGTCTTTTACGTCTGCATAAATAATTGTAAGCGCCTGTTTTGGAGTGTAAGCGTCTTTATACGGACGTTTTTCAGTGAGTGCCGAGTATTTGTCCGCAATATTAAGTATTTGTAAATTCAAATCCGCCCTGAAATCTTTGTTCACAAACGGATAGCCGCTTTTTTGGGCGTTCTGGTGGTGGTTGCGGATAAGATTAAGTGTTGTTTTGTCAAGGTTGGTGTTTTTCAGAATTTCGTAACCAAGTTCTGAGTGTTTGTGCATAATGCGGGTTTCTCTGTCATCAAGCCTGCCCTGCTTATTCAAAATCTCACGCGGGATAAGAACTTTTCCGATATCATGAAGATAGGAAGCATCTGACAAAGCTGTTTCATCTGCAAAATTCTTGAGTGAAAACGGCAGATTTTGAACTATTCCCGCTGAAATATTTCTGACATCCGTGCAGTGATTGTCTAAAATAACTTTTAAATCCTTAAAATTCAAAACAGGCTTAACCTCAACGTCTTTCAAAATAGCTTTGATTTTCGGGTTGGAATTGACAAGCTTTGTGATAACAGCTTCGTTTGTAAATCTTTCGGGCGAATGACTTTCAAAACTGTCCTCTTTCGTCTGCTGTCTGAAGCCGACAGGAGTTGTGCGGTCTGAAAATCCTGTATTGTTTAGTCCGTACGCACGTAATAAGGAATTTATTTCGATTCCCATATAAATCTACACACCTTTTTCACTACACTGTATTTATAAAGTATTTTTATCTGTCGGAATTGCATGAATGTTAAAAAAAATTTACGTATTGATGAAATTTTTTCATTTTGATAAATTTAAATCGGTGAGTAAAATTTATGGACGGAATAAAAAACGTATTAATCTGCGGACTCGGTGCTGTCGGAAGCATTTATGCGGTTAAAATCAAAAATTATCAAGGTGCTTCGCTCAAAATTCTTGTAGATAACGGTAGGCTTGCGCGCTACAAAAATTCGCCGCTAATTTTTAACGGAACAGAATATAATTTTGATTATATTCTGCCATCAGAAACTGATTTTAAAGCTGATTTGATTATACTCTCCACAAAAGCCGCAGGATTTTTTGAGGCGCTGGACAATATCAAAAATTTTGTGAAAGATGACACGATTATTGTTTCGCTTCTTAATGGTGTTACAAGTGAAGAAATTCTTGCTGAAAAGTACGGAACTGACAATATCCCGCTTTCCTATTGCATCTGTCACAGCGCCGTAAGAAAAGGGCGTTCTGTCACTCACGACGGCGTAAGCACAATTGTTTTCGGAACGGACAGAAGTTCAAAACAGGCAAAAGACAACATTTTAAAACTCCAAACTTTTTTTAACAAAGCAAAGATTGATTACAAAATTCCTGACGACATAAAGCGTTCAATGTGGCTTAAATTCATGCTTAACGTCAGCGCAAACCCTCTTAGTGCAATATTCAGGATGACATTTGGCGAAATGCTTTCAAATAAAAAGTTTATGGATTTTGCATACAACGTAATACTAGAGGTGCAGAAAATTGCGGAGGCGGAAAATATTAATAACACCAGAACAATGCCCGAAGAAGCGCTTAACCTTTTTCACTCAATGGTTCCGGAGGGCAAAACCTCAATGCTTCAGGACATTGAAGCCGGACGCAAGACCGAGATTGATTTATTTTCCGGAACCGTCGTAAAACTCGGCGAAAAACACGGCATTCAAACCCCCTGCAACAAAATTCTCAAGGAAATGGTTGAAATTATTCAGAAGGACGATAAGGCTGTATAAAGTGAAGAGTGAAGGGTGAGGAGGGTTTAAGGGTTGAATGGGTGAACGGTTTGTTTCAAAAAAGGCGATAGGACTGCAAGGCGTTAAGGCGATAAGACGTTAAGTTTGTTATGTAATAATAATCCTCCGGGCGATTCACTCTTGCTGAATGAAGTTCAATATAGGTTTTTTGTTAAACTTTCGTAATAAAAGGCAATTTTACCGGTAAATTTTTCTTTATAAAATTAAGGGGAATTTTACATAAGGAAAAAGAATTGGTATGGCAAACAACATTTCAACAGAGCAGGCTGTAATAAATCAGGTTATGGCATCGCTTCCGGAAGTTAAGTCAAAGAAGGAGCACACTCTCAAATCAGGCGAATCTCTATGGAGTATTGCTAAGCGTGAGCTCGGCGGAAAAAATCTTTCAAACAGAGAAATAAGAGATTATATGCTCCTGATTGCAAAGCTCAATAATCTTACAACTGTTGATAAAATGAACGAACTTTATGTAAATCAGAAAATTTATCTTCCTGCTGAAATCCCACGGATTTCAGCACAAAATCATAAGGAGCGTTCCGATTTAGAAAAGTCAGTTGACAGTATTATTAATATTTTGCAGAATGATAAAACAGTTCGGGTAAAGCGGGCTACTCCGGAGTTTTTGAATTTATTCCATATATTCCATGAAAAAGTTTATCCGTCGGGATTCCGTTCTTCTGAAAGTCCTGTTTTATCGTTCAGGCTTGATGAAAATGAAAAAATCCGTGATGTTTCCATGGATGATTTGAAAAATATAAATACCATTCATTATGATTATGAGATTGACAGCAATGGTAAAGCGGAGATTGATATATATCCGGAGCGTCCCGCAGAACAACTCGGCAGAAAAGATAAAGAAGCTCTGTTTAATGAGATTTACAAACAGTATGAAAGCTACAAAAAGAATCCGATAAGATTTTATTGATTTGTTTGATTATTGTAGTATTCAACAGCTTCCTGCCGTTGTTTTTGAATTTGGTCAATCATTTCATTGGCTTTGTCTTCAGCACTTTCATATTTGATAGAAGAGTTGTTGAGATTTCCGCCTGTTGATTTTATCATCGGAAGAGTCATAACCGCAATAAGTCCGATTATTAAAATCGTCAAAAGCATTCCAACTGCACCGAAAGCAGGTTTTAGCATAGTTTATTCCTTTTTATATAAAGTGTAACGGCTTCTTCAACGGTTTTTGGCGTATTTAAAGCGTCGTCAGGATTGTTCGGTTCAAATAGTTTTTTGTCTACAAAAAATTTGTTGTATATTGTAAGCCCGAGAAAAATTGCGATGGAAGAAAGGGCCACCCCGCCCATTGCAATAAGAAATTTTGCAATAGCATCAGCTTTGCTCTGATCTGCAGTTTGCGCTGCAGTCTGCACAGTTTTTGAGGCAGCCGCTGCTGCATCAGGGGCATGATCTGCTACCGACGGGTCGCAAAAACCTGCCTGAGCGGCAATAATCGTAATTACTGCCGCTAAAAGCATTATTGAAAATATTTTTAAATAAATTTTATGTTGTTGTTTCACCGGTTTCCTCTGTTGTTTTTTTAGTGCGGCCTTTTCTTGAAGAACCTCTGTTCGGACGTCTTGTTTTTTTAGGCGCTTCTTCTGCCGCTGGTTCTGACGGAATTTCAGCCTGCGGTTGTATTTCCGGTACTGTTTCTATTGGTGCCGGCTGGACTTCTGCCTCCTGCTTTTTATTCCGTTTGCCGCGGATTTTCTTGGTTCGAGTTTTGGGCTGGGTGGCTGGCTGTTCCTGAGCGGGTTCAGATTGTGCCGGTTGTTCAGAAGATGTTTGTTCTTCTATAACCGGTTTTATTTCTTCTGCCGGTTTCAGAACGGTTTCCGCTGTCGGAAATTCTTCGGAAGCTTTAATTTCCGCCTGAATTTCGTTATTTATTTCACGTTCCTGACGGTCGAATTTTTTGCGTTTGTTTCTTTGTTTTTTGTTGTTTTCTCTCTTCTCGACTTCCTGAAGAGCCGTTTGAGCCGGATTTTCAACCTCTATCGAAGGCTGGGCAGGCTGCTGTTCCTGTATGTTTTGACCCTCTTGCTGCTGCTGAGGCTGAGTCTGAGGGTTCTGGTTTCTGTTTTTATTGTTATTGTTTTTCTTGAAATTGTTTACAGGAAGCTTGAGTTTAGCGGCTTTTGCGCGGTATTCGCCTTCTGCTGTCGGGGTTGCGAAGTTAAAGTCAATAACCGAGCAGCCTGTACCCTGACAGTGAGGGCATTTTTTCGTAAAGATTTCGGCAAGACTCTGTCCCTGACGGTGGCGTGTAAGTTCTACAAGTCCTAGATCGGAAAGCTGTCCGACCTGCGGTTTTGCTTTGTCCGGCTCAAGCGCAATTTCAAGCTCTTCCATGATCGCTAATTTGTCTGCGCGGGAAAGCATATCAATAAAGTCAATGATAATCATACCGCCAATGTTGCGGAGTCTAAGCTGGCGTGCAATTTCGTGGACGGCTTCTATGTTTGTTTTTAAGATTGTTTCATCCTGAGTCGCCGAACTTACGAACTTGCCGCTGTTGACGTCAATAACGGTAAGGGCTTCTGTCTGCTGGATAAAGAGATATCCGCCGGAAGGCATATTAACTTTAATATTCAAAGCTGCTTTGATTTCTTTATGGATATCCATTGCAACAAGCAGAGGTTCTGTGCCTTTGTAGAGTGTGACTTCAATGTTTTTATTCATGTGCCAGTTCTGGAGAAGGTTCTGGACTCTGTTCATTGCAAAAGCTGTGTCGACAATGATTTCTTTTGTTTCTTCCGTGCAGGCTTCGCGGATTACACGATAAAGCAAATCCTGATCTCTGTATAGAAGATTAGGCGGCGTCATTGTTTCGGCTGCCGTAATAATGTTGTTCCATTTTTCGAGCAGAATTTCAAGATCTTCCTGAATATCTGCTTCGCTCTGGCCTTCGGCTTCTGTTCTGATGATTACTCCGACGCCGACGGGTTTTATCAGGTTCATAATTGCCTTAAGTCTTGCGCGTTCTCTGGAGTTTTCAATTTTCTTGGAAACGCTGACTCCCGGCTCATAAGGCATCAGTACTAAAAATCTTCCCGGAAGGCTTATCTGGGTTGTAACTCTGGGCCCTTTATGCCCTGTTGGTTCTTTTACAACCTGAACGATAAGTTTTTGTTTCGGAGAAAGTTTTTCTTTTAAGCTTCCTTTTCCCATAACATCCTGAGCGTGGAGAAATCCCATTTTATCCGTTCCGACGTTTACAAATGCCGCGTCAATACTCGGCAAAATGTTGTCAACGGTTGCAAGGTAAACATCTCCTAATAAAACTTCACCTCTGTGGATGAAAAAATCCGTAACTTTTTTCCCTTCTAAGACAGCCGCAATGTTATCACGCTCTGCAATAACTATTTTTTTAGGTGCGGGCTGATTTGCATTGTTGTTCTTGTTGTTCATAAAAAATCCTTTGTTTAAACCTCTAACTCTCGATTGTTTTCGTCAAAGAACCCTGTTCTGGTGATGTCAAATTTTACATCAGGTGCAATAATATTCATAAGCACATCCGCTCTCAGCGACGGGATTCCGCCTTCAAGGTTCTGACCGGTTTTTAAAATTATGAATAGACTGTTTCCGCTGAATTTGTATGATTTTATGCACGGTTTGATGTCTATTTTTTTAATTAAACCTTTTTTGTTTTTCTTCTCAATAAATATTTCCTGAGAATTCAAAACTCTATCCGTATTATACTTAAAATCTTCAAAATCGTAAAGGGTATCATCAAAAAGTTTAATTTCATATTCTGCCCAGCATACGGTTGTATCAATGGATTTAGCTGATTTATCAATTTTTACAATACTTAGTATTTCCGACCCTGCCGGAAGAACTTTTTCCAACTTTTGTTTGACATCTTCTGTTTGTAAATTGTCGTAAAGTTCAATATCCGCTAATTCGCACAGGCTCTGCGCAAAAAGAGGAAGCGCAACTCCCATAGAAACTTTCATTGCCGGGTTAAAACCTTGAGAAAACGCAATATTCAGCCCGCTTCGGGATAAGGCTTTAAAAAATGTATTCTGCCAGTCAAGATGTGAAAAATATCTTAATATTCCGGTTTTTGTGAGTTTAATCCTGTATCTGAAAATTTCACGTTTGTCAGTTTCGTGCGTGTGCGGGTCAATTGGCGTAAAATCAAGTTTCTGAGCTTTTTCTGAAGCCTTAAAAGGAAGGGCAAGAATTTTACGGGTTTTCAAATTTTTGCAGACTCCGCAGTTTACGCAGCCTTTTTCACAGGTCGGAACGATATGGATGCTTCCCTGTCCTCCGCAGTCCGGAGGTACCGCAAGAGCCTTGTCGTATTCATTCCGGAACCATTCTTTGTCCACTCCGATATTGATAAAATCCCACGGTAGCGGCATTGTCGTGTCATAATTTTTCTCAGCAAGCTCTGATAACGATATTCCGCACTCTTCCGCTGTTTGGTGCCAGACGTTTTTGTCAAAATATTCGCCCCACGCGTCTAAGTAGCAGCCTTTTTTATAAAGTGCTTCTATATATTTGCACAGGCTTCTGGCACCGCGGGTAAGGACTGCTTCAATTCTTGAAACAAATTTGTCGTGGTAATTGATTTTAACGCCTTTTAAGTGAGAAGTTCTTTCTTTCAAATAATTTATATGTTCGGTTACTTCCTCCAGATTCATCTGCCCGTGCCACTGGAACGGTGTGAAAGGTTTCGGAACAAAAATTGAGAGTGTGCAGGTTATATCAAGCCCGTGTTTTAAACTCTTTTCTTTTTTGATAAGTTTTGCTCTGTATTTAAGTTTAGAAAGGAGTTCCGCCATTTCGTCCATATCTTCAAGGGTTTCTGTCGGAAGCCCGCAGATAAAATACAGTTTTACCTTTGACCAGCCGTTTTCGTACAAAGTCAGGACAGCATTCAAAATCATATCTTCCGTAATGTTTTTCTTTATAATGTCACGGAGCCTCTGGGAACCCGCTTCCGGCGCAAGTGTCATTGTGGATTTTCTGACACTCTGTACGAGGTTTGCAAGTTCAAGGTTAAACCCGTCAATCCGCTGGCTTGGAAGCGATACGGAAATTTTTTTCTCGTTAAAATCAACTGCAAGTTCTTTTATAACTTCATTTATGTTTTGGTAGTCGTTTGACGAAAGCGATAGAAGTGAATATTCATCATATCCGGTGTTTTCAACCAGTTCTTTAGCAATTTTTATAATATCTTCAGCGTTTCTTTCCCGAATGGGAAGGTTTACGTGACCCGGCTGGCAGAATCTGCACATTCTCCCGCAGCCGCGTCTTATTTCAACAATCGCTCTGTCGTGAACAGATGACGAAAACGGAATCGGGTAAGATTTGAGCGCCGTTTCGTAGTTTAATTGTGCAATTCTTTTTGTGACATTTTTAGAAAAGTCCGGACACCAGACACCTTCAATTTCCGAGAGTTTTTTTATTCTTTCGGCTCTCGGAAGCCCTTTTGTTTTTTCGAGAGATTCACACACTTCAAGAATAGAATCTTCGCCGTCACCAATCAAAAATCCGTCGATAAAATCCGCAACGGGCAAAGGGTTGTATGCGCATGGGCCGCCTGCAAGTATTATCGGATGTTCGTCTTTTCTATCTGCATTCTTGTATGGTATTTCCGCCATCTCAAGCATTTTTAAAATTGTCGGATAAGAAAGTTCATACTGAATTGAAAATCCTACCGCATCAAAATTTTTAATCGGACGTTTGCTCTCAAGCGCATACAGAGGCTTAGGTTTAAAATCCGCTTCAGGCGCATAAACTCTGTCCGCCATAAAATCGGGATGTGTGTTGACCTGATTGTAAAGAACTCTAAGGCCTAAATTGCTTATGCCGATTTCGTACTTGTCCGGAAATGCGAATGCAAACCGTATTTTTGCCCTATCAAAATCCTTGTTAAATGATAAAAATTCTCCGCCTACATATTGGTACGGCTTTGTGCAGTTGTATAAGCTTTCGTGATATTTTCTGAAGAAACAATTCATTTAATCTATTCCGCTATTTATTTTAACTGTCCGGACTTTTCTTTAACGGCAATTTTTATGCCGGATTGTCAGGAAAATACTTGTCAATTTCAATAATAGTGCCGTCGAGCGTGTTATCTTCGAACGATTTTAAAAACCTGAAAAGGTTGTCGTTTGGAACATCATAATTATACAAAACAACTTCCCCGTCAAGTTCCCGCATTACTCTGACTATATAGTGGCACGTTTTTGAGTATTTAATCAAATGTTCTTTGTTAAACTTATTTCCGTTGTGGTCTCTGTTAATTTTGACGTAATTAAATCCGGCATAATATTTGACCTTTTCGCTTGCAGACGCCGGCGGAAGCTCTTTATTGTGCCTTGAAAATATATTGATTACTTTCCTGTTAATTTCGTCACTCATATTTCAAGTTTAATATACAGAGGGCTGGCATGGCTATATGTTAAGAAGAGTGAAGAGAGTTGAAAAGTTGAACGGGTGAAAGGGTGAATAGTTTGTTACGGAAAAAGATGCTAAGGCGCTAGGGCACTAAGGCACTAGGAGGTTACGTTTAGAAAGACGATAGGACGTTAAGACGTTAAGACGATAAGTTCGTTACGTTAAATATATCCCCTCTACCTTGAGGGGAGAGGGAAGAAATTGTTAGTGAGCTTCAGCGAATTTATAATTTCGTGTGGGTGATTGAACAGCAACAGTCAGTCAAATTTTACCACTCCGACAAAAAGCTAAGGCGCAGGGTATCGCCCCATTTTGTCCTGTCATGTCATTCTGAGGGAGTGAAACGACCGAAGAATCTTTTAAAATATGCTTTGGGATTCTTCGCTTCGCTCAGAATGACAGTGAATTTTATAAAACAGTCTTATCTCCTGAACTGCACGAAAACTTGGTCGCCGATAGACAAAAATTCAGAAACAGCAGAGTTGCGGCTTTTTTCCCCCTTCAAAATTTTATTGACATTATATAAAAAAATCTATAAAATATTGTTATGGCAATTGTTTACTTAAGTTTAGGGTCTAATACCGGTGACAGGATAGGTTATGTGCAGCAGGCGGCAAGCCTTCTGGGTGCCTGCGAGAATATAAGCATTATCAGAACTTCGGCTTTTTATGAAACAGAACCATGGAATATGGCGTCTGACAAATGGTTTGTTAATGCTGTGCTTGAAGTTAAAACAAATCTTTCTCCTAAAGACCTTCTTGCTGAATGTCAGAGAATTGAGGCTCAGCTCGGGCGCAAAAGAACTGCAGGTTCTTCAAACTATGAAGACAGGACAATTGATATTGATATTCTGTTTTACGGAAATGAAATTATTCAGGACGAAAATTTGACAATCCCGCACAAATATGTTCACCTGAGAGCTTTCACGCTTGTGCCGCTTCTTGAATTGATTCCTGATTTTATTCATCCTGTTTTGCATAAATCAATAATAGAACTCCATAACGACCTTGAAAATCCGGAGATGGTATTTCTTTATGGTACACGGGTCGAAATCTGAAACTGCAATTGTCGGCGGCGGGCCTGCAGGGTGTGCGTGTGCATATTTCCTGAAACAAAAAGGAATTATCCCCGTTGTATTTGAAAAAAAATCTCCTTTGAAAACTCTTCTTCCGACAGGCGGCGGCAGATGCAATCTTGCTCATGCAGAATTTGATTTTAAGGCGCTGGCTTCTAACTACCCGAGAGGTGAAAAATTTTTATATTCTGTGTTTTCCCGTTTCGGAACATCAGACACAATAGATTTTTTTGAAAAAATCGGTGTTGAAACTTATATTCAGGACGATATGCGGATTTTCCCAAAGTCAAACAGTTCGGCAGATGTCCGAAAAGCCTTTTTGAATGCGCTTTCAGGAGTCAAATTTCAACAAGAAAATGTGATGTCCGTAAACTTCTGCAATGGCGGATTTGAGGTTAGAAGTGAGTCAGGTGCGTACTTTTTCAAAAATGTAGTTATAGCAGCCGGCGGCCATTCGGCATTTTCTATTGTGAGCGGGCTGGGACACCGTGTTATCGAACCGAGGCCTGCGCTTACTGCATTGAAAACAACTGAAAATTATTCTTGTCTTGCGGGAGTTTCTGTCAGAAATATTGCAGCAGAATGCCGCGGCAGAAGTTTTTCCGGAGATTTACTCTTTACTCACGACGGGGTTTCAGGGCCTGTTGTTTATATGATAAGTTCTGTGATGGCGCGGGAAAATTTTCCTTATAAAATCAGGTTTGATTTTATGCATGGAGAAAATTTGCAGCAATTGTTGAATGAAAATCCGCATAAAACAATTAAAAACGTAATATCGGAAATTATGCCAAAATCTCTGGCTGAAACCGTTTTAAAAAAATGCAGCGTCAATGAAAACCCGGAAGCGCACAAGATTGACGGCAAAACCCGTGACAGAATTTTAAAAACGCTGTCGGAATTTGAAGTTGAAGCGGTTTCACCAGCAAAAGGCGGAGAAGTGGTGATGTCCGGCGGGATTGCGCTTGATGAGGTGAATTCCAAAACTATGGAATCAAAACTTCATAAAGGCTTGTATTTTTGCGGTGAAATGCTTGATATTGACGGATTTTGCGGGGGCTTTAACCTGCAAAACTGCTGGTCTACAGGTTTTCTTGCTGCTGAAGGCGTTTCTGCCGGCAGAGTATAGCGCTGTTATTTATCTTTTAAACTTTGATTTTCCCTGCCTGAATATCTGCCGCAAGCTTTTGTTCTATGTCTTCTTTAACTTTAAAATTTCTGTTGTCTTTGTTTATAAACCTTAAAGCCAGCATAATCGCAGGACATACAATTCCGAGTGCGCCTATGCAGGCTCCGATGTTTTTGAGAATTGATATCCGTTTGTATTTTTTCAGGTCTTTAAGAAAGAAGGTTAAAAGTTCTTCATCCTGCTTGCCTGTACCGGCGTTTGCCTTGTATGCGCTGAACTGTTCGTAAAGTTTTCCGAGGTTTTCGTTGATTGATTTTACGGCATCAATATCTATGAACGCTCTTGTGTCAATAGGATTGTTGAGGTCTTTGGGCTGGAGAATTGTGTTTTTGAGTTTTGCAAAAGTTCTGTCAGTGTCTTTTGCAGGTGTCGGCGTAACTTTTATAATATCAGACATCTTCGCCATTTTGACTATAATGTTATCTTTGTTATTCGGGTTGCAGATAAAGTCGTAAATATCGACATCTTTTTTAAGGTTTGAAAATGTCTGAAGAAGTGTCGGAAGGTCTTTGTTTTTAAGCGCATTTTTAAGTTCTTCGCTTTCTATAACCCTTGCGTCAAGCTTGATATTCATGTTGTGTTTTTTTTCGGTGCTGTTTTCAACGTGTTTCTGAATTCTGCCGCCGAGAAGATACATAAACGCCCAGAAACTACCTTCTTTTACAATGTATCCGATGGTGTCCTGCGGGTTTCTTGATTCAAAAATTCTTTCTGCAGTGATTGAGCCGTCGACAATCATAAGGTTTTTTGTCGGGCTGAACATAAAATCCTGAATGCCGCCGAAGGACGGATTTTTATCCTGTTTTTGAGCAGTTTTTGTGCTGTTGTGGACACCGCCGAAGGCTGACGGTACTTTTTGAAGCGAAGGTGCGGCAAAGGCAGGTTTAATTTTGTGCGGTGTCGTTTTAAGTGCAGCCTGTTTTTTTAAGAATTCTTCTTTGATATGTTCTTCAGTGTGCTTGTGTCTGAATTTCGTAAGCCCGTAGTATGAAGCGATTGTAAGGAAAGTCGAGGCTACAAATTTCCCGAATGTCAGACCTTTAAAGATTTTTATATTTTTCTGAGATTTGCCGATTTTTTCCAAAGATGCTTTAATTTTATCATTTGCGGCATATTCTTTTGCTTTTTCAAAAATATCTGGGTTTTTTAGAACTCTGACATCGACTTTCGGGTCAAATCCCAGAGTTTTAAACAGTCCTAAATCAAGGAGTTTTTTGTAAACCGGAATGCCGAAAAGCCAGATTGCCTGCGTTCCGAATTCGTCTATAAATCTGTCTCTTCCTTCAGCCTCGTCGCCTGCAAGGTAGGAGGCTGCCGTTAATCCGGTGCTGTTTGCGATATCTTTTATCGCAAGGGGTATTAAAGAATTTTCGTTTCCGAGTGTTGAGTATATTTTGCTTGCTGAAATTGCGGGTATCATGTAAAATTTCCTTTTCGATTACGGCAAAAACTTTTAGTTACGTTTTTGCGCAGTTGTCTATCACAAGCCCCAGATTAAGTTCATCAGTCTAACGCGCGGGGCATTCGCTTTTTTTATGATAGATTTTCGTCGAAGTCTTAATATCATAACTTTCCTTTCACACTTTTATTTTAAGTACCGTAAAAATTTTTATTGCTTATTTTCTGAAATTTTTTAACTTTTTTTTACAAAAAACAGAACCTCAAAGTTTTTAAGGTTCTGTCTAAATCTTTTTATCCGCACATAAGAAACGGAAAGTTCAGTCTTTAAACAAAACCTCCTGATTAAATCTTCTGCGTCGGTGTTGAACTAATTTCTGCATAGTTTATATGATACAACAAAAAAAATATAAGTAAAGTATAGGATACAAATCGGATTTTTTCTGGTATAATACTCTTATGGAAAATAAAAATGGTATCAAGGTTAGTGTAATAGTTCCGGTATATAATGCCGGAAAATATTTGAAACAGTGTCTGGACAGCATATTAAACCAGACTTTTAAAGATTTTGAAGTCATTTGTGTTAATGACGGCTCAACTGACAATTCCGCGGAAATTCTTGAAAAATATAAAAAGCAGGACAGCCGGATTATATTGATTTCTCAAGAAAATGCCGGCGTCAGTGCGGCAAGAAATACAGCTTTAGACAGGGCACAGGGTGATTATATCGCCTTTGTAGACAGCGATGATTATATAAAGAAAAATTTCCTCTCAGCTTTATATGCGACCGCGCAGGACACAGGTGCTGATATTACAGCAAGCGATATTGTTTATGATAAAGATGGCAGATTACAGGGGAATAATTATCTGTCCCGTCAGACATTCAAGGTTAAAGAGCCGTTGTTCTCTACAAATCAGGATAAAGCAAGATTTGTAAAATCAAAAGTAATTTGCAACAAACTCTACAGAGCAAAGCTATTGAATAATAATAATATCAGATTTGTTCGTGATGTAAAATTCGGCGAAGATATATATTTCCTTTTTGTGGCGTCAATGCTTGCTTCCAGTATTGCGCTTACACGTAAAACCTGTTATTATTACAGAATAAATAAAGCAGCTTCTACCTACGGGGCATTTAGTTCTAATCTTGTTTTCGATTTGATTAAATCTCTGGATAATATAAATGAATATATTCACTCGGAAATTGAAAATGAAGATATCAGAAAAGAGTATTTTGACCTGTTCCATTCTTTTGCGATAAATATGTTTTATGCATGGATTAGAGAAGTCGCAGAGCCATACAAAACAGAATTTAAAAACATGGTTGAAGAACGCATGAAAAAAATCAGCCTAGAAAATAATGATTTTGTAGACTCAAAGACCAGAAGAAGATACGAAAAACTTACAGGCACTTACGAATCCTTCTGGAATAAGCTTGCGATTTTCAGATAGTCACGATGTTTCTATAAAAATGCCGCGATAGCGAAGTGAACAATAATTTCAGGCGAGGCAAACCTCAAAGGCGGGTATTGTTTGAGCGAAGCGAGTTTACCCGCCTAAAAGCCGAGCCGGACAAATTATTAGTGAACAGAGCGTGCGGCTGGTTTTGCGGCACTTTTGCCATCAAAAGTGCCCCCGTCCGGAGGACAAAATAAAAAAGATTTTTTGCTTCTCTCAGAATGACGTGAAATATAAAAAATTTCGCGATAAAGTAGTGAACAATAATTTCAGGCGAGGGTTTTAAATAAACGTTATTTCGTAATAACCGTTGTTGAAGTAAAATTTAAGCTTTATTTTCTCGCCATTGTAGTATTTGGGCGGTTGTTTATAGTACGGAAGCCGCATGAGCATAAGATAAACTTCATCATTAACGGATTTGTTGGAAGATTTGTAGATAAAGTTTCTGTTTATGAGTTTTCCTGTGCTCTCGAGTGAAAATTCCACCGCGCAGTCGCCTGTTCCTTTGATTGCCGCAACGTTGAGCTTTGCAAGCAAAGCACTTCTTACTTCCCCTTTGTATTGGAGAAATTCTGAACTGCTCATTTTAGGCGGTTCTGGTTTCGGGGCAGGCTTTGAAGCTGCGGATTGGGCGGGTCTTGCTGTCTGCTGGTTTGATTTTCCGATATTCAACACAGAATCAGGAAGTTTCGGTTTGCTTTGAGCTGAGGTGGAAGCCTGCGTATTTTTTTGTACCGGTTTAGAAACTGTTTGCACGGGCTTTTGCGCAGACTTTGGGGCAGCCGGTTTTGCCGCTGTGGATTTTGAAGTCTGCTCTGGAGCTGATACTGTCTGCTTTTGCGCGGGCTTTGATGTCGTTTTTGCCTGTGATTGCTGAGTTGATGGTTTCGGGGCTGTGGGGTGGTTTTTCTCCTGCTCAGGCGCAGACGGCTTGTCAGTATCTTTCCAGAAATTTTCAACATCCGCCGGAATCTTTTGCTGCAGTGTTTCTGTGTCCGGTTTTGTTTCAGAATTCTGTGATTCCGGTAGTTTTATAAACCAGATTCCGATTGACAAAATTATGCAAAAAATAAGAAAACTTATCGAAAGTATTGAATTAAGCGGAAGTTTTTTTCTTGCACTGCGGTCTGTTCCGTCAAAAAATTGTGCCGGAGTTTGTTGTGACGGTGCCAGAATTTCTTCAAATTCGTCATTCCCGCAATTGCAGTATGCGGGTTTTTCCTTGTATTCTTCCTGACATTCCGTGCATCTGTACATTTTTTACCTACTTATAAGTTTTAATTTTTTCTATATCCGAAAAATCTCCGGGAGTGCTGAATTTGTCCTCAGTTGAGATTACAAACCCGCCTGTTACATTAGTTATAACACGTTTTGTGCGGGAAGGAAAGTTCAAAATAGACTGTCCCTGATAACTTAATATGAGCGGCTTTAAGTAATTTACGGCAACCGTGTTGTAGTCTGATGGAGAAGCCCAGGTTTTGAGGTTTGAAATTCTGCCTCGTTTATCGACCGTGAAAGAGAATTTAAAAGTTGTGCCTAAGGGCGCTGAAATTTTTGTGTCGCGCATAATCTGGTTTTGGAGATTACTTCGCCAGATGTTCCAGACGATTATTTCTTCCTGTTCTGTCAGGGGGCGGTCTTCTTTCCCGATATCCTGAACAATCTGCTCAGGTGTCTTTGTCGGCTGAATGTCAGGAAGCACTGTTGTTTTAGGCAATTCCTTAACTGGTTCTGTCTTTTGTTCTTTTTCAGGCTTTTCTAATTGAGCGCCTGTTAGAATATTTTTTACGGATTGCGGAAGCTGGGCTGTTGTAACAGTCTGAGATTTCTGTTCGGGCGCTGAGGGCGCGACGTTTTTTGTCTGCTGTGAAGTTTTTTGAGCCGGTTTTGTAACTGTTTTTGTAACAGTCTGAGGTTTGGATGTTGTAACAGTTTTTGTTATTGTTTTCGTTTTTTGCGGCTGAATTTTTACTTCTTTTGTGTTCGTTGTTGTTTCTGATTTTGTTTCAATAATTTGAGTTTTATTTCCCGTTTTCGGGGCGGTGGTTTCTATAATTTTTTCAACTGTTTTTGTGTCTGAAAGTCCGGTATTAACAATTTTCGTCTGCGCCGGCGGCTCGTGGGTTGCCTCCGGATGGCGCGCAAGTTTGGTGTTTGTTATCTCAAAATCACTTCCGGCAAAGTGCACGGGCTTATTGATGCCGGGTTTTATAATCCCTGCGGCAATCGTTATTATCAGCATTAATATTGCGGTTACTGTCAGATATAGTTTAATCATTTTCTATCCAGCTTTGAAATCAGAGAGTCACAGACAAAAAGTTCATAGTTTGTGCGGCTGAGTATGTAGGTTTCCGCAATCAAAAGCGCTGTCGGAACAGCCGCTGCCACAAAACTTATGAAAATTCCGCTTAAATCCGCACCGATTTCTGTCATAAAAAACGAAGTGTTCATGGTGAATTCTATAAATATAATGGAAATTCCTATTACAAAAAGTCTAACCCGTTCTCTTTCAAGCGAGCGAACATTCTGAAGCCCGAAAATATCCACCCCGTGAGAAAGATAATTTCTGAATCCGTCAAGTTTGATAACGTCCGAGCCGTTGACTTTTCTTATGTTTAAAAATCCGTTAGTGATTGTGAAGAATGCAAATATAACAAGCATTGTGGCTAAGATTAAAAACACCGGCGAAAATCTTAATCCGGAAATTCTAACCCATCCTGCAGCTTCCGGAAAACACATCGCAAGAGTGTTTGAAACCCCGTACGCAAGAAAAGGTGCGGTTAAAATTCCGAGAATTGTTTCTCCGAGTCCCTTCAACTGCAGTGTGAAAACTTTATCTTTTAAGTAATTCAATTTTACAGTCCCGAGACTGTTTACAAACATATCTATCCAGCTCTGGTACTTGTTCAGAATTATTTCAAAATCTTCCCTGTACTCGTATTTGTTAAGCTCCATTGAAAGCTTATGCCCGCTGTACTTGAAATATCCGCAGGCAAAAGCTGTCGCCGCATTTAGCATTACAAAAAACAACGCAACCAGCGCGCCGTAGACTATTCTTCCGTTCGGGTTCATATAATAAATAAGATTCACCCCGTAAAATCCGAGCATAAAAAGCGTCGGCAAAATAATAAAAAAGTTTTGTGCAAATTTTGCGCCGTGCGCAGGAGAATTTAAATCTCTGTTTTGAAGATAGAGAAAAACTCCCTGCTTCAGAGAAAGCGAAACCGCATAAGTTAAAACCGAAAAAAGTGCAAGCATTTTGATGTTTAAGGGCATTGTCATAAATGCAACCGTGTCAGATATCGGAAGCCCCATCAAATAATTTGTAATCCCGAAGGTCATAACAATCGTGCTTATGACAAGCGCAATATTTAAAACAATAGCCGCTTTAAAATTCAGCGAAAGCCTCTTTTTTATATCCGTAATCGCAAAAGAGGTTTGTTTTGCAACAGCAATTCTTTCTTTTTCGATGTCTGATTTGATTTTGTCCAGTTTGAGTTTAATTTCAGTGTTTACGTCGTTCCCGTAAAGTTCTTTAAATTCTTCCCGTGTCAATTCTTTCTGAGCGGTTTTTGATGCCGGTTCTTCCGCAGTTTCCGTAATTTTTATCCCGATAAATTCGCCCGAGTCCGCAATTTTAAGTTTGCAGAATTTTGTAAGGACAAGCCTGCCTCTGAAAGGTTCGCCTTTAAAAAGAATTTTCGGGTTTTCAAAGTTGTTAATGACCGTGCATTTTTTTTCGGCTTCGTTATATTGGACGGTCAAAATAAAATCAAATCCGGCGTCAATCTTAAAATCACAGTCGGAATTTGAGCCGATGATTATAAAATCTTTTTCCCTGAATGTTTTTTCATTATTTTTAGACGTAATGGTTACTGACATAAAATTCCTTTTTGTTATTGCCTGTAAGTCTGGATTGAAAGCGGTTCGGTGAGCATAATCTGAAGTTGTGACCCTTCAATAAGCTGAATTTCTTCCCCTCTTGTTGAGATTGCGGAAATTGCGCCGCCGCCTGCACCTATTGACATTCCGTAAACAAGCGCGTGCGTCGGGTCAGCCCCGAGAAGCATTGAAACAGCAGACAGCAAAAGTCCTGCCGCCGCTCCTCCGGCAACCCTTTTGGTTATATTAAGCGCGCGGGAGTTGTTGCCTACTATATAAACTTTGTTGGTTTTGAGCGGGATAATATTTCCGTCAGGTGTCATAACCTCATCGAAAAGAAGTCCTATCTGCCCGTTTCCCATAGCAAAAGATGCAGATTTGGTGTCAACAGCGCGTCCGTTTAAGATGCTTCCGGCAGGCGCAATAAGCTGTCCGTTATATGTCCAGTCCTGATCAAGTTCTGCGCTTATTCTGTCATTATTAACAATACTTTCCGAGCTAATATCTGACAAAAGTGCCGCTGTAAAAGATGTTCCGTCAGGAATATAAACTACGCTTCCGCTTAAAACATTTGTCGGTTTTTGAACGTGTTGTGTCTGATATGACTGCCCTGCGTACGGATTGTAAGCACTTGTTGTTCCTGAATCTCCGATTTGCGGAAGTCTTATAATATTGCGTTTCGGGTTGATTTCTGCTTTTTGTTCGTTATTGTCCGGAAGTTCAAGGTTTATAATATCAGGATTGTGCGTAGAATTAAATCTTTCCTGCGCTTCGTCGCTGAAATCGTAGTTTATTTCTTTTGCGTTTACGGGATTCTGGCTTGAAGCTGCAGAGCTGTTAAGATTTTCTTTTGATCTGAGGTTTACTCTTGCGCTGCTGTGGGCAAGGTTTGTGTAGGCTTCCCCGTAAAAATAGCTCTTCAGGCTCGAGTCAATAACTCTGCGGTTCTTAAGGTCATTGTTCTTTAAGGTTTTTAGTATATCTTTCCGTAAATCTTCGTCCTCGTTGTTTGACATGTAATAAAAATAGCAGTTGTTATCTTTTTCCGTGACAATAATAACGTAATAATATCCCTTATCTTTGTTCTCCAGAATATATCCGTTTCGTTGGCGTATCATATCTGGAAAAAGTTTTTTAAGGTAAGGTGCAAGAACTTTGTTTACGCTTTCTTTATCAGCGTTTTTTATTCTGTACAATCTGGATACGTCCGCAGCATAAGCGGAAACCGCCGTAAGTAATAAAGTTATTAAAAGAATACAAAACTTTTTCATTTTCATCCTTAAAAATATTATAGTTGTATGACACTCCTTTTGCAACAAAACTTTATATATACTTAACGATTTTGTAAATTTTTTGTTCAGTCCGGACTTTATATAAATAACAGGGAAAAATTATTAAAAGGTGAAAATGAAGAAAATTTTATCGTTCTTAATCGGATTAAGCGTGATTGCAGCTTGCGCTATGCCTGTACAGGCAGGGGAATTCAAAGTGTATTCCGCAAACGGTTACAAACAGATGGCAAAACTCAGAGGGCCTTCTCATATATCAATAAACGGGGAAGCTGTAATGCTTCTTGTGGATTTTTCAGGAAGTATGGGCAGGTGGATAACAGAGGCAAAGGAAACTTTAGAATACATTCTGCCGCGTATTCCGTATAAGTCGGCGGTTGCTCTAAGGGTTTTCGGCGAGAGGGCGGAAGCAGGTTCTGACAGAGCCGCTGCCTGCACTTCTTCAAGACTTGTAACTTCGCTCAGGAAAGGAAATCAATCGCAAATTTCGGAAGGTTTGTCCGGGGCAAATCTTGGCGGCTTGACGCCGCTTGTGTACGGTTTGCAGAAAACAGTAGAAGAAGATTTGAAAAATGTCAGGGCTTTTGATAAGAATACCACAAGAAAAAAGAAGAAAATAATTCTCGTTACTGACGGCGGCGAAACCTGCGGGGGCGACCCGTGCGCTTATATAAGAGAAGTTATGCAAAAGAGAAAAGATATAAAAATTGATGTTATCCAGCTTGGCAACAGCGACAAACTAGCCTGCCTTGCTGATGCCACAGGCGGAACTTTCCATAAAATCGACGGAAGCAGACAGAAGTTTGAAAACGCTTTTGAAGCAGCCTTTAATGTTCCTGTCGGAACAGTGTCAGAGTCAAGAAATGAAGAGAAAGTTTCTTCAAAAGAATCCAACCTGAGAGTCAGAACATACAACGAAAAAATAGTTAAACCAAGAAGAACAAAAAAATGTTTAAATAACCAGCCGCTTGCGTCTAACTATAAATTCGTAAATTATGGGGATAATTGATGACGGCTTTCTTGCAATGACTGTTTAATTTTACTATAATTAAACTATGAAGGCGAAAGTATTAAAAAATATATGCGCTTTATCTGCCATATTTTTAACAAGCGGAATTTTTTCTATTGTACAGGCACGGCAGTACAATGTTTATACACCGGCGACTTACAAACAGGTGGAAATTGTCCAGAGTCCCAAAAACGCAAATATTCAAGGTGAAGCAATTGAACTTCTCGTCGATTATTCCGGAAGTATGGACAAATGGATTGAGATTGCAAAAGATACTCTTGTCTATATTCTTCCTAAAATCCCCGATACTTCTGCAGTTGCTCTAAGAGTTTTCGGAGAAGGAGCTTCGCTGACATCATTTACCTATGTCGACGCCTGCAAAGCCTCCCGCCTTGCGGTTTACTTTAAGAAAAACAATGAATCAAAACTTATTAAAGCACTTGAAGATGCCAGAATCGGCGGCGCAACTCCTATTGAATTTGCACTCCGTGAAACAGTAAACAAAGACCTTAAAGGTGTAACTATTTTAACAAAAGACAATCAAAAAGCTCCGGTGCAGCTGAAGAAAATAATTCTCGTCACAGACGGCGGCGAATCATGCGGAGGTGACCCCTGCGCTTACATAAAATCAATTATTAAAAGCCACAGCGATTTGCAGATTGATGTCGTTCAGTTAGGTTCGGACAATGCGCTGAGGTGTCTTCCGACCGCCACCGGCGGAACTTTTTATAAAGTCGACGGAAGCAGACAAAAATTTGAAACCGCTTTTGAGGATGCCTTTAATGTTCCGCGCGGAACCGTAAGTTCCGGCAAACAAGGTCTTCAGACGTTACCGTCATCTAATGTAAAAATAAAATATGAACAGCCTGCTAAAAATAACACACAGCCGGCTGTCCAAATTCAAACTTCTTCTCCGAAAAGAGGATATAAGTTTATTCAATTTTAGTTAAAATATCTTAAAAATTTGCAATTTACAGCGCAATTTTTTCTGTGTTTGAATTTAAAAATAAACAGAAAGGATTTTTATGTGGATTAACCCAGCTGTTGCAAAATTTTACGGAATAGTTACAAATAATGCAGGCTCAATTAACAAAACCGCGCAAAAAGTCGTGCAAAATTCCAAATCTGTTTTTGAAAAGTTGACGCCTGTAGATGTAAATTTTTTCAAAACATATATAATCGGTACCCGTATGCGTACGGGAATAACAAAACCTGAGATTGATAGCCTGTTTGCACTGGAAGATGAAGATTTTTATATTTCAGCTTATAACTTATTATGCAAAAAATTAGGGCTGTCAGATGAAATTCGTCCCGGCTTAAGTGCGGATTATTACACTGAATCTTTGATGCGTTATATCAGTAATGAACATCGTATAAGTATTAATACAAATCCCGAAGCAAACAAAAACTTAAACAAAACTCAAATTCTCTGGGCATTAAGACATGAATTTCAGCACTGCATGCAGAATTTAAAAATTTTGAGCCACGAAACTTTAGGCGAAAAGGCTGTTGAACTCTATACAAACATTACAGCGCAAAAAGAAAAGCTAATTTTTGATTCTTTAATTGCTCTTCCTTTTGATGAAATTCTAAGGTGCGGCGACAACCCGCAGCAAATTCAGGAAATTTTAAATCTGAAAGCTTTATATGAAAACAACCCTGAAAAATACGAAAAATTTTTAGAAACAAATCTGAAGGAATACAAAGATCAGTTAAATACACTCAGAAAAAACGTAATCAGATTATGGGGGCCTGTAAAAGCGAATTCAAAAGGAAGCGAACTTGTTCAGGAGTATTTCAAAACCCTGACAGCATGCGATTATTATAATCCTGACGGAACTATAAATATGGGCAGATATTTAAACAATCTAACCGAGCAGGAAGCTTTTATTGCGGGAGATATCGCTGAATGTGATGTTACCGGCAAATGTTATTTCCGAAAACTTAAAGACGATCTTAAAAAAGTTCAGGAAAATCCGGATTGGTTCGCAGATATTAAACAACAAATCAGAGATAATGCTGTAACATAAAAATCTCCGGATTTTAAACGGGACTTATATAGCAAATTCCGCAGATACAATAAAAGCCCGTCATTCTGAGGATTTTAGTCCGAAGAATCTTTTTTATTGAGATACTTCGCTAACGCTCAGTATGACGCTGTTTTGAAAATTTTTGGTGGAATTTGCTATATACATCCCTTTTAAAACGAGTTGACAAACGTTTCAGTTCCGTTTTCCAGGACTATGGCAGTGAGCGGAGAATTTTTGTACTTGCCGCAGCCTGTGTCAATGCAAATTTTGTCATTCTGCACAAGCGGTTTGTCAAATTCCGTGTGCCCGAAGATTATTTTGTAAGGAAAATGGTGCGGTTTTTCGTAGAATTCCCTTCTTATATATACCATATCAACTTCATTCTGGCTCTCAATCGGAATCCCGTCTCGAAGGCCGGCATGAACAAATAAATATCTGCCGTTTATGTAATAGAATTTAAGGCTTCTGAAAAATTCGCCGTGGGTTTTTAAAATATTATCAAAACTTCCGTAACTTTCAACAGTCTGCACTCCGCCGTAATTCCAGAAAAGATAGTGATAATAGTCATCCGTGTCAGCGTGCAGAAGCGCATATTCATGAGACCCTATCAGATAAACACAATTGCAGACCTCTTTCATATCAATAATTTTTTGAACAACTTCTTTGGACTTTGCGCCCCTGTCTATGTAATCCCCCATAAAAACAATGGTATCTTCTTTTTGAGGATTAACTTTTTCTAAGACCCTGCAAAGTTTTTCCAGTTCTCCGTGAATATCCGATATGCCGATTAGTCTTGCCATAACTAAAAATTATTATAAAAAGACAAGAATTTCAACAAAAATATAAATCACTAAAAACCGAAGCTGTCATGGTTTTTGGAAATTTGATGTCCGTAAAAATACGTACGTAAAATTACTTAAGTAAAAATACGGACTTGTGGAAATATTAAAAATAGTTCAAAATAATAAAGTTATAGAATGTTAAAAAATCAAACAAGAAAGGAAGAAGTGATATGAAAATTAAGGATTTTTTTAACAAAGTATTAAACTCGGACAAAATCTATTATGCGGAAGAAATAGGAGGAATGACCCCTGACGAATTCCGACAGAATGAACCGGCTATAGATTTCCAGCTAAACAATCTTGGAATTCCAAGAGAAGCTGATCTGGCGGGTTCAGATGAAGTTTATGTAAGAAGCTACACCCGCTCGGACGGCACAAAAGTCCGTGCCTATTATCGCTCAAGACCCGGTCATGGTTCAGACGGATTCCTGACCGGAGCCGCAAGCGCAATCAAGGACAGCGGAAATACAGCCCTGACAGGCGGAGTGAGTGTTAATGAATATGTTAAGC
>CALUPM010000015.1 GCA_944322665.1 Candidatus Gastranaerophilales bacterium | reverse complement strand
AGCCAGTGGGCTGATTTGAAACTGAATGGCGTCGGCGGTGAAAAAAGAGCGCGTCTGGATAGTTCAAACAGTTTCAAGGCACAGTGGACAGGTCTGGCTTGCGGTGGAAGCTATACAATCAGCAGAGTAGACAGTTCGGATGATATAACTATCAATCCGAAAAGTACATCCAGCCTTCCGGAAAACGGTTTTACCGTCAACGTAGGCTTCGATAAAAAAGAAGAGCCCGCCTGTGACCCGAATAAGAAGTATAATATAACAATGTACTTCAGAGATAAGGCCGGTGTCCATTCAAAAGTGGGTAATTATTGCATTGCGTATGGAACGTACAAAGACCAGAACGGAACAACCATGAGTTTTGGGGACAACCCTGTAAACGGAATCAAAGCAACTGTCAATGGATGCGGCACAATAACACTCAGCCAGCAGCCAGAGGATTGTAATGTATCTTACCCGACAGCAACCTGTAAACCCGCAGGAATAACCTTTAACGGAAGTACAGTAGCATCAGGCTCAAGCGGTGTTGCAAGTGATATAACCGGCACTGTAACACTGGATACCAGAAAATATACCTCAAGCACACTTACAGGGGAATTCCTCTGGGATTGCAGCGGTAGCGCCGGCAATGACCCTTGTGCCCCGTCAAATTACTACAGCATAAAAGTAACGGAAAAATGTAATGATCCCGGCTGTTTCTTAGACAACGGTCAGAATAATGTAATAGCCGGCAACCCGTGGTGGGGTTCAAATCCTGCTTTGACCCGTGAAGGTACCGGTACATTCTCCGGCGGTACCGCCTGGACTCTGACGCTACAAAACCCGGGCGGCGCTACTAATGGCGGGGAGACATATATCAAAAACCTTACTGTCAACGGTCAATCTAAAAATCCCACTGATTACAGTACTATCGTATGCAGTGACCAGAATGTCGTTATTGAATACGGTGTGCGTAATGTTGTCGCTAAGCAAAATGTTAATATTCTATATTACGTTGATGACAAGCATGTAGAAACTAAAGAAATGACCGTTGAAAACGGTAAAACTTTCTCCTATAATGCTGATAGTGAATATACTACTGCTAATACTAGTTATAGTAAGTATAACGGCGCTAAATTCTCTAATTGGAAAGCCTTTGAAGGCTCTTCCTCTTCTCCCAAAAAATCTGGCTCCTCTACCTCTATCAACGTCTCTAATGTCAAAGCTCCCCTTAGGGTTGAACTCTATTATAAATCGCAACAAGAGGAGAAATATACCTTAAGAGTACAGCACTGGAAAGAAAATAGCGCTGGCAACAAAGTTTCTCCAACTGAAACTTTTGAGTATAAACAGGGTGAAAAATATACTGTAAATGCCAAATCTGTGAGCGGGTACACTCCGGATGCTAAATCCAAAAGCGGTACAATGCCGGCTGAGGATACTCAGGTTATATTCTGGTATACTCCTGAAAATGGTGGTGGATCTGACGCTCAAGCAACCATAACGTTATCACCACAAATAAATTACAGCGGTCACGCTACCTATGGATGTTCTATCTCTAGTATACAGATATATGTAGTGTTGATAAATACTAAAACAAACGAACAAATAACTTTATCTACAAGCTGCAAGTCGAGTGGCGGTTGTACTAACACATCCAAAGCTGTTCCGCATGGAACATATCAGGCTTCTGCAAGTATATATCTAAGCGGTAGCAGTAACTATGATAGAAACGGTTGTAATCAAAGTTTTTACAGACCTAGTACTGCACCACCAAATAACGATCAAACAATAACAACAACTCATGGTGGTCCAACTTATTATAGACCAGTTTGGTATATATATAAAAAATAGTACTAGCCAGTAGTTCGGGCTGCGCGTGACACAAAACCTTACCGGAACCCTCTCCCCCTGTGGGAGAGGGCAGGGTGAGTGGTCAATATAAGATAAGACCGCAAGGCGATAGGACGATAAGAGTTTATGTTATAAAGACGAAAAGACGTTAGGACGTTAAGACGAAAAGTTCGTTACGTAAAATTTTTCCCCTCGCCCCTTGTGGGATGCTAGCTCAAACAGGCGAAGAATGAGCCGAGACTATCTGCCGCCAAAGGCGGCTGAGGGTGCCCGAAGGGCGGGGTAGGGTTATTCTTCCATCGCATAGAATGTCAGAAAAAATAGAAAATAACAAAGCTTTTTGCTCAATATAGGCGCCCGAATTTATAGTAATTACACACGGGCGCCTTTCCCTTTTTAGAGCAAGCCGGTCTGATTTACTTAATCCGAAAAAAAATTCCTGTCATTCTGAGGAAGTGTAACGACCGAAGAATCTCATCGCGTTTTTAGGGGATCCTTCGGCTAAAGCCTCAGGATGACGTATCTTTTTTCGCACGTCATTCTGAGGAAGCATTGCGACCGAAGAATCCTCTTGCGAGCCACGTCATTCTGAGGGCGAAGCCCGAAGAATCTTCTGGGATTTTAAGGGGATCCTTCGGCTTTCGCACTCGCAATAAACGGGTACGGCTGACGCCTTTCACCCTCTGCTCGTGCGCCTCAGGATGACGTCCTATTTTCCCATGTCATTATGAGGAAACGCAGAATTTTATCGCACAACTTAACGTCATTCTGAGGGAACGAAGTGACTGAAGAATCTCATGGCATTTTCAAGAGATCCTTCGGCTTTTCGCACTCGCAATAAACGGGTACGGCTGACGCCTTTCATCATCTGCTCGTGCGCCTCAGGATGACATAAAGTTTTTTCACCCCTTCAACTCTCTTCACCCTTCACGCCTCACTCTTCACTTTTTTATTAACTTTTGTTCATAATTCGCCCAAAATTCTTGTACTTTTTTCCTATTTAAAATACTATGTTATTATATAATTGGGGAGTCCGGTATAATCTAATCGGGCTGTGTATCCGGAATTATGTTATTATATTAACTATAAAGAGGTAACAAAGTGGAAAATTACGTATCAGATATCTTCGCAAAGAAAGAAGATCCAACAAACAATCAGATTCAGCCTGCTACTTCCGCAATTAACCCTACCAAAATTAAAGTCGTAGGTGTCGGCGGCGGCGGCGGTAATGCTGTCAACAGAATGATTAAAGCAGGGCTCTCAGGTGTTGAGTTCTGGTTAATGAATACAGATTTGCAGGTGTTGAATTTTGCTCAAACTCCTAACAAAATTCAACTCGGCACAAAATCAACAGCAGGTCTTGGCGCAGGCGGTGATCCGGCAGTTGGCGAAAGAGCCGCTGAAGAAGCTCAGCAGGAAATTACTCAGGCCCTTGACGGCGCCGATATGGTGTTTATTACGGCAGGTATGGGCGGCGGAACCGGTACCGGTGCTGCTCCTGTAGTTGCTAAAATCGCCAAAGAACTCGGTATTTTAACAATTGCCGTTGTTACAAAACCTTTCTCCTGGGAAGGCCGCAAACGCCAGAATCAGGCTGTTCAAGGTCTTGAAAAATTGCGTGAAGCTGTTGATGCGGTTATCGTTATTCCGAACGATAAATTGCTTCAGGTTGTCGACCGTCAAGTTTCTCTGAATGAATCCTTCATTATCGTTGATGAAGTCTTGTTGAGAGGTGTTCAGGGTATTTCGGATATCATCACTGTTCCCGGAACTATCAACGTTGACTTTGCTGATGTTAAAAATGTTATGCAGGCTTCAGGTTCCGCTCTTATGGGTATCGGCCGAGGTCAGGGCGAAGGTCGTGCTATCAAAGCTGCTGAAATCGCTATCAATTCACAGCTTCTTGAAACTTCTATTAACGGTGCATCCGGCGTTATCGTCAACATTACAGGCGGTCCGGACATGACGCTTCATGAAGTTACCGATGCGGCTAATATTATCCATGACGCGGTTCTTGACGATGCAACCGTTATTATCGGTACTGCTATTAACGAAAATATTCAGGGTGAAATTCAGGTTACTGTTATTGCTACAGGTTTTGAACTTAAAAATCAGCCCGTTGAGCCTCCGAAAAAAGATGTTAAACAGCTCAGTGCGTCAGACTTTTTCTCGGGTGCTTTCAATAACAGCGCAACCCCGACTCAGGCAAGAAGATCATCTATGCCGCAAATGGGGTCAGGTTTCACTAATATCGAAATCCCTGATTTCTTGAAAAAGTAAAATTAAAACCTGTCGGACTAAACATTATCCGGCAGGTTTTTCAAAAATTTTGCAAGTTATTTGATACAAGTTTTATAATCACAATATAAGTTGGAAGTATGGTGACCCTCTCAAAATTTGACGGTCACTTTTTGTTTTTTA
Source organism: Candidatus Gastranaerophilales bacterium (assembly GCA_944322665.1). Taxonomy (GTDB): domain Bacteria; phylum Cyanobacteriota; class Vampirovibrionia; order Gastranaerophilales; family Gastranaerophilaceae; genus Scatenecus. The sequence goes on along the minus strand of CALUPM010000015.1, from coordinate 30,199 downwards.
GTTGGTCTCTTGGAGTTGTGTATAAATTTAAAAGTTTCCGGTGCTTGTTGAATTTGAATTCCGCTTTAACCTGCCGGCTCAAAGTATTAAAAAAGACCGCCTGTAAAAGCGGTCTTTTTAAGGTTGGTCGTATCTTAAAGAAACTAGTCTTGAGCGTGTCCTGCAGTTCCGAGAACGTCGCGCATTTTGTGTATAACCATTTCTTTAACGGCAGTTCTTCCCGGGCCCATGTATTCTCTCGGGTCGAATTTTTCCGGATGTTCAATAAAGAATTCTCTTATTGTTGAAGTCATTGCAAGTCTTAAGTCGGTATCAATGTTAATTTTGGCAACGCCGTGTTTAGAAGCGTAGTTAAGCATATCTTCCGGAACACCCTGAGCATCAGGAAGGTTGCCGCCGAATTTGTTGCATTTTTCAACGAATTCTTTCGGAACTGAAGAAGAGCCGTGAAGAACGAGCGGATAATCATATCCAACGATGTCGTTTACAGCTTTTTTGATTTCAGCAAGTCTTTCAAAGTCAAGTTTAGCTTCGCCTTTGAATTTGTAAGCGCCGTGAGAAGTTCCGATAGCAACAGCAAGAGAATCGCAGCCTGTTTCTTTAACGAATCTAGCAGCTTCTTCAGGATCGGTGTAGGTTGAATCTTTAGCATGAACTTTAACATCATCTTCAACTCCTGCGAGTTTGCCGAGTTCAGCTTCAACTGAAACTCCGCGCGGATGAGCGTAGTCAACAACCTGTTTAGTGAGTTTAATGTTTTCTTCAAGCGGGAATCTTGAGCCGTCAATCATAACAGATGAAAAACCGCCGTCGATGCAGGCTTTGCAGATTTCAAAATCTGCGCCGTGGTCAAGGTGCAGGGCAATAGGTACAGTAGTTGTTGCCAATGCAGCTTCAACAAGTTTGATTAAGTAAGTTTGGTTAGCATATTTTCTTGCGCCTGCAGAAACCTGCAAAATAATAGGTGATTGAGTTTCTTCAGCAGCTTCGGCAATACCCTGAAGAATTTCCATGTTGTTTACGTTGTAAGCACCGATAGCATAACCGCCGGCGAGTGCTTTTTTGAACATTTCGCCTGTTCCAACTAATTTTCTTTCACTCATTTGAGTTCTCCTTCTTTTAAAAACTTTTTATACACCATGAAAATTACTACAAAAAAAGAAGAGGTGCAAGTGTTAAGAAATGTTAAATTTGTATATATAATTTTACAAACACCGAAAAGCGTATTATAATGCAAAAAACAGGGTAGTTAATGAATTAAGAAGGAATAAAGCTGGCAAAAATTTATTTTTTGCTGTTTTCAAACATACAAATATTTTATATGTGATGGGTTAATATAAAAATGGAGTAAGAACTATGATGATTAGTGCAGTAACAGCGGCTTCTCCGGCTAGAAGCTACACAGGATTGAAATTTGAGGGTAAAAGAAATTCTGAAAAAAGAGATTATGAAGATATATATAATGAACCTTCAAGACAAATTAAAAAGCTTGCAGTTCCTCTTGCAGCAACAATTTTAGCGATGAGTCCTATGAGTTCAAGTGCATCAAAAGGGATGAATGTTGACGTAAATGCAGTAAATACAGAGATGTATGTTGATAATGAGCAGAATAAACCTAAAGAAACTCTGGTTGCAACAGTTGATGTTCCGGAAAATATAAAACGTTTCGGGGGTGGATTTATCTGCCTTTACAGCACGGATGACAACCTTAACAATGCTGAAAAAGCGCTGCTGATCAAGCCTGCAAAGGGTCGTATAATCACTGTAGATATGACGGACGGGCTGCTTGTCAGACGATTCAACTTTAAAGACGGGAAAAAAGTAAATATTTATTATATAAAAGCAGGGCAAAAAATCAGCACTGAAAAAAACGGGCAGACTGAAATTAAAATATTAGGTCAAAAAACCCAGATAGATGAAAATTTTTATAAATTTATTGTTGGTGCCTTCGGCGATGGGATAGATGTTGAATATAAAGATGAAAAGATAAATTACAATACAAATGATATCGATTATGTCAATATTTATGGAATAGCCGCGGGTATGTAACTCCTATAGATGTAAATATTTGTAAAGAAATGTAAGACATGAGGAAATTTTACAAACTATCATGTTTTTACATGTTTAAGGTGTTACCAACCAAGAGAGTATCATGGATATTAATGTAAACAAGGCTGGTTATCCGACGGACAATAACGTACAGAGCAGTCAGACAAATACTGCAGGTAAATCAACAACAAATGTTCCGGTCGGGCAGTCAAAAGAAAACGAACAATTAAAAGAATTATATAAGAAGCTGTGTGTGACAAAAGAACAGTTTGAAAAGTTGTGCAAAGATTGTCCGGGCTTTGAAACCTTGAGTTTTGAAAAACAGCTTGAGATTGTTAATGCTAAATTTGGTACGGAGCGTGCGGCGAGAGCTGAAGGCAGTACCGGAGCAAATCAAGCAGCTTCAAACGCAGAAGATGTTAATAAATCTTCTGATACCGGACACCCTGCAGAAGATAAGCCCTTTAACCACAAAGAATTTTCAAAACTTTCAAAAGAAGAAAAAGAGAAAGTTCTGACTCTGGAATTAGCTAAAAACATCTTTTTATATTCAGATTCTTCAAATCCGAAAAGTATTGAAGACTGGAATGCTTTGAGTCCTGAAGAGCAGAAGAAATTTTTGGATACTGCAAATAAACAATTAAACAACCTCACCGGTGAATTCTCAAAATTAGCAGAACTTGATGCAAAAGGAAACGGATTTGAATTTTTAATGAGTATCGTACAGGCTTCAAATGAAAATCACCTTAGTTTTGAAACCTTTTTGGATGGTCTCAAAAATGGTGATACGAGATTTAAGTCTTTACACCACGATTATATTTTCAATCAGGATGAAGAAAATTTGTCCGACGGTCAGAAGGCATATCTTGAGGCACAGGAGTTCATATCAAAAGCTATTGCCCATGCTAAAAATGAGCAATTTCAGACAATTCTTACTCCGGATGAAATGAGTGCGCAATTAAAGGAACTCGGAAAGACCAAAGAACAGGTTGAATTAGATTACCTGAACAGTAAACAGGATAAATTGACTTCACAAGAACAAAAACGAAAAGAAAAACTTGAAAAATTTGTGAAAAGAAATGAAATGCTTATAGATATAGCGGAAGAAAGAGCCAAGGATCCGTCAAAACAGGTTGATTACGGGGTTATGAAAGGTTTGCAGGATTCAAAATTCGGCGAAGCTTATAATGCCGCCCAGACTCCGGAACAAAAGCTCAATGTGTTGACTGCCTATTCCAAGGCGGCAACTGAAGGTCTGAGTAAAGAACAAAAGGCTAAATTCTATTCGCAATTAATGGATGAATTGCTTAACGACCCTGCAAATATGGAGATGTTGAATACATTTTTCAAATTACATGAGATGTTTAAAGGTTCTTTTGCCGGCATGAAAGATGGTATAATGCCGGAAATGAATGCCGCTAACATTGAAATGTATGAAGATAATCCGGAATATTTGAATGCTGTTGTCAAGGCTCAGAACGAAATTCAGAAAGAGGATAAAGCGCGTGCTGAAAGATTAAAGCTAAAAACAACGGACAATGCAACAAATGCACAGATGGCAATTCTGGCAGAGGATTATGCAGGTGATGAGTCGCTTAATGTCCAGCGCGGGGTAAAAGAACGGGCATTAGCGGTGCCTGAGGGAGAAACCCCGTATCAGCAAGCTATGATTGAAGCTATCGTTGAACATTCATCGACAGATGTTGTCGCAGAAACGGCAGCAAGAGCAGATGAATTGAACTCTGATTATCAGCTGGAAGGTTTACAGATTTTAACACAACATTCCGAACAGGCAACTGCCGCAGCAAACGAGGCAGGTGTTATAACAAGGTTTGACAAAGAAAATCAGACGGCAGCTTTCAACTATATGAAAGAACATTTGGAAGATATTTTTGGTGACGACAAAGATAAAGCAATTGAACAGTTAAACATATTGTCTGACCAGATTAAAGATTTGGACAAAGATAACCAGCTTGAGGCGCACACCACAATGATGTCGTCGAAATACAGCGAAGTCCAGACCCATACTGCCGGAAATATCGGAAGTTATGATCCGGATGTACAGTCTGCGGCAATGGATGTTGTCTATGCGTCCGGCAATGCAGAGGCTATCAATGCTGCAAGTGAAGTAATTCACAAGTTGTCTTCTCCTACGGTGCAGCAAACGGAGATAGTAAGATTTGCTGCAGAAATGGCACTTAGCAATGAAACTGCAGCAGCAGAACTGGAAGAAGTCCTTGGCAGCGGAAAGCTGACAACACGTGAATTACGTGAACTTACGCCGGCTCAAAGGCGTGAATATTTTACAAAACTTTTTGAAAGTGCACCGCCGGCTAAAAAAATAGAAATGCTGATGAAATTTGCAGAGCTTTCGGGTCTGGCAAATAAACGTCTTATTTATACATTGATAGCAAGAACAACAATGCTCACAGGTGTCGTAGAGCAGGGCATGGGTGAAACAATGCTTTCGGTGGGTCTTCCTGTCGATGCTGTTAATAAGATAATTACTGTAATGAAACGTTCAACAAGTTTTCAGGTAAAAGACCAGCTGGCAAATTTGAAACAAGATTCAGGCTTTTCTCAATATTTCAGCAAGGATGAACTTGAAGAGGCAAAAGCCGATAAAAACGGAGTTCAGACTTCAGGAGGTTCGCAATATGCCGGAAATGACGGATTTGAAAATATAAAAGCTGAAAAAGGAATACAACGGGATATCAAGATGGCTTATACTCCGGCAATTGATCCTCAAACCCGTAAGAAATTAGAAGAAAATGATTCAACAATGTATTTAAATGCTTAAGTTTTCAGGTGCAAAGTTTGTAGTTGAAGCAGGCGGCGGGTTTATAAACCCGCCGCCTGAATAATATTTTCCTTGCCATTTTATTTTTTTTGTAATTTAATATAATTACAGCGGTACAACCTGCCGCAAGTCTATAAGAAAGAAGACAATTTTAAATTGCCGAAAAAAATAAAATTAGCCAAATATGCGGGTTTTTGTTACGGAGTTAAACGTGCCGTTGAAACCGCTAAAAAATTAAAAGAAGAAAACCCTGACAAAAAAGTATTTGTTCTGGGAGAACTTATTCATAATACAAATGTTATAAAAGAACTTGAAGCAAATGGCATAAAAACGCTGTATGAACTGCCGGAAAAAGGCGACGGAATATGCGTTATCAGAAGCCATGGCGAAAGTCCGGAGGTTATTGAAAAAATTAAACAGGCAGGCTTTACTCCTGTTGATTTAACCTGTCCTGATGTTAAAAAAGTTCAGCAAAAAGCCGTAGAACTTGCAAAAGACGGCTATTTTGTCGTAATTGTAGGAAAAGCCGAACACCCGGAAGTTGTTGCAATCAAAGCAAATGCGCTTTTGTGGACTGACAAAGTCGCAGTTGCTTCAAATGTTGAACAGCTAAAGAGTTTTGAAAATGAAATTAAATCGCACAAACGCATCGGAGTTGTCGTTCAGACCACCCAGATGCTCTCGACGCTTAATTCAATAGTCAATTACCTGACTTCAATCGCGAAAGAAATTCATATAGCAAATACCATCTGCCCGAGCACATCAATGCGGCAGTGCGAGGCAAAAGAACTGGCTGAAAATTGCGGGCTTATGGTGGTTGTCGGCTCAAAAAAGAGCGCAAATACAACTCACCTTGCGGAAATTCTGAAAAATATAACAAAAACAATTCATATTGAAAACGCTGATGAACTTGATAATTTTAAAAGTCTTATAGAAGGCGTTGAAGACATTTCAGTAACAGCCGGCGCCTCGACCCCGCAGAACATTATAGATGCTGTAATCGAAAAATTAAACAGTTTTTAAAAACATAACAAATCAACTTAACAAAACGAAAGGAAAAATAAAAATGACAACAACATTAGAAAAAACAACTCAGGATGAATTTGAAAGATTACTTGAAGAATCTTTAGCCTCAGGCAACGCGGTTGCAGACATTGTAGAAGGTACGGTTATAAAAAAAGAACAGGAAGGATTTCTTGTAAGCGTAAAAGGCGCTAAAACAGAAGCAGTTCTTCCATTAAAAGAAATTCCGGCTTCCGATGGTGCTGATTCCGTAGCTGTAGGTGACGTAAAAGAATTTTACGTTCTTAAAGAAGAAAACGATGATGAAGGCATGCTTTTATCACTTAAACGTCTTGCATTTGCGCAAGCATGGGCACAGTTGAATGATGCAAAAATTCAGGGCGATACAATTTTAGCAAAAGTTGTATCTATTGTTAAAGGCGGCGTTCTTGTTGACGTTGCTGATTTGAAAGGTTTCATCCCTTCTTCACAACTCAGAACAGGCACTCCGTTTGACGGTTTGATTGATACAAAAATCGAAGTTAAAGTTCTGGAAGCAGACCCCAAGAAAAACAAACTTATTCTTTCTCAAAGACAGGCCGTTGCAGAACAGCGCGATCAGGTTGTAGACAACATCCTCTCAACCCTTGAAGAAGGACAGGTTGTAAAAGGCGAAGTTGTAAGAATTGCTGATTTCGGCGCATTTGTTGACATCAACGGAATAGACGGACTTCTTCCGATTTCGGAAATTTCATGGTCAAGAATTAAACATCCGTCAGATGTAATTTCTCTTGGCGAAACTATTGAAGTTAAGATTATCAAAATAGATAATGAATTAAAGAGGATTTCGCTTTCATTGAAGAGAATGGGCGAAGATCCGTGGCAGCAGATTGAAGGCCAGTTTGAAGAAGGTCAGGTAATCACAGGTACTGTTAATAAAGTAACCGGATTCGGCGCATTTATTAACATATTCCCCGGCGTTGAAGCACTTCTTCCGGTTTCAGAAATGGCTGAAGAAAATGTAAATCCGTTCAACAGATACAAAGTCGGCGACAGTGTAGAAGTTTTGATTAAGAAATTCACTCCTCAGGAACACAGAATAGCCCTGAGCGTAAAAGACATCAACAAAGACGCTGAATAATAAAAAATAAGAGAAAAGATATGATGAAGCCGCAGGCCTTTAGGCCTGCGGCTTCAAAGTTTTAATAAATTAAATCATTTACAGTTACGCCGAGAGCATTTGCAATCATTAAGAGTTTTTCCACGCTGGGTTTAACCTTTTCATTTTCAATTTTATAAATATGCTGCTGACTAACACCTGATTTTTCAGCAAGTTTTTCTTGTGAAATTTTGTATTTAGCTCTCATTTGGCGTAGATTTTCTGCAATTTTCTTTCGTAATTCTTTTTCATTCATTGATTTATTATAATCTACTTGCTTTTTTTTTATCACATATTATAGTATAATAATATAGACAAGTAATATTATATTTTGATAAGGTAAGAGCATTTATGCAAGAAAAACAAATATATCTATCCAAGTTAAGAGCACACTTTGTGTGCTACTCGCCGAAGTAGTTTTTAAGCCCGACTGTGAGGTGTTTGTTTTTGCAAAGTTTCTTAAGTTTTGCGATAGCACGGTTTTCAATCTGGCGGATACGTTCGCGCGAAACCCCGTATTGCGAACCGATTTCGTCAAGAGTTTTCTTTGTTCCGCTGTTGTCAAGCCCGTAGCGAAGGATTAAAACGTCGCGTTCTTTCGGACTTAACTGATTAAGCATTCTTCTGATATCTTCAAAAAGATTTTCCTGAGAAACGCGGCTGTCAGGCGTAATTGTTGAATCGTCAACAATGAAGTCAGCGATTTTAGAGCTGTCTTCGGAACTGTTGGCAGGCGTTTCCATGCTGATAGTACTCTGGGCGGATTTAATGATTGATGTAAGCTTGTTTACGGAAATTCCAAGCCTGTAAGCGATTTCCTGTTTTGTGGGCGTGTGTCCTAGTTCTGTCGTAAGGTCAATTGTGGCGCGGCGGATTTTGCCGAGCGACTCTATCATGTGGATAGGAAGCCTTATGATACGGGCTTTATCGGCAATGGCACGGGTTATTGACTGCTGAATCCACCATGTTGCATAAGTTGAAAATTTGTAGCCTTTTGTGTAGTCAAACCTTCCGGCAGCTTTCATTAACCCGAGGTTGCCCTCCTGAATAAGGTCAAGAAAAGAAAGTCCGCGTCCGATATATTTTTTTGCGATGCTGACGACAAGCCTGAGGTTTGCATTAACAAGAAGGTTTTTAGAAAACTCATCCTGAGTTTCGTAGATTTTTTTAGCAAGATCAAGTTCCTGCTCTGCAGAAAGAAGCGGAATTTTACCAATTTGCTGCAAATAAATTTTGACACTGTCATCGGAGTTTACGGAAGCCAAACTTTCCTGAACTTTAGGATCTTCTACCGAATTAATAAGTTCATCTTCTTCGTCCATCGGTTCAAGTTCGTGAAAATTTACGTCTTCATCCGAGATTTCATCTGATAACAGTCCAAGTTTTTCGATTGTTTTTTTCATAAATTGTAAAACTCTCCATCTTCAAAATTATTATAATATGATTTTTCTTATAAAACTATTTTTTAACGTTGCTTAAAATTTGTTATTTTTTTAGGCGCTGCCTGAGGCTTTCAAAAATGATTACGCAAGCAGCGTTTGAGACATTTAGTGAGTTGAAATTGTTCATCATCGGGATTTTAACTTTGAAATCTGACATTTTCAAAAGCGTCTTTGACACTCCCGCGTGTTCTGCTCCCATGATTAGTGCAAAATTCATATCATTGTATTTTATATCATAATAATTATCGTCTGCTGAAGCATCAGTTGCAATTATCCACCAGTCTGAATCTTTTAACTGCTGTATTGCATTAGAAAGGCTGTTTACTTTGATAATCGGGATGTGGTTAATGGCGCCGGCGCTGGTTTTTTCGACGACTGAATTCACCTGAACGTTGCGTCTGGAAGGGATTACAATCCCGTCAACGCCTGCGCAGACACAGGAGCGGATTATTGCGCCGAAGTTGTGCGGATCTTCAATTCCGTCGAGGATTACAAGAGAAGAGTTTTCGTGTTTTTTTTCTAAAAATTCGTCTAAGTCCGTGTATTTGAGCGGAGAAATTTGAGCAATAACACCCTGATGATTGAACTCCGCATACGGCTGGAACTTTTCTTTTGCGACAAACTGGAACACAATCCCTTTTTGGCGTGCAAGTTCTTTAATTTTTTCGATTTTTGCATCGGTGTGAATATTTTTGGAAATCAAAATTTTATTAATTTCTCTATTTCCGCTGAGGAGTGCTTCTGTTATTGCATTTTTGCCGAAAATTATATCATCAGTCATTTTACACCTGCCGTTGAAACTTCAAGCATTCTGTTGATACATTTGAGTGCTTTTTTGGAAATATCAGAGTCAACTTTAATCTCAAAGGTTTCATTGTTAAGAGAGTTGTAAATGTCTTCAAGAGTGTTTAGTTTCATGCTCGGGCAGATGAGGTTTTCTTTTATGCTGAAGAATTCTTTTTGCGGATAATCTCGTTTAAGACGGTCGAGGACGCCTTTTTCCGTAGCGATTATGAATTTTTCACCGGAACTGTTTTTGACAAAGTTCATAATTCCGGTCGTGCTTCCGACATAATCGGCGAGGGCAGAAACTTCTTCTTTACATTCGGGATGAGCAAGAAGTTTTGTTTCAGGATTTTGTTTTTTTGCTTTTAAAACTTCATCAGTTGTAATGTTATGGTGAATGGGGCAGCAGCCGTCATAAGTGATAACTTTTACATTTCCAAGTTGTTTTTCAACCCATTTGCCTAAATTTTTGTCAGGCAAGAATAATACTTCCGGAACGTTTAAGCTTTCCACAATCTGAACTGCATTAGAGCTTGTACAGCAGATATCGCATTCGGATTTAACTTCGGCTGTGGAATTTATATAGCATACAGCCGGAATATCAGGATGTTTGCTTTTGAAATTTCTCAATTGCTGCAAATTAATCATATCCGCCATTTCGCATCCTGCTTTCAAATCCGGGAGGAGAACTTTTTTATCGGGACATAAAATTTTTGCGGTCTGCGCCATGAAATAAACCCCTGCAAATATAATAATATCAGCATCGGTTTTTGCGGCCATACGGCTTAAGTAAAGAGAATCTCCGACAAAATCTGCTATATTGTCAATTTCAACATTCTGGTAGCAGTGCGCAAGCACTACCGCATTTTTTTCTTTCTTAAGGGTTTGTATTCCGGTTATATAGTCCATTTGAGAGCTCGTCCTCCATATAGTGTAAATTTATGTTAAATTTGCAACCTCTATAAAATATATTGTATAATAAAAATAAGAATTAAGTACATAGGAAGAAATATACTAAAAATGAGCTCAAATTTTATTAATGATTTTATAGACAAACTTACAGCCGGAAACCGTCCGGATGTTTATCTTTCTGTTACTCCGGGTGTCGGTCTTGAAATGATTCAGATTGATGATGCAAATCATACAATTAAAAATTATGCGGTAAGACCTCTTGCATACAATGAATCACTTAGAGAAATTTCAAACATGGATGAATTTAAAAAAGGTATTTCTGAAATGTTTGAAGAACTAAAGATTAATCCTAAATGCAATGTTACACTTAATATTCCGACAGTATTATTCGGCTCTATTGAAATGTCATTGATGCTCGGGGACGAAGCAATTACCGGAGCTGTTACTTCAGAAGTTGAACAGTCTTATGTTTTTAAAAGGCATGACCCGATAGTTCAATGGTGGGATTCAAATTCGACAAGCGGCGAAACCAGAAAACTTTTTTATTCAGCAGTTCAACAGCTGGTTGTGGAAGGTATATCGGCAGCACTGGCAGAAGTCGGTGCAAATTTAGTAGGGCTTGAAATGTCAGCGATTTCAACTCTTCGTGCTCTTGATTATACCGGTCTTGCATCTGAAGAAATGAGAGATGGTGTAACCTGGAATTTGCTTACCGTAAACTCTAACGGTTATACTCTTATATCTATGGTTGGCAAAAATGTTGTTGATTATTACGAAGAGCCGATTGCGATTAAATCTTATGAGGGTGATGAAATATATAATGTGATAAGTTCGTCCGCACAAATCACGCTGATGAGTTATCCTGCAAATTATCTTCTCGTGCTTTCGGATACCAACTCTGTCAGCGCAGAAGTTCTGGCAAAATCGCTTAATGTTGACGGCACTATTGAATATATAGAAAATAATAAATTTAAACGTAAAGAATTTTTGCCGGTAAGTTTGGATGTTCTTCCGGATAATATATTGAAAATTTCACTTCAGGCTATCGGTATTGCTGTTACAAAGTCTTTTGACTATCCGGTAAAGTGCAATTTCCTTTCTGCCACAAGCGGAGAAATTGCTAAAGCTGAAGAAATTATAACTTTGCCGATAGGCGAAAACGGGTTCCAGACAACGCCAACAATGGCTATGGTTCTGTCTGTTATTATATCGGTTCTTTTTCTTGTTCCTTTCGGAATTGCTTTTTTGCTATTACCTAAGCTTCAGGCAAGTAAACAGGCAGAACTTGATGAGTTGAATGCAAGTATTCAGCAAATCGAAAAAGAAATTAAAGAGTTGAAAGAAGCCCAGCAGATGTCAGGCAAATTCAGTGTAAAAAATGAAATCAATAAAACTCTTCAGGACAACCGTGTCAAGCTTATGGCATATTCTGCGATAGGTGAATCTGTTCCGTCACAGCTGTGGCTTTCTTATTTTATGACAGAAGGCAGCGGTAAAATCTCTATTAAAGGCGGTGCCAGCACTGTTGAAGATGTATATACTTTCTATAAAAATTTGAAAGAGTATCTTGTTTCAAGTGATTTGAAACTCCAGAAGCTTGAAATGGTGTCAGATGATGTTGATGAGTTCATGTCAAATCTTCCGGTAACTTACGATTTTGAAATTTCTAATATGTCTGCTCCGCCGCCGGCTGCAACGGAAGATAATTCAAAAGGCGGAAAAAATACGGCTAAGTCAGGTAAAACTACAGGCAAAGCTGTAAATCTGCCGCCTGAAAAAAAATTGCTTAGCGACACACCAATAAATTAATACGGAGAATTTTTATAAATTATGCCAGAAGAAATAAAAGAAATTTTAATAAAATTGAAGTATTCGGTTGCAATATTGGTTGTAGCCCTTCTTGTGATTATATATATTGTAACGAATCTTGTTCCGATTGTTCAGAGTATTAAGGATATGAATGAGCAGTATGCTGCGCAGACTATTGTTCTTGCAGAAAAACAGAAAGAACGTGACGAGCTGAAGGCTGCAGCTAAAAAACAGGACGATATGTCCGGTATTGAAAAAGACTTTTTTGTTTCTGATGAACCGGGGCTTGACGCAGAAGGTATTATTGCCGGTGAGTTTGCTGAAATACTTGAAATTATTCAGACAAATACAATAAAAATGTTGTCTATTAATTATACTTACGATCCTGCAGATGATAAATTTGTTCAGGGTGTTCCGGGCAAGTACAATGTTGCACTTCTTGATATGGAACTGATTTCTAATTATAAAAATTTCGAGAATTTCTTAAGAGCATTATATCAGCATAAGCATTTCCTTGATATTTGCAAGGTAGAAGTCGAGCCTTATGAAAAAAATAAGTCGATTTTGATGATTAAGTTTGCTATGAAACTTTATGCAAAAAAATAATCAGCAGAAATTGCCAAAATTGATTGTGAACATCTGAGTTTTGTTTTTAATGCACGCGGCGCAGAAACCGGTTTCGAGTATGCTTTTATTCGAGTAATCTTTAAAATTGCTGCCGGAGCGTCCGCGGTGATCGTTCGCAAGAAACGGGCATGTATAAACGCCTTTTGCGGTTAATATTCTGCCGTATTCACAGTCAAGACTCTGTCTGTGTTCTGATAAAACTTCTTCATTCAGATCTTTTTTATACGGCGTGTTAATCTTAAAGTTTGATTTTTCTGCGCCAAATCCAATTTTGCTGCAGACTTCTTTAAATCCGGCAAGAAGTTTTTCCTTGCCTTCCCCGTAGAAATCCGTTACGCATAAGATTGGATTAAAGTCATATTTAATAAGGCTTTTTATCGCAAGAAGCGTTTGGCGGTACGTTCCTCTTCCCCTTATATCATCATTTTTAATTTCATTGTAATGATCAATGCTCAGTTGAAAAATAATTTCAAAATTGCTTTCATCTTCAACCCGTTTTAAAAAGCGTGCTTTTTTTTCGTTGATAAAGCTTCCGTTTGTGCAGATGCACACATTCGTGCGTTTGAGGCAAAGCCGCAGGATACTGTTGAAATCCGGATGAGTCATGGGTTCTGCGCCGGTAAGATAAATACATTGAATATTTTCTTCTTTTGTATCTTCAAGAGCTTCTTTAATAACATTTTCGTCAATAAAATCTTTAACATTTTTAGAAATCGGAAAATCTATATAGCAATTTTTGCAACGCAGATTGCAGTTTTTTGCGGTTAGCTCTATGAATAAATTGTTCAATGCTTTAAGCCGGCATATTTGTGATTGATAAAGATTGTTCATAATTTATTTCTCCGTTTAAAATCTCTGATTTATAAATATTTTAGATTTTAAAGGAGAAATAAAATCCGACAGCAGGGTATTCAGAGTGCTACTTTTTAAAATCTTCTGGATTTTTGTCATCTAGCCATTTTTGCATAATATAATGCTCATAACTGAGAGCGAAGTTATAGAGAGCATTCACAAGAGTTCTGCCGCTTTCGGATTTTGCTGTTATAAAAAATTCACCGTATTTGTTTTCAGCGAGTAAAATTTCTGTCTGAACGATTTTATCGACGTGGTTTTTCGGGTTTTTGCGGATTACAAGCCGTATCCAGTCGCAGAGTATTTTCAGGGCTGTTGATTTGCCTGATAGAATGTCATCTTTTCGGTTTTGAATATAAGAAGCAAATTCTCTGAGTATCATTTATTCCTCAAACGGGGTTGTGGCGGCAAAACATGTTATATCAAAAATATTATAGTTTTCAAACTCTTTTATCATTTCTTCAAAAGTTGAACCGGTTGTGCAGATGTCGTCAAGTAACAGAATTTTCATAGGAAGAAGGTTATTTTCGTTTACTTCAAAAGCATTTTTAAGGTTTAATTCGCGTTCCGGTTTTTTAAGTTTATATTGTGGTTTAGTATCTTTTACACGTTTAATCAAATCACAGTTAAGGGTGCAGCCGGAAAGATTGCAGAATTCTTCTGCAACGAGGTTCATGTGGTTGTATTTACGTTTCTTTTCGCGGGTTTTGAAAATTGGAACGGGAACCACCTGAAAGTTGTTTTTGCCGTTGATTTTGAGCCAGTATTCATACATAAATTTTGCAAGATAGCGGGCGAGTTCTTTTTGATTGTGGTATTTAAGCCCGCGGATAAGTTTCTGAAGGTTTTTGTCATAGACGCCGGCGCAGTAGACGGCTTTTCCGCGGACGACTCTGTTAGGAACCGGGGTTAGATGTTCAAGGGTGTCATAACATTTTGAACACATTCTGACGCACTCATCCGAGCGTTTGCAGAAGTAGCATTTTTTCTTGTAAATCCAGTCTAAAAGCCCTATTAAAAAATCTTTCATAAATAAATTATATAATAAACTTTTAATAAAACATAAAATATGTTATTTTAATATATTTTTCATTTAAATTTTATAGTATTTTGATTTGTAAATATTTTTTTATTATGTTCATTCTTTTCTTTTGTTGCAGTGCAAAAGAAAAAACAATTTTGTCCTGCGGACGGGGGCACTTGCTTGGTTGCTCGCGTTATGCGGGTCTGCGCGGTAAGGTTCACTGCCTTGACTGCTCCGCCCCTTATTTACAACTTAGCAGTTTAAATAAAGCCTCCGGCGGGTCTTGCGCAGACGGCGGTCGCTTTTACGGAAAAGCGACGCAAACCGCGACCTGAGCTTCATTCGCTAATCAATTGTAACTGTTTCTCAAAAAGCAAGCTGACTCGTGCTTTGCACTCAAACAAAGCTTGCTCTGACAATGAGAAACAGAACATTGATTGCTCATTCCGCAAAGGTCGGATTTGGAATATTTTAAATTACTTCATTCCAAATAGTCAAGGAAGATTTTGACATAAACAAAAGAAATTTTTGCCACGATAGCGGAGTGAGCAATAATTGCAGGCGAGGTAAATATCAAAGGCGGGTATTGTTTGAGCGTAGCGAGTTTACCCGCCTTTATGCCGAGCCTTTGCAAATTATTAGTGAACGAAGCGTGTGGCTGGTTTTCCGCCGCTTTTGCCACCAAAAGCGGCCGCTGTCCGCGCAGGACAAAATTGTTTTTTCTTTTGCACTGCAACAAAAGAAAAGAATGAACATAATAAAAAAATATTTACAAATCAAAATACTATAAAATTTAAATGAAAAATATATTAAAATAACATATTTTATGAAATAAAAAATATTAATCAGGAAGTTTTATGCAGAACTCGGTTCTGACATTCTCTTCGCTTTCAACGGTAATCTCGCCGCCGTGGGATTTCGCAATCTGCTGCGAAAGATACAACCCTAAACCGGTTCCTATTTTGCGGAATTTCTTTGCCGCAGAATAATATTTGTTGAAAATCAGCTTCAATTCTTCAGGCGGAAGCCCCTGTCCGTAATCTATTACAGAAATCGTCACAAATCCGGTGATTTCTCCGGCTTTAATATCAATATCTTTTTTGGTGTTGCTGTGTGAAATCGCATTTGAAATAAGGTTTTTTACAACACGCTTAAGCTGCATAACATCTGCAGATACGGTTATATTCTTCTCGGATGGCGTGAAGTTTATAACAAGCCCTGCGTTTGCCGCAATCGGCTGGACTTCTTCGACTATCTCCGTCAAAAATTCGTTTACTTTTATGTTTTCTTTTAAAAGCGGAATGCCTGTTTCCTTTACCTTGTATGTTTCAAGAACTATCTGCACAAGATCAATCAGTTCTTCGTTGGAAGATTTCATATTTAACAGAGCGACTCTCTGTTTTTCGTTGATTTCTCCGAATTTGCCGTCAATCAGAAAGTTCAGAATATTAGCTTCCGCAACAATCGGAACTTTAAGGTCGTGCGTGAGTGTTGCAACAAAATCTTCTTTCAATGTTTCAATTTCTCTTTGCGTTGTGACGTCTTTTATCAGAAGAACATAGCGTTTTTTGTCGTCAAGTGAAAGCCTGACGGAATTTATAATAAAATTATTCGTCGGAGTATTTTTTATGTAAACGTCCGTGTCTGAAAGTTTTTCGATTGTGTTTCCGTCTGCAATTTCGATGTAGTCGTAAACATTTTTGCCTAAAATATCATTTCCTTTGACTCCGAACCATTTTATAATTTTCGGGGTGGCTCTTAATATATTGCCCTGTTCGTTTACGATTAAAATTCCGTCCGAAAGCGAGTTGATAACACTTTCAAGCAGTTTGTTCTGGCGGATAAGTTCTGCCTGATATTCAACAATCATTTTTTCGCGGTCATTAAGAGTTTCGACCATGCGGTTTATACTGTCCGTGACGTTCTGGTATGTCGGATGCTCGATTTTTTCGATTTTGGTGGAGAGGTTCCCGTAACGTACAGAGTTGACGGTATTCGTGACCATGCCTAAATAATCGTTAATCTTTGACCATCTTTTGTTCATCTGTCTGGTTATTAAAAACAGAGCTATAAAAACAACAATTATTGAAATATTAATTACATACCAGAGCATTTAATTTTTTTAACCTTTTAGTTTTTTGCAGTAACCTTTTATGATATAATTTATTATAGCAGATAACAGTGTAAGTGTTAATAATGTAAAATGAGGATTGTTGGATTTTATGTCAGAGTTAAGGCTTCCGGATACAATAAAAATGGTAATAACGGATTTTGACGGAGTTGTGACGGACAATTGCGTTTATATTTCTGACAGCGGAGATATTTCAAGAAGGTTGAATTTTGCAGATGTTATGGGGTTTTCAAGGCTGAAAAAGAACGGATTTGAAATTGCTATAATTTCAGGAGAGGAAAACAGCGCGATTGAAATTCTTGCAAAAAAGTTTGAGATAAAAGAAGTCCATACAAATATCCGCAAAAAAATTGACGTTTTGCGCTCAATAGTTGAAAAATATTCGCTGAAAGAGGATGAATATTTGTATATAGGCGACGATGTGAACGATTTTGAAAGTCTAAGGTTTGCAAAATATAAACTTACTGTTCCTCATGCGCCGTCAGAGTTGAAAGAACTTGACGGAATACAGATTACGAACAGGGACGGAGGAGAAGGAGCCTTCAGAGAGGTGGCGGAGTGTCTGATTGGTTTGAAAAAATTATAGAAAAAATACAATCAATAAGTGCAAAAATTGACAGTTATAAAGAAGATACAGTAATCCAGTCGCTGCCGTCTGTTGCTTACGTAAACAGGGCAAAAAAATGTCTTGAGGAGGGCAGACTTAAAGATGCACTTGACATTCTGACGGAAGCCGAAAGTCTGCCGCAGGAAGATGCGCTTGTTTATAAGTATGAAGGAATTGTTTATGACAAGCTTTTCAGGTTCGTGGATTCTGTGAAGGCTTATAAAAAGTCGGCAAATCTTAACCGCAACGATAAAACAATCTGGAAGTTTCTCGGGTTTGCGCTTTTGAATACCGGAATTTACGATGAAGCGGTTGAAGCTTTTGAAAATGCAGACAAACTTACACCTGCACACTCCGAAGTCCTTACAGGCTGGGGCATGGCACTGATGAAACAGAAAAAAGACGCCGAAGCCCGCGAAAAATTTGTCGAAGCTTCTAAAGCCAACAAATACAATTTAAACGCTTTATTCCTTGCAGCTGTTATGGAAATTAAGCTGAAAATGTATGATGATGCGGAGGGTAAACTTCAATTCTTAGCGCATGTCGCGCCGAATGAAGGAAATTCTTACGAGTATGCAAAACTTATGTTTTTGAAAAACAATTATGATGATGCGCTGTTTTATGCGGATAAGGCGCTTGATTTTAACAAAAACATGCTTCCTGCGTATCTTTTGAAGGGCGAAATTTACAGATTAAGATATGACGAAGAAAATTCTCTGGCTAATTACAAGAAAGCTGAAGAGCTTTCTTTGATTGCGCCGAATCTTTTTATTGAATGGGCGTTTTCGCTTATAAGATTTGAAAAATACAACGAAGCGCACGAAAGAATACATAAAGCGGAAGAACTTGACAGTAATAATGAAGAAGTAAAACTTATTAAAGCATATCTTGACACTGTGAGCGGAAAAATAGAAGGCTGCCGTGAAATTTTTGAGAATGCAATACCTGTCAACGAAACAAAATCCTTTGCCCTCACAGGACTCGGACTTGTGTATTGTGTTCAGGAAGATTACACAGAAGGCATTCATTGTTTTAAATCCGCATTGCAGGCAGATTTGCCGGATTCCGTCAACTATTACTATATCGCAAAAGCTTACATGCACCTCGGCGATAGTTCAAATGCCAGAGAATATTTTGAAAACGCAATCAAAGAAAATCCAAAACGCATAAAAACTTATACGGATTACGCCAAATTCCTGATTTCAGAAAATGAAATAGCCGAAGCCTCAAGAAAGCTCCGCAAATCCCTAAAATATGCGAAAAACAACCTTGAAATTTTGAACATGTTGTTTTTTACAGGTTACATACTTGTCATGGAAAACATTTGTGAATATAATATAAAAGAAACACTGGAGATTGAAAAAAAGATTAAAAACATAGATGAAAACGGATTTAAATACCCTGACAAATCGGCAGAACTTGCTGAAATGTTAAACAAACTTCACGAAAAGGAAAAGAATTGAGAAAGATAATTGTACAAAAATTCGGCGGAACCTCGGTCGCTGATACTGAAAAGATAAAAAATGTTGCAAAAACTGTAATAAAAGAAAAAGAGAACGGAAATGACGTTGTAGTAGTAGTTTCGGCAATGGGGCACACAACGGATTATCTGGTTAAAATGGCAAAAGACATAATGCCAGATCCTTCAAGCCGCGAAATGGACATGCTTCTTTCGACAGGTGAAGGGGTTTCAATAGCGCTTCTTGCGATGGCAATTCAGGCGCAGGGGTATGATGCGGTAAGTTTCAACGCCATGCAAATCGGGATTATGACAGAGAACGTCCATTCAAAAGCCCGCATAATAGATATCAAAACCGAAAAATTGAAAAAGAACTTAAAAGAAGGAAAAATCATAGTAGTTGCAGGATTTCAGGGTGTAACCGAGGAGGGCGAGATTACAACCCTCGGGCGCGGAGGCTCTGATACTTCTGCTGTAGCGCTTGCCGCAGCCCTGAATGCTGAAAGATGCGATATTTATACAGATGTTGAAGGTGTCTACACGACAGACCCGCGCATAGTTCCCAAAGCTACAAGATTAAAGGAAATTTCCTATGAAGAAATGCTTGAACTGGCGCATGCCGGTGCAAACGTCCTTCATCCCAGAAGCGTTGAAACAGCAAAGCTTTTCAATGTTCCGCTCAGGGTCAGAAGCAGTTTTAAAACGGACAATTTAGGTACTTTAATATTAGGAGTTGACAAAATGGAAATTTATAAACCCGTAGCAGGTGTGGCAGCAGATTTGTCACAGGCAAGAATAGTAGTTTGCGATGTTCCGGATACCCCCGGGCAGGCGGCTAAATTGTTCGGAAACCTTGCAAAAGAACACATTTCAGTCGATATGATTATCCAGTCTTATGCAAGAAAAGTTTCAAATACAAACGATATTGCCTTCACAATAGACAGTTCTGATTTAGATAAAACAATTAAAACTCTTAATGCAATGAAAAAAGACCTGAATTGCGGCGATATACAGATTAACGACAACATTGCAAAAGTTTCAATTGTCGGCGCCGGCATGATTGACCGTCCTGGTATTGCCTCTACAATGTTCCAGACGCTTGCGGATTTAGGCGTAAACATCAAAATGATTTCTACCAGCGAAATTAAGATAAGCTGTCTTGTCGATAAAGATGACGCTAATAAAGCATTGAAAGCTCTTCATAAAGTATTTGAGCTGGAAGGAACCGAAACCGCAGTAGTCAAAGGCGACCTTCCGGATGTGTAGACTTATCTGGAAAATATAGCATTATACACAGCACCGGATGTGTATAATGGTGTACGTAATACACTAAATTGTTGCATTCCGTACTTATTTTTCAATCAAGGCTGCTGTACGAAGATATTACACTGCAGATCAACCGTCAAGTGCAGGATTGTAGTCAATTTCATGGACTTTTAGATGCAAGTTATTAAATCTTTGCCGGCGACATTCCCCAGTGGAGTTTCCCGCGCAGGATAGTGTAAAAGTCCGAATCCTCAAGTAATGCAAGTTTCGCGCTGCAGGAAGCTTTTTTTATGTCAATATCAGATTTGCATTCATAAAAATTCTGCCCGTCGGTTGATACAACAAAACCGTTTTCGCATTCACTCATTGACACAGTAACGGTTTCCGTATCCGGAATTACAAGCGGTCTGGCTGTAAGCGTATGCGGACAAATAGGAACAATAGCAAAGGCATTAAGATTAGGAGCAAGCACCGGCCCGCCTGCAGAAAGCCCGTAAGCCGTTGATCCGGTCGGGGTTGAGATGATAAGCCCGTCTGCCAGATAATCACATACAGCTTTCCCGTTTATTTTGAGAGAAAGCCTTGCCGTGCGTCCGTGAGAGTTCCCTTTTATCACAAAGTCATTAAGCGCAAGATTTTCACCGCTTTGAAGCATAATTCTTTCATCAATATAAAACTTTTCTTCAAGAATTTTTTCAACAGCTTCAAAAAGTTCACCGCGCGGCGCCTGTGACAGAAACCCGAGCCTTCCGAGATTAATTCCGAAAACAGGAGTTTCTGATTTCGCAAAAAAGCGTGCCGATTTTAAGATTGTACCATCCCCGCCTATTACAAATGCAAAATCGCAGCCGTATTTTAAGTTATCAATGTCAAACGATTCAAAATCTATTTTTTTACCGGAAAGGATTTTTTCTAATAAATCTCTGACTTCAACTGAGTTTTGTATTTTATTATTGCAGCAAATGGCAAATTTTTTTGTCTTCATAATTTGTAAATATATCATATAAAGCGCAAATACGCAAGGTATTCCGGAATTTGTGCGGAAAAAATTTCGTGCGTGCAAAAAAAAGGGAGCTGAATTGCTCCCGTTGGAATTAAGAATAGCTGGAAGTATGAAAAAGATTTAATTATATTTAACCCGAACACCGGAATTCAAACAATTCTCCAGTTATCGGGTATTTTAAAGATAAAAAATAGCACTTTGAGACAATAAAAAATGTAGAAGCATGGGTGATTTTTGAGAAAAGTGTAAACAAAACACTTTAAAAATAAGTGTAAATTTGCCACTTTATACCGGAATGCTCATAATACCGGCACTTTAGCGGACTTAATAAAAGTTCACAACAAGGGTTGACAAATGGTTTTTTATAGTTTATAGTGAAAATGTAAGGATGAAGTGTTAAACAAACACTTAATAAAACCTCAAGAGAGGAGGATTACAATGAAAGTAGACAGAATAGGATTAAACAGCAGAAAATATATTTCCTTCGGCGAAGGTAATATGAATAATATAACACCCAGCGTTGCCATTTTGGCTCTCCAGAATCCGAACGCTAAAATTAATTTTGAAAACGACCTTAAACGTTCAAGCCAATCGGATATGGTTCAAAACCCTAACTTCGTCACAGCTTTCGTAAACAAAGTCAGACGTGCAGTAAGCGAATTCAGAAGAACCTCTCCGAATGCTAACGAATCAAATATCAACCCTGATATTTACAATCACATAAGTTACACTGCTTAAATTTAAGCAAAACCAGACAAGAGTTATAATAGACATTTACCCATCTTACTAAATTATTTTTACCCCACTAACCGAATACTTTCTTGCGGCGGGTTTGACCGTTACTCCTGATAACCTGCCGCAAAGGAAAATAAAAGCAGCTGTGTCACAAGAAGGCACAGTTTTTTATTTTGTAACGAAATGTAACTATAAATTTTCAATCCCATTTACACTTCACTTTCGCCCCATTTTGTCATCCTGAGTTTGCGGATTTTCGGTAGGGTGAAGCAAAGCGGAACCCGTAAGGTGCTGGTCGGACGTTACTCCGCACGCACCCCGAATAATCCAGGATAGTTTCAGTATCTCTACGTCATCCTGAGGCGCACGAGCAGAGGGTGAAAGGCGTTAGCCGTACCCGTTTACTGCGAGTGCGAAAAGCCGAAGGATCTTCTGGAAACGCAAGAAGATTCTTCGGTCGTTTCACTCCCTCAGAATGACATGACTTAGACAAAACGGGGCGATTTCTTATCACCTTCCTCAACTCTCCTCACCCTTCACCCTTCACCCTTCACTTATCAGACCCCTCACCCGAATTTCTAAATTCGCTGCGCTTATTAAGAAATTCTTCCCTCTCCCACAAGGGGAGAGTGAAATATTTTACGTAACGAACTTTTCGTCTTAACGTCCTAACGTCTTTTCGTCTTTTTCAGAAACAAACCCTTCAACTTTTCAACCCTTCAACTCACTTCACCCTTCACACTTCACCCTTCACTTTGTAACGCCCTACACATTCGCTCCGCCGTCTTTTTTGATTTTGTTCAGAACATTTTTGCTGCCGTCAGTTGATTTGGCGTAATTTACCGTAAAATCAATCGCCTCATTGTCCCGCGCAATCGCTTCTTTCAGTCCTGTCATCTGGTCGAGTGTGAGGTTTTCCATGCTTTTCAGGTCATTTGAATTCAGATACATTTTAAAAAGCTTCTGTGACTCAATGTCAAACCCCGGCAGCCCTTTGTATAGCGAAAACCATTTGTAAAACTGGTGAAGCATATAATACGGCTCAATTTCACCATCCCGTAAAATAAACATCGGCTTGCTTTTGAATGAAAAGCCGCTGTCTGTCATAATATTGATAAACAAAGCTTCCAGACCATTAAGCTCGCACACAAGCCCTTCATCTTCACAGATCAGGGCAAGTATTTTGTCGGCATTGTTAAGTTTTACAACCTTTGTGCCGCGGGATTTAATGTATTCAAGAAGTAAATTCGGGTTGTTTTTTGTGCCTGAAACTATTTCTTTTACGGTGTTTAAGACGAGTTCTTTATTCTTTTCGGTTTCGGCGTTTAATGTAACCGTAATATTAGATGAGAGAATAGTTTTGGAGGTTTTATTTGCCGTGCTTGTCTGCAGATGTTTGTCAAGCCGTTTGACAAGCTGTTTTTCCTGCAGTTTAAGTATAAAATAAATAAAACGTTTAAATATATTCATAGAATTCAGTATAATTTATTTTTTTGAAAAAGTTTTCCTCCGTGTAACGTAAATTATGTTAAGTTATGTGAATTAAAAATAAATAAAGGTCAATTTTCGGTTTCAAAAAAACTTTATATATACATAAGCTTATTAATTGAAGAGAGAAGTCATGACTATATTTATCCGGAAATTTAATCAATCTAAACTTAAAATCTTCTCAAATGAATTGAGGGAGGTAGTTTATTATGGTTGATTTTAACTCTCAATTCGGATATAACGTAAAGAATTATCAGCAATTAAAGGCAGGTTTCGGTTCAACTGTCCGCGGCGGCAGCTTTGCAAATGCAAATATCCGTTCGATGGACTCCAGCGTGTTTGATTTTAACAGTAAGATAGGCACGCAGAATATTTTTGATACAAGTGCTTCTAAAAAATACAGCTTTGGCGGCAAAGAGTATGACAATGCTTTTGACATGCTCAATTCTGTGGGAAAAGAACAAAAGAGCGGAAAAAGTTCATTTAGAGAAGCGATTGTGGAGATATTCAATAAAATAGGCGATGCAGTAGAAGGCTTGATGGGTAAAATAGGCAAATTATTCGGCAAGAAAGGAGCCGAAGGGGCAGGCAATAATGTAGATAAAACACTTGACAACCTTAAAAACGCGCAGGATAAAGAAACATTAAATCAGGCGCTTGACGGGGCTAAAAACGAAAAGTCCGAAAACGTAAAAAAAGAACAGGCAGCCAATAAAGCTGAAAAACAGGCCGAAACTCAGGAAGCAAAAGCGGAAAAGAAATCCGAACAGGCTGACCAGCAGGTAGATACGAACAATCAGCAGCTTGAACAGGATAAAAATACAAAAACTCAGGCAGACCAGAGTGTTACGGATGCGGAAACGAGATTAAATAATGCGACACAGGGCGTAGCTCAGGCAGAAAAAAATCTAGCGGCAGCAAAAAGTGCAGCAACAAAAGATAATCCTAATACGGAAGCAATCCAGCGTGCAGAGCAGGAACTCAAGACTGCAAAAGACGAGGAAGCCGCCGCAAAACAGGAGCTTGAAAAAGCAAAACAGGGACAGACAGAAGCTGAGAATGCGGTAGATGCCTCAACCGAACAGGTTCAGACTTCGGAAACAGAAGCAGATCAGGCTAAAAAAGATGTAACAGCCGCCGGACAGGAAGTTCAAACTTCGCAGCAGGAAGTTAAGAGCGCAAAGCAGGACGGAACCAAGATAGATTCTGGAATTCAGGAAGGCGAACAGCGCCTCCAGCAGATGGAAAGCACTGAAGGCGGAGCCCAGACTGCTGCTCCGGAAGGACAATCTCAAAATATTCAATCAAATGATGGTCACTATTATGTGAATGGTTATCAGGTAGATGAAGATATGTATAATGCAGCACAATCTATGGATCAGAATGTTGTAGATGCAGGTTTCAGCCCTGGTTCTACCTGTGATGTATATATGGATGGTGTTGATGAGCCCAAAACATTTACCGTATCAGAGGGTAAATATATGGTAGACGGTCAGGAAGTCGATTCACAAACATTCCTGAATGAATATAATAATGCAAAAGCGCATGAAGAAAGCGGTATGGATGGCGGCATTTCATTAATAAATGATGATTATTCAAAATATAATAGTTCAGGTTCTCCGCGTAGAGCCTCAGCAAATTCAGGGACATCTTCCGGCGCAAGACCTTCATCCTCGAATGCAAATACAGCATCAAGACCGCCTGCTGACGAATCCGGCGTCGGACAGGTAGATCAGGAATTTGCGGAGAAAAACAGACGCCGTGAAGAAGCTGAACTGGCGGCATATTTTGGTTCCAGAGGTGTATAACCTTAATTTTACCGGATAAGAATATTAAATTTGTATAAAGATTGTAAAAAATACACTTGCTTTTTTGAAGTCTTTATTTTATAATGCAATTGTGAAATAATTCACGAATTGAAATTTTGATATTATCCTGTTAAAATTATCATACGGAATAAAAATAGCAATTGTCAATTTAATTAAGGAGAAAATAATTATGACAACAAAAAGCAAAAAAACAGTTGAAAACCTTGAAAAGACTTTGAATAAGTCTACTCTGGTTGACAACGCAGAGCAATTGGAATTGCTTATTGAAAGAGTTAAGAAAGCTCAGAAAATTTATTCAAACTTTACCCAGGAACAGGTTGATGCAATCTTCAAAGCAGCCGCAACAGCCGCTGACAAAGCACGTATTCCTTTAGCAAGAATGGCTTATGAAGAAACAGGAATGGGTGTTTTAGAAGATAAAATCATCAAAAACCACTTTGCATCAGAATACATCTACAACAAACATAAAAATGCAAAGACCTGCGGAATTATCAAAGAAGACAAAGCTAACGGTATTAAAGTTGTTGCTGAACCTTTAGGTGTAATTGCAGGTATCGTTCCGACAACAAACCCGACTTCAACAGCTATTTTCAAATCTTTGATAGCTTTGAAAACAAGAAACGCAATTATCTTCTCACCGCACCCGAGGGCTACAAAATGCACAATCGAGGCAGCAAAAGTTGTTCTTGAAGCCGCTGTTAAAGCAGGTGCTCCGGAAGATATTATCGGATGGATTGATGTTCCTTCAATTGATTTGTCAAATCAGTTGATGAAACACGAATCAATCTCCTGCATACTTGCAACAGGCGGCCCGGGAATGGTTAAAGCCGCATATTCTTCAGGCAACCCTGCATTGGGTGTCGGCCCCGGAAACGCTGCAGCAGTTATTGACGAAACAGCTGATATCAAAATGGCAGTTTCTTCAATCATTATGTCAAAAACTTTCGACAACGGTATGATTTGTGCTTCTGAACAGTCAGTAATCGTTGTTGACAAAGTTTACGAAGAAGTTAAAAAAGAATTCATCTACAGAGGTTCTTATCTTTTGAGCGCCGCTGACGAAAAGAAAATGATTGCATTGCCGTTCATCGACCCGAAACGCGGCACAGCTCATCCTGACATTGTAGGTCAGCCGGCACGCAAGATTGCAGAACTTTCAGGCTTTGAAGTTCCGGCAAATACAAAGGTTCTTCTTGCTGAAAGACCGTCAGTAGATTGGGAAGATCCGTTCTCAAGAGAAAAATTATCTCCGATTTTGACAATGTATAAAGCCAAAGACTTTGAAGAAGCAACAGAAATGGCTTACGAACTTGTATCAAAAGGCGGCGCAGGTCACTCTGCAGACCTTTACACAGATACACGTCATCAGGAAAGAGTTGACAAATTTGCAGAAAAAATGCCGGCTTGCCGTGTATTAATCAACTCACCTTCTGCACAGGGCGGTATCGGGGATTTGTACAACTTCAAACTTGAACCGTCGCTTTCACTCGGCTGCGGCTCATGGGGTAAAAACGCAATCTCCGGTAACATCGGAGTTGAAAATTTGTTGAACTACAAAACAGTTGCTGAAAGGAGAGAAAATATGCTCTGGTTTAAAGTTCCGCCGAAAGTTTACTTCAAAAGAGGCGCAGTAGATCTGGCTCTTCGTGAACTTCAAGGCAAAAAACGTGCTTTCATCGTAACTGACAGATTCCTTTTCAACTCAGGTGCGGTAAACAGTATCGTAAACGTACTGGATGAAATCGGTATTGACCATCAAATCTTCTTTGATGTAAAACCGGATCCGACATTATCAACAATCAATCAGGCAATGGATATCATAAGACCTTACGAGCCGGACGTAATCATATCTCTCGGCGGCGGATCTCCGATGGATGCTGCTAAAATTATGTGGTTAATGTACGAACAGCCTGACACGGTATTTGAAGATATCTCAATGAGATTTATGGATATCAGAAAGAGAATCTGCAGAATCCCTGAGCTCGGCAAGAAAGCAACAATGGTTGCAATCCCGACAACTTCAGGTACAGGTTCGGAAGTAACACCGTTTGCAATTATTACAGACGACGAAACCCACGTAAAATATGCAATCGCAGATTACGCATTGACTCCTAACATGGCAATCATTGACCCGAACTTTGTTGACGGTATGCCGAAAGGCCTGACAGCTGCTTCAGGTATTGACGCTCTTGTTCACTCAATTGAAGCTTATGTATCTGCAATGGCTACAAACTTCACAAATTCAAACGCTCTTGAAGCTACAAAACTTGTATTCAAATATCTTGAAAGATCATGGAAAGAAGGAGCAAACGATCCTGTAGCAAGAGAAAAAATGCACTACGCAGCAACAATCGCCGGTATGGCATTTGCAAACGCATTCTTAGGCTTGTGCCACTCAATGGCTCACAAACTCGGTGCAATGTTCAACGTCCCTCACGGTGTTGCAAACGCATTGTTAATCAGACAGGTAATCAAATACAACTCAACAGACTGCCCGAAAAAACAGTGTATCTTCCCGCAGTACAAATTCCCGAATGCAAAAGCAAAATATGCTCAAATTGCTGATGAATTAGGATTGGGCGGAAAGAACGACGATGAAAAAGTTCAATTGTTAATCGACGCAATCGACAAGTTGATGAAGGCTGTAAATCTTCCGAATTCAATCAAAGATTTCGGCGTAACAGAAGCTGACTTCAACGCTAAGTTAGACGAAATGGTTGAACTTGCATTTGACGACCAGTGCACGGGCGCTAACCCTGCTTATCCGTTGATGGAAGACATCAAAGCTATTTACAAAGACGCATTTAACGGTGTTGTAAGAGATTACAATCCGGCTAAATAGTCGATGCAAATAGTAAAATAATTAAAAAGGACTGTTAAAATTTTTAACAGTCCTTTTTTAGCAAAAATAATATTCAAAAATTATGCAACGTTGAAAAGACGGCAATTATAACAATTTACCATTCCCATTTTATATTGTCTTGATTTTTAGACATATTTCCGAGAATAGTTCTCGGCAGCCGCCCGCCTTTTTCGGCAAGCGAGCAATATTCATCGGTGAGAAGGATGTTAGTGATGTTTTTGTCCTCAAATCTGTTGCTAAAGTTAAGCCAGAAAACATCGTATCCCCATTTGTTAGGTTTTTTCTCGCCGTTGACATCCAGAATAATTCCCGGGAGCATGCCTTTTATTCCTATATATATCAGAGTTCCGTCGTTTGTAATATATGGTTCCGAGTATATTGTTTTAACATTACAATTCTGATTAACAACTACTCCGCCCTGAGCTTTAACTGCGTCAGAAGTTGCATATTCATCAAGTATGCTGTCATCAAGCTTTTTCAGATTTAATTTTTCGATAAGATCAGCTTTCAATGTTTCGCAGTCATCTAACTTTGATACATAAGATTCAGAGTTGTTTGGGTGTGTGACGTAACAATTGTAATAGCCGTTTGTTGCAGTAATATAATTAATTGTATTTTGAATAACGGAATATTGTTTCTTAAAAGCGACTTCAAATACAAGACGTTTATATTTAGACACGATTAACGGCAGAGTCGTCGCAATAACAACACCTAGAATTCCGAGAGTAATAAGCACTTCAGCCATGGTAAAAGCGGGTTTCATTTTATCTCCTTTACTGGATATTATCCAGTAATATTTGTTACTATATCCAGTAAGATTGTCAAATGACAGAAGATGAATTTTATAGAAGTCTTGGACGACGTATAAAATTATTACGAGAAAAGAGCAGGCTGACGCAGGAAAAACTTGCGGAAAAAGCCGGAATAAACCTTGATTATCTCGGGAAAATTGAGGTTTGTATAAATAAGCCCGGAATTAAAACAATTTTAAAACTTGCTAATGCACTCGGGATAGACATAAAAGAGGTGTTTGATTTTGGATAGTTTACGGGTGAAAAGATTTTAATCTTGACTTTTTCTTATGTGTTTCATATTATAAAGTAACAGGGGACGGCGACATGGCCAAGTGGTAAGGCAGAAGCCTGCAAAGCTTTTACCCCCGGTTCGAATCCGGGTGTCGCCTTTTTTAAATTTAAAATTTATGAAGGGGAAATGTATGATTAAAAAAGTTTTGTTTTTGACTTTAATGATAATAGGTCTTTTTACAGGATCCGCTTTTGCTGTAGACTTAACTTTTGACGGATATATAGCCGATCAGGCAAATCTTCTTTCTCCGGAGTCAAAAGAAAATTTGAATTATACATTGCATGATTTAAATAAAAAGACGACGGCCACAATTGCGCTTGTTACGGTAAGCACATTGAAAGGTGAAAAAATTGAAAAAATGGCAAGCGATATTATGGGCGAGTACAAAATTGGAGATGAGAAAAAGGACAACGGACTTGTATTTTTAATTTCGATTGGAGAAAGACAGCTTCAGGTAATACTCGGTGACGGGCTTGTAGACTCAATTGAACCGAAAACGCTGGAGAATATAATTGATAAAAATGTGTTGCCTTATTTTGAAGCCGGTCAATATGAAAACGGAGTTTTGCGCGGAACTTATTTGATGGCAGATATGGTAGCGGATATTGACGGAAAGAAAGTTGAACATTTCGGAGTGGTTCCGGATAATATTCAAATCAAAAAGCCTTTTAACAAAAATTGGCTCTGGCTGCTTTTAATACCTTTAGTTGCAGTAATTGCAGTAATTATTGTCAAGGTTGAAGACTCCAGAAAGAATAAAGAACAAAATTCTTGACACAAAGTTATCTATTTCGTATTATAAGCACATATTAAAAGAAAGGTTCAGAAGTGGGCAAAATATTCGGTATATGTGATAATCCGGTTTCTACGATAGGGAACTCCTTAAAAACACAAATATTCAAATTTGAAACTCCTGTTACAGAGATTAGTAAAAAACACATAACCGGAGCGGACAAATTTGTAAGTAAAGAAAAGAAAGCGGCATCAAATCCTTTCATAAAAATGCGAAACGGATTTGGCAAACTGATGTCCCACTTCAGCAAGAAGAAAGTTTGACAATTTAATATACGGGTGAAAAGCACTCTGCCGGGAAAACAACTGAGTGTTGTTTTTCGAGAGGGGTAGCGCATCCCGCAAAAACTTTTAGTTTTTGTGTTATAATCAATATATGGGCGATTAGCACTCTGCCGAGAAAAACAACTGAGTGTTGTTTTTCGAGAGGGGTAGCGCATCCCGCAAAAACTTTTAGTTTTTGTGTTATAATCAATAT
>CALUPM010000014.1 GCA_944322665.1 Candidatus Gastranaerophilales bacterium | reverse complement strand
TTAAAGGCGTCAAAAAACTTACGGGTGCAACCCTTGCCGCAAGTGATTTAAGAGCAGGTGCATCCCTTGTTGTGGCAGCCCTGATGGCAGATGGAAATTCAGTTATCGAAAACCTACATCATATAGATAGAGGATACGAAAAATTTGAAAATAAGATAAGATTGTTGGGAGGCAAGATAGAAAGAAGAAACGACGACATATTGCCTGCAAACCTAACGGAGGATATACACAATGAGTCCTACTTATAAGCGCTGGTATGACCACGATCCGCTTTTGCTGGAAGTAATAGAGCTTCTCAAGAACTATCAAACGGAATTGAGAGCTCAGGCTGAAATATTCTTAGCAAAAATAGAAGAAAAAGTTTCAAAAGAGACAATAGAGAAGTTTTATCAGATGGTAAAGCCGGTCAACGCCAACAACCGCTGGTACGACAAAGACCCTGTTATATCCAAAACCGTTGAAATTCTGCGTATTGTTCCTCCGGAAGCCCAGAAAATCTGCGCGGAAAACTTTATCAGAACCTTGAAAGAAATGGGCATTGAATACGAAAGCCCGAATAAAGATAAGTAAAAGCCGATTAATTTAACCGGCTTTTTTCATGCTAAAATTTTACCGTGTTTACAATAAATAATCTCGATAACGAAAATTATTCACAATTTCAGTATCTTGTAAAATCAAGGTACTCTTTTGCCGTGACGGGTCTTATTACGATTTTGAGATTGTTTTTGTTGAAGCAGGCGGCAAAAATTTCAAAGAAAAAAATCCTTTTTATAACCTCAACAGAACAGAATGCGCTTAAATACAAAAATGATTTAAAGCGTGCATTTGAGGCGGAAGCGGAAATTCTGCCGTTTCAGAACATTTCAATGTACGAAACGATTTCGCCGAACATTTATGAATACGCGGAGCAAATAAGAATTCTGCGCACAAAACCTGATATTGTAATCGCGCCCGTTAAAGTCATGCTGGAAAAGTTTCCGGATGCGGAATTTTTTGAGAGGAATTCCGTAAAAATAAAAGTCGGCGATGATATTGACATAAAAAAAACCGGTGAAATTCTTGTAAATTACGGATACAAACGCTCCACAATGGTGAGTGACATCGGAGAGTTTTCAATAAGAGGTGACATAATTGACATTTATGCGCCGGACAAAAAGCCTGTCAGGATTGAACTCTGGGGAGATGAAGTTGTTGATTTGAGATATTTTGACAACGAAACCCAGAAATCCGTTGAAAAAGTTAAGGAAATAGAAATTCTTCCGGTTCATAAATTCCTTTTGCACAAGACAGATGTCATCCTGAGCGGCAGCGAAGGATCTCCCGATAATGATGCACATACATTGAAAAATTACAGGGCAGACCGTGCAGATTCTCCTAAAACAATACCGGAGGATAAATATAATGATTTTGAAAAACTTTCTCCGGAACTTGCCGAACAATTGAGAGAAGAAGGGTATTTTGAAGGAATAGATGTTTATCAGAGCTATTTTAATTCTAATCTTGTCACTGTTCTTGACTGGTTCAAGGACGATTACATAGTGATAACCGACGAAACCGCTGAAGTTTATTCAAAATTCGAGAGTTTTGATGATTCTTACGAAGACCAGATTGCGGAAAATTTAAAACTCGGGCTTCATTATGAATTAAAGGACAAAAACCATGTAGTTTTTGAAGATTTTATTCAAAAACTTGCAGGATTTGTGAAGATAGGATTTAACAACTTCCTTGATGATGAGATGGATGAGATTGTTGAATTTAACACCCTTCCGCTCAAGAGTTTTGAGGCAAACCTTGATGAGATTGCGCAGTTTATAAAAGAAAATTCAAACTATGATATCGTAATTGCAACGGACTACAAAGAACGTGTAAAAGAAATTCTAAAAGAACGGGAAGTCTTTAAGATAATAGATTATACTGACAGCATAACTTCTCATGGCGGAATCCTTGATGATTTCAAAACGATTGTTTTCACAGACCGTGAACTTTTTAATAAACGTTCCAAAGAAGTTACAGCAGAGCGCAAATCGTATTATAAAGAAAAGCCCGAATATATAGAAAACATTAACGATATAAAAGAGGGCGAATACGTTGTCCACAGCATTCACGGGGTCGGAATTTACAGGGGCTTGAGCCAGCAGGAAATCGACGGACAGTTAAAGGATTATCTGACAATAGAATACGCGGCAAAAGACCGGCTTCACATTCCGGCAGAGCAGATTAACCTTCTTGTCAGATACCGCGGCTCGGGTTCAATAAAACCTAAACTTTCGAGAATGGGCGGAAAAGACTGGGAAAATACAAAAGCCCGTGTCAAAAAAGAAGTTGAACAGGTTGCTTATGATTTATTAAGACTTTATGCACGACGCAAAATGCAGGAGGGAATAGCGTTTCTTCCTGACACAAACTGGCAGGTCGAAATGGAAGAAGCTTTTGAATATACGGAAACTCCCGACCAGATGAAAGCGATTACCGAAGTTAAAGCTGATATGGAAAGCGACAAACCGATGGACAGACTTATATGCGGGGATGTCGGGTTCGGCAAGACGGAAGTTGCAATGCGGGCGATTTTTAAAGCGGTTACATCGGGCAAACAGGTTGCAGTGATTGTTCCGACAACAATTCTTGCACTCCAGCATTTTCAGACAATGAGCGAAAGATTTAAGCCTTTCGGGGTGAATGTCGAACTTCTCTCACGTTTCAGAACCCATAAAGAGCAGAAAGAAACCGTAAAAAAACTGGCAATCGGCGAATGCGATGTTGTTATCGGTACTCACAGACTGCTTCAGGAAGGAATTGTGTTTAAAGATCTGGGGCTTCTGGTGATTGATGAGGAACACAGGTTCGGCGTAAAACACAAGGAAAAATTGAAGGCATTCAGAGAAAACATTGATATAATAACAATGTCTGCAACGCCGATACCGAGAACGCTTTATATGTCATTATCCGGCATCAAAGATATGTCGATAATAAACACCCCGCCGAAAAACAGACTTCCGATTAAGACCTACGTCGGCGTCTGGAATGAAACAATGGTTAAAAACGCGATTATCCACGAACTTGACAGGGAAGGGCAGGTTTTCTATCTATACAACCGTGTTGAAACAATAGAAGAATTTAAATTCCTGCTGCAGCAGCTTGTGCCGAACGCAAGAATTGCCGTCGGGCATGGTCAGATGGATGAAAAAGCATTAGAAAAAGTTATTGTTGATTTTGCAAACCATGAATATGATATTCTTCTTGCCACAACGATTATCGAAAACGGGATTGATATCCCGAACGCAAATACAATGATAATCCATGACGCAGACCGTTTCGGGCTTGCACAGCTTTACCAGTTGAGAGGACGTGTCGGACGTTCTCAAAGACAGGCTTATTGCTATTGTTTTTACAAACAGAGTAAAGAAATCACAAAAGAAGCCTTCCAGCGATTGAAAGCAATAAAAGAATTTACGACGCTCGGCAGCGGTTATCAGATTGCAATGAGAGATGTCGAAATCAGAGGTGTCGGGAATATCTTAGGCACCAAACAGCACGGACACATGATAAACGTCGGATTTGACACATATTGTCAGCTTTTGGATGAAACCGTCCGTGAACTTCAGGGAGAAGCCGTAAACAAAAACAATCCTGCAATTGTTGACATAAATGTAACAGCATTTATCCCTGATGAGTGGGTCGGTTCTGCCGAACAGAAAATGATTGAATACAAACGCCTTGCAGATGTAAAAAATGATGTGGAACTGGATTACATTACGGAAGAATGGAAAGACCGGTTCTCAAAACCTCCGGAAAGCGTTGAAAATTTAATAAAATTAATAAGAATTCGTCTTGCTGCAACAGATGTCGGAATTTCTTTGATACGAGAAACCTCCGACAATATAAGAATTTACATGCCGTTTCTGGAAGGCGAATGGAAAATCATTCAGCGCGGGCTTCCTTCAAATATCCTGAAGAAAATAAAATTTACAATAGCGCCGAAGTCATGCCAGGAAGGTAATTCCATTTTGCTTTTAAATAATGCATATATGAATTTTGATGAAGTATTTAACATTTTGACGGATTTGTTTTATTATATTCATAAAATCAGTCACGAATTTACATACTAAAAGAAAGAGAGACATTATGAAGGGAAAAAAACTCTTAGTTACATTAGCGGTATCGGCACTTTTGTTCAGCGGCTGCGGTTTCAAAGGCGGCAACACTATTATTAAAGTAAACGATACAAAAATTACCCAGAGCCAGTTTGACAAAGAACTCAACAAACAAATGGGGAATTCATTATTTGCACAGATGGGTGTTGATTTGAAAAACAACAAAAATACATTTTTAATCAACATCATCAAAGTAAGAGTCGTAAATGACCTGATAACAAGAGCACTTCTTGATAAAGAAATGCACAGCCGCGGGGTCAAAGTTTCAAACAAAGACGTTGATGATGCAATAAAAGACATCATTACAAAAGTCGGCTCAAAAGACCAGCTTAACCAGATATTGAAACAAAACGGACTTACACCGGCACAGTTTAGAGACGGTATCCGCGAACAGGTAAAGATTAAAAAATTAGCAGATCAGCTGGGTGACACAACAACATCAGATGCGGATGCAAAAAAATATTATGATGAAAATCTGCAGAGATTCAAATATCCTGAACAGGTAAAAGCATCACACATATTGATTACCGCAAACAGAAAAGATCTTGAAGAACTTATAAAAGCGGAAAACGAAGGTAAAGAACTTTCAGAAGCAGACTTAAAAGCTAAAGTTGACGAAAGAATAAAAGAAAAGAAAGCAAAAGCTGAAGAAATTTTGAAGGAAGTAAAAAAAGATCCGTCCCAGTTCGCAAAAATAGCTAAAGAAAAATCAGAAGACCCGGGTTCAGCCCAGAACGGCGGAGATTTAGGCTTCTTTGCAAAAGGCAGGATGGTTCCGGAATTTGAAAAAGCAGCGTTCAATCTCAAGCCTAATTCAGTATCCGACATTGTCCAGACAAACTTCGGCTATCATATTATTTATGTAACCGACAGAAAAGAAGCAGGACAGGAACCGTTTGAAAAAGTACAAAATGACATTAAACAATACATTCAGAGCAACAAACAAATTGAACTTGTTGACAATCTGGTTGAATCACTGAAGAAAAATGCAACAATAGAATATGTAGATCCTGCATATAATCCGGAAGCAATTCAGGAAGAAATTCAAAAAGAGCTTAACCCGCAGCAGGAAGAACAACAGCCTGCAGCAGCTCCCCAAAAAGAAGAAATTCCTGACATTCAGAAAAAATAAAAAATATTTTTAATTAAAATTTATAAGAAATCCGTCTTAATAATAAGGCGGATTTTTTATAATTAATTTTCCGGAATTATTAAAAAATAATAAAATTTATACGCCTTTTCAACTTGATAAATTATAATTAAGTTATACTATATTGTAGAGGTAGGGAAAATGACACACAAACATAATAATCCTTTTAAAAAAGACATTGATGAGGATGTTAAACCGGAACAGGAATTGAAAGAAGAGCCTGAAGAAACTGCCGCCGGAGCAGAAGAAGAAAACGGCAGCGAAGCACTTTCAAAACTTCAGGTAAAATACGATGAACTAAACAACCAGTACCTGAGATTGGCCGCAGATTTTGACAACTACCGCAAACGTCAGGCACAGGAAAGAGAGGCGCTGTATAATTTAGGGCTGGAAAATGCACTGAAAAAACTGCTTGAAGTTCTTGACAACTTTGAACGCGGCGAAAAAGCGCTTGAAAACGTCGAAGACTGCGCAAAATGCAAAGAAAGCTTCAATCTTGTCCACAAACAGGTTGTTGAATCTTTAAGCAAACTCGGGCTTGAAACAATTGAAGCAGAAGGCAAAACTTTTGACCCGAATTTCCACGAAGCAGTAATGCAGACACCGACATCGGAACATCCGGAGCATACAATTATTGCGGAACTTCAAAAAGGCTACAAACTCGGCGACAAAGTTTTAAGACCAACCCTTGTAAACGTCGCAACAGCAGAATAGGTAATCAAAAAATACGCGGCTATGAGCTTTTAATTAAGCGCTTACCGCAAGAAACATAAAAAGAACTGAAAATTATGGCAAATTACTACGAAATACTGGAAGTATCCCGGAACGCAACAAAAGAGGAAATAAAATCAGCTTTCAGAAAAAAAGCAAGAACACTTCACCCCGATGTAAACAAAGCACCGGATGCGGAGGAAAAATTTAAAGAACTCGGCAAAGCTTATGAAACATTGATGGACGACAATAAACGCGCCACTTACGACCGCTACGGCGAAGACGGCTTGAAGGATGCCGGCTTTGATACAGGCGGGCCGTTTGCAGGCGGTTTCGGAGACTTGAACGATATTTTCAATTCATTTTTCGGCGGATTCGGCGGATTTGGATTTGGCGGAGGACCTGACCCGAATGCCCCCAGACGCGGCGATGATTTAAGACATGATATAGAAATAGATTTTAAAGAAGCAGTTTTTGGCACATCAAAAGAAATAAAATTTACACACCTTGAATTATGCCCCGAATGCGGCGGTACAGGCGCACAAAAAGGCACTCAGCCGATTACCTGCCCGACCTGCCACGGACAGGGACAGGTTCAGACCGTTACAAGAACACCATTAGGTTCAATTTCACAGATTACGGTATGCCCCGACTGCCACGGCACAGGACAAAAAATCGGCACTCCCTGCAAGGCCTGCAAGGGTTACGGAAAAGTTGAAAAAGAAAAGAAAATCGAAATAAAAATTCCGGCAGGTGTCGACAATCTTTCAAAAATCAGAGTTTCCGGCGAAGGGGACGCAGGCTCAAACGGCGGGCCGGCAGGTGATTTGTATGTAGTTCTCCACGTTAAAGAATCAAAATATTACAAACGCGACGGAATTAACATCTACTCAACAGTAGAGATAGACCCGTCACAGGCTGTGTTAGGAGATGAAATTCAAATCGGCACTCTTGACGGCATAAAAAAAATTAAAATTCCGCAGGGAGCACAGAGCGGAAACCATATTAAACTAAAAGGTGCCGGCGTTCCTCTAATCTCAAGACCTTCCCAGCGCGGAGATCATATCGTAATAATCAACGTCGTAATTCCGACCCAGCCGTCCGAAGAAGAAAAACAACTCTACAGAAAGCTTTATGAACTGAAAAGCGGCAAAAAGCCGGTTGAAAAAACAAATGAAAACATTTTACACAAAGTAAAAGGAGTTTTTAAATAATGCGCAAAATTCTGATTGCACTTGCATTAACTTTAATGATGGCAGGAAACGCTTATGCGGCAAAGCTTCCGGATAATGTTAAAAACATGGTCAATCAGTCATTTCCGAATACAAACTTCCGTTTTGACGGGGTTATAATCATTCCGGACAACACGATTTATCTTCCGGTGCTTCCGGCGCGCATACTGAACCCTGAAACTCTTGAAGTCACAGAAACAATTCCGGCAGGCAAAAAGATTTCAGACAAACCGGATGTTATAATTTTCAACAATGATTATACTTTATTAAAAGTTTCTGACATGCCGGACGGCAGAAAAAGTATTGTCAAATTACAAACCCCTCCGCACCAGTTGAAGTCAGGGCTTCTTCCTCAGGATATGCTTGTACCAAGAGGGCTTGTGGTGCCTGAAAATTTGAAAGGAATAATCGGCAATCTTGAAATCGCAACAATTCATGACCCGACATTAAAAGTGGTTCCATCCTCCGGCAAAAATACTGTTGTGAATTCGCTTGCGGCAATCCCGCAGCTTGCAAATAAAACAATCTATGCGACAACAAATTTTTCAAAAAATATTCAGGTTGTAAACCCCTCAAAACAAACGCCTGAATACGCTTTAGCGCAGGAAAATATCCCGATATCGGTTAAAGGCTACGACGGCAAATTTCTGCTTGTAACTTCCTACAACAAAAAGACCGTTGATATAATTTCGCTTGCGGATGAACAGATAATCAAACAAATTCCGCTGAGAACCCAGCCGGATGAAATAATTATCGACAGCAAAAACAAAATTGCATACATAGCTTCTCCGTCAGACGCAAGCATTTACGTTTTGAGCCTTGATACAATGACACTTAAAAAACAGTTGAAACTTAACGGAATGTGCGAAAAACTAACCTTGAGCGAGGACGGTACAAAGATTTTTTACGTTGACAAAAAGACCAACGAAATCTGGGCAATGGAATTGAATAACAGCTATCTTTTAAAAGAAATCGGACGATTTCCAAACACGTCCAAAATCGCCTATGCCAACGGTAAAATTTACATCACAAGCCGTACAAAAAACCGTCTTGCAATAATAGATTATGCAACGGTCGGACTTGTCGGCGAAACCGGTATTACTGAAAAACCTGTAGATATGCTTGTATATAAAGATATGCTCTATATTCTCGGCGCTGTCAACAACGAAATCTGCGTGATAGATACAAAATCAGACAAACTTACCGATATCATAAAACTCGGCACCGAAGGTTTTTCAACAAAAATTTTCAGAATTGACGACACAAATCTTGCAATCGTAACGGACACGCAGGCAAAGAAATACACGATGGTTGACCTTGCGTCCAAAAAAGTTATAAAATCAAATTCGGTAGAAATCCCGATAAATTCAATCGTAGTTGTGGATAAAGTAAAGAAGATAAACAAATGATAGAACAATTTGACCCCGTAACACAAAAAACACTGGAAGAGTTGGAAAAAACGCAAAGACAATTCTGGAATATCCCGCGTGTAACGGGAGAATTTTTAAATCTTCTAATCCGCACGGCAAAATCAAAAAATGCGCTGGAACTCGGGACTTCAAACGGATATTCGGGAATCTGGCTCGGCAAAGCGCTCAAAGAAACCGGCGGTAAATTAACAACCGTTGAATTTTATGAAAAAAGAATCAAACCCGCCCGTGAAAACTTTGAAAAATGCGGGGTTCTTGATATTATAACAACGCTTGAGGGGCCGGCAATCAAAATTCTTGAATACATGCCGGAAGATGCCCGCTTTGATTTTGTTTTTATAGACGCAAACAAAAGCGAAACTTTAAAATACTTTGAACTTATCCATCCGCATCTTTTGAAAGGCGGATTTCTGGCAGTGGACAATGTGCTTTCGCACGAGCAAAAAGTAAAGCCGTTTATTGACGAAATAAACAGCCGTCCGGATTATGAAAATGTAGTCCTGACGCTTCCTGCAGGGCTTTCACTTGCAAGAAAACTCGGTTAAATTTGAGTTTTAAAAATGTTTAAATATTTTTTCTTCAACATCAGATTTTGAGAAATGTTTTCGGACGTTATTGTCACCAATAAGCGTGACACCGGAGCCTTCTTTGACCTCTCCGATTACCGTAAAATCACGGGCAAATTCTTCACTGACAGATGCGACAAGCCCGTAATCTTCTCCGCCAAAAAGGATTAAATCTTCATAATCCTCAAACATTTTCAAATCTTCATCAAACGGAATTTTTGAAAAATCAATTTCTATATTCACCCCGCTTGCGTCTGCAATTTGTGATATAGCATCCATAAGCCCGTCAGAGGTGTCCATCATTGCATAATCTTCTTTTATATTCAGTGCAATTTTTTCTGAAAATTCTGTTTGCGCTCCGGGCATCAGGTGAGCGCTGATAAATTTTTGAGGTTCTTTTTCGCCCTTCATCAAAAGCCTTAAGCCGGCGGCGCTTGAGCCGTGAAGCCCCGAGATAATTATTTTCTGTCCGGCTTTTGCATTTTTTCTTGAAGAAATCATGCGTCCTTCTGCACTTCCGATTGCGGCAACTGAAATAAAAATTTTGTCAGCCCCCGTAATATCCCCGCCGACAATTTCGACGCCATCTGAGGCGTCTTTCAAACCTTTATAAAACTCCCTCACAAAATCTTCGTCAATGTCCGCCGGAAGCGAAAGACCGACCGTTAAACAGGAAGGTTTTGCACCGCTTGCGCAGATGTCGGAAATATTCACCATTGCAGACTTCCAGCCCAGTTGATAAGGGGTCATAAAATCCCTGCGGAAGTGAATATTTTCAACAAGATTGTCCTGTGTTATTACAATACCAGACTTTTTAAGATAAGCGCAGTCATCCCCTATATACGAGGAATTTAAAACTGATTTTATTATATTTATAAATTCTTTTTCTTTCATAAGCCTAACTTCGCCTGAGGAAACGCAAAATTCAAAACTTAATTCAGGTCGTGTTCAATCAATGTGACGAATTCCTGAACAAGCGCCTCAGACCATTTTTTGCCGGTGTCTTTTTTAATTTCGATAAGAGCTTCAACAGGTGAAAGCTTTGCGCGGTAAGGTCTTTGCTCTGTCAGGGCAAAATAAGCGTCTACAATCAGAATAATCTGGGAGGTTACCGGAATTTCGTCTTTTGAGATTTTTCCGGGATAACCTGTGCCGTCCCAGTTTTCGTGGTGGTGTTCGACAATCGGGATTATATCCTGAATGTATGAAATAGGTTTCAGGATTTCTCTTGCCGCAATGAGAGGATGTTCCTGAATGTGTTTGCGCTCTTCATCGGTCAGAGGTGCGGCTTTTTGGAGAATTTCTTTTGGCAGCATAAGATTTCCGATATCATACAGAAGCACCGCAACTTTCAGTCTGTCAATCTCGTCTTTTGGAAGGTCAAAACGTTTTGCAAGCGACGAGGCAAGAAGAACTTTTGATTTTACAACGCCTGATTCGTGCAGCGGATTGTAGGTTTTTGTAAGCATATCAGCCACAGTATAGAGAACTTCTTTAGGCATTTCCGGCTGATTATTTATGGTTGAAAGTTTATTAACAAGTTCTTCAGACAGTCCGCTTTCAACCGGCACATTGTGTTTTGAGAGAATATCCATAAAGGTATTAACGGCAACCTCCTGCCAGCTTGTTTCCGCCGCAGGTTTAGCAAGAGTAACCCTGTTTCTGCCAAGACGTTTTGACTGGTACATTGCCTGATCGGTAAGTTCAAGGACTTCTTCAAGGCTGTCGGAATGTTCGGGAAAAGACGCAACCCCGATACTTGCCGTAATATGCCCGATTGTATCAAGTTCACACGCTTCAATTGCTTTCCGGATTCTTTCCGCTGCCGCCATTGCGCCTTTTGAATCAATCCCCGGAAGAAGAATATTAAATTCTTCCCCGCCCATTCTTGCTGCAATATCAATTGAACGTGCGTTGCTTTTCAAAACATCCGCAACTGTTTTTATCGCAAGATCGCCGTAAGCATGCCCGTAATTGTCATTAATTTTTTTCAAAAAATCAAGATCAAGCCCGATGACGCTAAAGGGCTGCTTCTGCCTTAGTGAACGCGTAACTTCTTTAGAGATATATTCTTCAAAATATCTTCTGTTATAAAGCCCCGTCAACCCGTCCGTAATCGCCTGTTCTCTTACTGCCTGAAACAAATCCGCAATGGTTATTGCCATTTCAATCTGCTGGGCAAAAATCGTCAGAAAATCAGTTTCACTGTCAGCCATCTCTTCGCGTGACGAAAACACACAAAACCATCCGAAAGGATTGTTTCTGGTGTACAGCGGGATTACTATTAAGAGTTTGGTCTGCATTCCGCCCATAACTTTATTGAAAACATCATCCGGCAAATCCGGTATTATACTTCTTAAAGCTTCTGAAATATTTTTTGTCGTTCGGATTTCACGCTCGTTAAGGGCTTCTGCGTAAAAACTGTCCTCAAAATAATTGAGCCTTCTCATCTGCATCGGGATTTGTATTATTGAATTCACCCGTTTGATAACGTTGTTGTCTGCTTCGGCAATAACAGACATGTAAGACCCTTTTTCATCCTTCTGGTATCTCAAAATCGTACTGTGAAGGTATCCGAGTTCTCCCTGAAGGCTGTTCACAATAGTTTCCAGAACACTCTCAAGCGGTCGGGAAGAATTCATCATCTCCCAGATGTGCTGGAGGGTCAGCATTCTTTTATTGGCAATGTTAAGTTCCTGAGTGCGTGCTGCAATCTGCTTTTCCAGCTCAAGATTGCGCTCGTAAACTTCCAGATAATCCTGCTTGTTCCCGTAAACGCTGTTTTCAATTTCCGCTAAAGTTTTTCTGTATTCTTTTAGTTTATCAAAAAAATTCATTATACCCTTTGCCAATCACGGTTTTGCAAATCAAAACACACTAAAATTATATCGTATTATGTGTCTGCTGTGCTAAAATTCAGCAAATTTTTTACAATATTTAGTATTTTTTCAGGCGGAGGATTTTTGGTGCAAAGCTTGCATTTTTCTCCTTCATTCGGGCAGTTTGTACGGGCAGCGCAAGGCTGACACTTCAGTCCGCCGTTAATTGATACATATTTTTTATCCCCGAACGGCCCGTACCATGCCGGCGGTGTACAGGTGAATATTGCTATTACTGCAGGCTTATTGCTTGCCCTGGCAAGATGCGCGCTGCCGCTGTCAGGAGCCATTACAAGGTCAACTCTTGAAAACAGTTCACACAAAGCTTCAAGGTTTGTTTTCCCGCAGAGATTTAAACCCTTATCTGCCCCGATTGATTCTAAAAGCGGACGGTCTTCTTCCACACCTGTGAAAATTAAAGAACATGACTCTTTCAAGTTATCGACCAGAACACGCCAGTTGTTTTCATCCCAGTGTTTCATCTCTCTTGTTGTTGCAGGCGCTATGACTACAAGCGGCTTTGACCTGTCAACATCCGCGAGAAGTCCGTCAATATAGTTTTTAACCTTCTGAGAAGCTTCCGGCAGAGTGAATTTTATTTCATCAGTATTCAACCCGAGATATTTTGCGTATTTAAGATTGTGATACACAACATGTTTGTTAAAATTAAACTTTATATCCTTAATAATTTCATTTGCCCCTAACTGAGAAAACTCTCTTGCATATTTTGTGATAATCCGTCTTTTAGCACCTGAAAAGATTGTCCATATTAAACTTTTAAACATCTGCTGGCAGTCTAACACTATATCATATTTTTCTTTTCGGATTTCAGAGAGGATTTTTAAATATTCAAAAAAGTTTAAAATATTAAACCAGCATTTTTTCCATTTTTTTGCCGGCACAAGGTAAACTTTATCAGTGCAAGGATTGTTTTTCAAAAGCTCATAACCTTTTTCAGACACAACCCAGCCTACTTCATATCCGTTCTTTTTAAGAATATTCGCC
This sequence comes from Candidatus Gastranaerophilales bacterium, assembly GCA_944322665.1. GTDB lineage: Bacteria > Cyanobacteriota > Vampirovibrionia > Gastranaerophilales > Gastranaerophilaceae > Scatenecus. Next base: position 22,031 of record CALUPM010000014.1, on the reverse strand, counting down.
AGCGGGATATGGAAAATGATGTCCCCCATCGAAGATAAACGAACTATTAAAACTTTTTTCATAGTTATAAATTTCTATCCTCTAAAAAAGCTGCTCCGACAACCCCGGAAAAATCCCCGAGCGCCGCTTTTTTAAATTCTATTTTGCCTGCCGGAACAGGAAGCGATTTTGTTCTTGCTTTTTTTATTGTTGTTTGATAAAAATAATCAACAGCCTCAATCAATCCGCCGCCGAGCACAATCAATTTCGGGTTTACAAAATTGATAATACTGGCAATTCCGCCGGAAAGATATTCGCTTGCTTCATCCACGCAGGATTTTACAAGTTCGTCATCTCTTTCGATTGATTTTCTAATCATGCCGGAAGTAATTAATTTGCCGTCCTGAAGGTATTCCTGAATAACTGAATGTCTGCCTTTTTTGAGTGCGCCCTCAATTCTTTTTTCTATTGCAGACCTTGATGCGTAAGCCTCAAGACATCCATGCGCACCGCATGCACACGGACGTCCGTTTAAATCAACTATAATATGCCCGATTTCACCTGCTGTTCCTGTCGCTCCGCGGATTATTTCTCCGTTTTTCACAATTGCCGACCCGACGCCTGTTCCGACAAATATACATACAAAATCATCACATCCTTTTGCAGCGCCGAATTTCATTTCCCCGATTGTCGCAATTTCAACATCGTTTCCTAAATATACGGGCAAATCAAAATGGTCTGAAATTAAATCCCGTATATTTAAATTATAACAGTCAAGATTCGGAGCGCCGGTTAAAATCCCGTTTTCCCTGTCAATCTGCCCTGCGGCGCCGATTCCGATTGAAGAAATTTCATCTTTTTTGACTTTTGTTTCTTCAAAAAGCTCTTCAATTCCTTCCGTCATTTTGCGGATTATGTTATCGGGGCCTTTTTCTTTTTTTGTTTTTTTCTTGACAGATGCAAGAACCTCTCCGGTTTCTCTGTTTACAAGAGCCGTCAAAATCTTTGTTCCGCCTAAATCTATTCCTATTGCATATTTCTTCATATCAATGAAATTATATATTAAAATTTTTTATTTAGCAAACCGCCTGAAGGGCTTATTTCTTGCAATAATAATTTAATTCTGCTAAAATTCTGGAAGGGATGTTATTATTTTAAAAACAGGGGATAGCTGAATGTTTAAAAAATTTAAAATCGCTTTAATTATCTTAGGTCTTACATTTCTACCGTGCGCAAAAGCATTCGCATCAGGGCAGGTCTGGGTAAATGATTTAAGAAAACTTTTTCTCTCAAACGGAGCTTCCATTTACGAATTGAATATAAGAACCTTTAACGCAAATGACACAGACGGCGACGGGATAATTGAATTCAGCGAGGGCGAAGAAAGCGGGACTTTTATAAACGCAATAGAAAGACTTGATGAGCTTAAAGAATCCGGCATAAACACAATTCACGTCCAGCCGGTTACGCCTGTGGGGAAAACAAAAGCACTCGGCACTGCAGGTTCAATTTATGCGGCATCATCATTCAACACTCTTAATCCCCAGTTAAAAGATAAAAATTCACCACTTACTCTTGAAAATCAGGCAAGAAAGTTCTTCACGGAAGCTCACAAAAGAAAAATCCGCGTAATTCTTGACCTTCCGGCCTGCGGCTCTTATGACCTTTATCTTCAGCACCCGGAATTGTTCGTAAAAGATAAAAACAATCAGCCGGTTGTTCCGTCTGACTGGACGGACGTAAGGCTTTTAAACGCCGGTACGGAAGACAAAATTAACCGTGATGTTTATAATTTATACAAAGGTTTTGTCGATATGGCAATTGACCTCGGCGCAGACGGAATCAGAGCTGATGTTGCACCCTTAAAACCCGCAAAATTCTGGAAAGAACTGATTGATTATTCCAGAAAAAAAGATATGCAGTTTATGTGGCTTGCGGAAAGTTCGGACAGCTGGACAACACCGTTATCAAATTACGGGGTTTATACACCGTATAACAAACTTCTGGAAGCCGGTTTTGACGGATATTACGGAAGCTGGTTCAACCTCAAGGACTGGAAAAAAGCCTCTGACCTTTATAAACACGTAAAATTCAACAACGAACTCCGTACAAAATTTAAAGAACCGAAATCCGTTATCGGAAGCTTCACGACGCACGATGAAATCAGCCCCGTGCTTGTCAACGGAATTCCGTACAGCGACATGATTTTCTGGCTCAATGCAACCCTTCCATTGAACGCCTATTTTGTCGACGGTATTCAAACCGGAGATAATTACGTCTATTTCTGGGCAAACAAAAAAGCCTCCGAAACGTACACTGATGATGAATATTATTTTGCACACAGAGGGAAAATCGACATTTTTAATTTTTCAAGAAAACCCGGACTTACCAATCAGGTGCTGAATGACAGCTTCATAAGCGCGGTAAAATTTAAAAATGTAATCGCACCGATGATTGCTAACGGAAAATTTACTATTCTCAAATCCTCAAATCCTGCTGTCTTTGCTTATGCAATCAGCCATGACAACACAACCGTTCTCGTATTCGGCAATCTGAACTTTTCGGATATCAATGAAAGCATAATTAAAGTTCCGAAATACAACGACAAATTAATTGCAATTCCGATAAAAATAAACAGCGTTCCTGTTTTTGAAGACAACAAATTCAAAGCAAAATTCAAACCGGGAGAAATTCAGGTGCTTCTTGTGGAGGATTTCAATGTCGGAAAATAACCGTTCATGCTATAATCTGAATATGAAAAAAGCTTTTTTATTCATTGTCGTTTCAATTCTGATTTCAATGCCTGTCCGTGCAAACGAGATAACGGACGATTACCTTGATATTGCAACGAGTTATGCAGTATCAGGGAATTATGCAACCGCTCAGGAATATATTAACAAAATACTTTCTATTGACCCTGCTAATAAAGAAGCCACAAATATAAACACTTTTTTACAGCAGGTTCAAACAGGAAAAACTCCATCAGCAGTTGTATCTTCGGATGCAAAGCTTGTTCAGGCGCAAAATGCCCTTAAAACAGGCAATAAACAATCTCAAATGCAGCTTCTGACAGAGGCTGCCGCACAGGGCGGCTACTGGCAGAATATGCTTGCCGGACATTTTTTCAGAAAAGAAAAACAGTATTCAAAAGCTCTGCAGTATTATCAAAACGCGCTTAATTTCACAAACCAGTCCTCCGCGCCGCTTTTGTATATCGGAATCTGCTATTTTGAAATGAAAAATTACAATGAAGCCTATCCTGTTCTGACACAATTTATCGCTTACAACCAGCAGGAAAGCTATGCTTACGCAATGCGTGCAAGGGTTGAAACCGAACTCGGACGCTACAATGATGCAGAAACCGATGTTGTTACGGCGATTGCGCTTGAAGATACAATCGAATACAGATATCTTGAAGGACTTATCCTCTTTAAACGCGGCAACTACAAAAAAGCGCAGACTTCTCTTGAAAAAATAGCCTCTCAAATTCAAAATTCCGACGTTTATAAATTTTTAGGCTTAAGCTATTATGCAACAGGGGACTTGAATAATGCTCTTCTGAACCTCGAAAAGGCAATCATTCTATCTAATGATGATACGGAATTAAAAGTAAAGTATAATGAAATAAAAGCAAAAGTTACAAATAAAATTCAAAACGGTGTATGAAAAAACGTATGAAAAAGAAAGAATCAGCCATACTTAAACTTGCAAACGCTCTGTGTACAATATTGCTTGCGGCAGTTCTTGCATACGGGCTTCAATGCTACAGCGCAGCTTCTTCTCTAAAGTTTGCCCAGATAAGCGACGTTCATTTTTACACCGGCGACGACAATACCTCATATAAACTCCGCGCGGAATCAGACAAACTTCTTGATGATGCAATCGCGCAGATTAATGAAACGCCGAATATTAATTTTGTAATGTTCACGGGCGACCAGATAGACAAGTCTTTTGAAAAAGAATTGCGGGCATTCCTTCCGCACGCGCAGAAACTCGTTTATCCGTGGTATGTAACTTTCGGAAACCACGACACGTGCCTTGGCGGATATCTTACGCCGGAAGTTTATCTGAGCATGGTGCACAAAGCAAACCCTTCTTTTGATTTCAAAAAACCTTATTATTCTTTCGCGCCCCAGAAAGGCTACAAAGTAATAGTTCTTGATACTATCATACGCGACAGACTCACAAGCAACGGGCAAATAAGTGAAGAACAGCTTGAGTGGCTTGATAAAGAGCTTGATGACGCCGGAAAAGATACTGTCTTAATATTTATGCATGTTCCGGTCATTGAACCTTTTGCAAGCGCAAGCCACCTTCTTCTTAATGCTAATGACGTGCAGACAATTATTGAAAAACATAAAAATCCGATTGCAGTATTTCAGGGGCACTATCATGCCGCAAAAATTACGCAGCGTGACAATGTTCTCTATGTAAGTACGCCGGCACTTGTGTCTTACCCGAACGCATTCAGGATTATAAAAGTTACAAACCATCGCAAAAAAGTTGTTTTTGATATCACATACAAAGAAACACGTCTGACAAATTTACAAAAACTTTCAAAAATCATGGTTTTTGCCTCCAATATTTATTCAGGAGAAGAAAAAGACCATTCGGGGATTTTTGAGATTAAAAAGGATTAATTTCGGAGGGAAACAATGAGCGAATTCAGCATAAAATTCAGAGGTGTCAGAGGCAGCTATCCAGTTGCAAAAAAAGAATTTCTGACTTACGGAGGCAACACTTCCTGCGTCGAAGTCAATGCAGGCGGACATTTGATTATTCTTGATGCCGGAACGGGACTTATTGACACTGGCAACGCACTTATGGAAAAATACATTGCCTCGGGCGTTTCAAATTCCGGCAGAACCCCGATTAAGGCTATTGTTTTAATCTCCCATATCCATCAGGATCACATTCAAGGGTTTACATTTTTCAGACCCCTGCATATCCCGTCCACCACAATAAAGGTTTTCGGAAACGCAAATTATGACGAAAATCTTTCGGATGAACTTGCAAATCTTCTGTTCGGCAAATCATTCCCGCTGGATCTGGGCGACATTGCCGGAAACCTCGAAATTTCCGACCTTAACGAATCCGAAGGAATCATTATTAAAAAGAATTCCGAAATTGTTATAAAAAGAATTGAAACTCCCGAAGATGAAAAAATCGGGAAAGATGATGTTTTGATTACATACTATCGCTCTTACGCACACCCGCAGGAAGGTGTTTTGATTTACAAAATAAAATACAAAGACAAAGTTATGGTCTATGCAACGGACAAAGAAAGCTACCAGGGCGGAGATGCAAAACTCACAAACTTTGCGCGCGGCTGTGACCTCTTAATCCACGACGCGCAATATACAACCGAAGATTACCTGAATAAATTCGTGCCAAAACAGGGTTACGGACACTCAACTTTCGATATGGCAGTTGATTGCGCAAAACAGGCAAACGCTAAAAATTTAATCTTTTTCCATTTTGACCCTGCCTATGATGACAAAAAACTTAATTCCATTAAAAAACAATATGAAACCGATAACATAAAACTTGCTTATGAAGGAATGGAAGTCGAACTTCTCTAAAGCAAGACTAAACGGAATTTTTTATGAAAAAAACATCTGCAATATTTTTTCTCATATTTTTGACGTTTTTAACCTGCGGCTACAAAAAGCCTGATGTTTATGAGATTGATGCGGTCAGAAACGCATACATCCACAACAACAAAGGCCTTAATTACGTTCAGGACAGGCTTTATTATCCGGCAATTCAGGAATTCAAAATCGCAATAAGCCTTAACCCGAACACACAGGCAACAGCGGTTTATTACAACAATCTCGGGGAAGTTTATATGAAAATCGGCGCGCCTGACCTTGCGGTAGACTGCTTTGAGCGCGCAATTTTACAGTTCAGCCTTAACCTCAAATACTACAAAAATCTTGCCGAATGCTACAATGCGCTTAATATTACAGACAAAAAACTTCAGGAAACAAGAGAAAACTCAAACCCTCTGAACCTTGTAATGCGCGGCATGCTTTACGAACAGACCGGCGACATCAGAAAAGCAATCACAACACTTGACGAATTCACATACCGTGAACCGGACCTTTTGATTACACCGGATGTAAGGCGGCACATTCAAACCCTTGTTAAAGAAAATCTCTAATGGATTTGAAAAACACACTTTGAACAATGGGCTTTCGGATGAAAAACAAGATTGTCCTCAAGGTCGTACATTTTCTCAACCTTCGTTATCAAATCTGCCCCGCATTTAGGACATTTTAAGCCGCCCGCACCGTTCAGGATAAGCTCTTTCAAACTGTCAATGACACTTAACGGAACAAAATCAGTGCTGAAATCTTTTTCGTATTTTTTTATTTCTTCAGGAAGGCATTTCAAACCTTTTGCGAGATTCTGCCTTATGGTAACAGGCAGAAAAAGTTCTTTCCCGCTTTCAATTTCGTCGATAATCTCGGGCGCTATATTGCTTCTTTTAGCAAGCCCTGTCACAGACAATCCAACCTGCTCGCGCCTTTCCTGTACAAATCTTGCAAGTGTTTTCATAACAAAATTATACATAAAAAAACTTCTTTGAAAAATATTTTTCAAAGAAGTTCAGGTATTTACATATTTTATTTAAAATTAATCAGCATCGCCTTTAACAACATGCCAGTCTTTCAATTCCCATTCGCTTCCGTACGGGTTAATTGTTGTAACTGATTGGTCAGTCAAGCCTTTTTTCAATTTGAATGAATTTGAAAGTTCTACAATTCCGCCTTTCGGAACAGCGAAAAAGGCGTCTGCATCTTTCCAGGCATCAGGAGTTGAAAGAGTTCCTTTTTCAAACACATTCCAGTTAGTTTTCTTATCATTGTTAGAAACTTTAATATCAACTTTCGGCGCCATAATCTTCATGCCCAGACTGCTTCTGTCTTCTGACAGGTAAACAAGCTGCTTTTCAAAGGTTTCATTTTTACCTAAAATAACACCTTCTGCTTCATTATCCCATTTTGTCTTAACTACGTTATATACGAGAATATTACCATCTCTTGAACTTGCCTGTCCGTCAAGATGTCGTTGTACAAAGGTGCTGTTTTTGTTGTCATAGTATGACATCGCGATAAAGAATTTGCCGTTTCCGCCCGGTATAATACCGAGTTCGTCGTAAATTTCTTCCTGCTTGGGCGGAACAGGAGATGTCCAGTCTTCCTTCATCCAGACAGTGTCACCCTTAAGATATATAGTATCCCACTTAATTTCAGGCGGCAATGTTATATATGCAGTATCCCATTTGATAATCGGCGGTTTTTCAATTACAAATGTGTCAGTTTTAAATATTGTATCCGGCGGCTGGGGAACAGGTTTTTCAATTACAAATGTGTCAGTTTTAAATATTGTATCCGGCGGCTGGGGAACAGGAACTTCTTGAATTATTGTATCAGTTTCACCGGGAACTTCTTTTTCTATGATAATAACCTGAGGAGGAACCGGAGTCGGTACAAGCTCGGTTTTGGTAAAAGTGTCAACAGGTACATCAAAATAATGATTGTGTTCAACGCTGAGTTTATCACAGCTGCCGGCTGCCGCCGAAAGTGCTGTTGCAAGCATTATGGCTTTTGTTGCTCGAAGCATTGATCTGTCAGCTTTATTTTTATTTTCAGACCCGAAAGAAAGCTGATTTGAATTATAAAAATTTATTGAATTTACACGCATAATATGCCTCCGTTTACTTAATTTTCCGTACTCATATTAAAGCGCAACATGTTTTTTTTTGCTAGACAGGCAAAAAAATCTTAATATATCTTAATTTATTGCAAAAACGACCGCCTTATATGAGCGATCGTTTTAGTATTACATTTTTAACCTGTAGAACCGGATTCTCCGGCTGAAGCCTCAGAATTCCTCTCAGATAAAATTATTGTTTTTCCAGTTTTTCTCTGACCAGAGTTTCAACCTGAGCCAGAATATCCGGATTTTCCGTTAAGAAATCTCTTGCTTTGTCACGGCCCTGACCGAGTTTTTCCTCGTTAAAGCTGAACCATGACCCTGCTTTTTTAACGATATCAAGATTTACCGCAACATCCAGAATATTTCCGACCTTGCAGATACCTTTGCCAAAAATAATATCGAATTCTGCAGTTCTGAAAGGAGGCGCCACTTTGTTTTTAACGACTCTGACTCTTACATGGTTTCCGACATCTCCGTCTTCCCCTTTAACACCTTCCGTACGTTTGATTTCCATACGAACGGATGCGTAATATTTCAAAGCGTTTCCGCCGGTTGTTGTTTCAGGGTTTCCGTACATCACGCCGATTTTCATTCTTAACTGGTTGATAAAAATTACGGTTGTGTTGGTTTTACCGATTACACCGGTCAATTTTCTCAAAGCTTTGCTCATCAAACGCGCCTGCAAGCCCATCTGCTGATCTTCCATTGAACCTTCAATTTCAGCTTTCGGAACAAGAGCAGCAACAGAGTCGACTACAACAACGTCAACCGCGCCGGAGCGGACAAGTTCTTCGGTGATATCAAGCGCCTGTTCACCTGTATCAGGCTGGGAAATAAGCAGGTCATCCACTTTAACACCCAGATTTCTGGCGTATTCCGGATCAAGAGCGTGTTCTGCATCAACAAATGCGGCAATTCCGCCTCTTTTCTGGCATTCTGCAACAATATGCTGGGCAAGTGTTGTTTTTCCAGAGCTTTCAGGCCCGTATATTTCAATAATCCTGCCTCTGGGCACCCCGCCGATACCAAGCGCAACGTCAAGCGCAAGCGAGCCGGTCGGTATAGCTTCGACATTCACCGAAACTTTATCCCCGAGCTTCATTATTGAACCTTTTCCAAAATCTTTTTCAATCTTTTCTATCGCAAGTTTTAAAGCCTTGCTTCTTTCGTCAGTATTTGATGCTGTTTCTGTTTCTTTTTCTTTCGTAGCCATTGTTTTCCCTAATCAAATTTGTAGCCAAATAAGGCGGTTTTGTAAAATCCGTATAAATTAAAAACACCGGCAAGCGGCGTTTTTAATCTGCTTATTCCCAAACATTTTTTTCTTTTTTTCTGTACATACCAAACCCGACATGCTTGTAACAGCCAAGGTCATTTTTTAACTGGTAAATTTCTTTATTTAAATCAATAATTTTCTGACGCAAGGTTTCGTTGTCGGTTTTGCAGCGGATAAGTTCCACAACTACCTCATCCATGCCTTCAAGTTTTTCATCAATAACTTTTGCAATCCTGTCGCTTAATTTAGTTTCCATCTCTTTTAAAGAAACAAGGATATTTCTTATTGCAGAAGCCTGTTTTTGAGGAGCTGATGCTGCTACAGGCACTGAAACCGTCACCGGATTAGATACATCTTTTTTCGCCTGAAGTCTTCTCAAATTTCTGACTTCTTCATACGAAAAATAAGTTTGCCCTTTTTCATTCTTTTTCGGCAGTATGGAAGCACGTTTGCAAAGTTCCACAATTTCTTTGTTATCCGCATTCAATATGGCTCTTACCTGCTGCGGAGATAAAGTTTTTTCTTTAACCTCTTCTTTTAACATATTAATTTAATCCCTCAAATTTCCCAATTATATTTTATTTTATTCATGCAAAAAAAACAAATCTATTTTACAATCTTGTAACATCACTTAATAAAATTTTACGGATTTTAAAAACTTGCACAACTTGCCTGTTTACTATTATAATGTTTTTAAAAAGTATGAGGGTTAAATATGAAAAAGAAATTATTAATTTTGGCAATGTGTTTAATGAGTGCTATGTCGGCACAGGCTGCAACATGGGTTGCGCTGGAAAGCGGGAACCCGAATATCCAGATGTTTATTGATAATGATTCAATAAAATACATTTCACATGACAGGTGCGTTTATTCAATTTTATACAAAAAATTTGACAAACCTGTTAAATTAGCTTATATAAAATCAGACTATTCAACAAACAAAATCGGAATTATCCGCGTTGAAGATTATGAAATAGATAAATATGATCCTGTTTTTTATGCAAAACATTCCAGAGCATTTATGAAAGATGCGGAAAAAAATAAAATTCTGCTTCCGGCTCACAATTATGCACTTACACAACAATATAGACAATCAGGCTCTGCTTACACCCAAAACATGAATACAGGATATAATACAGACTATAATCAGCAGCAGCCGCAGAACACAGCAACAGTAAATCAAAGCAGCAATTACAGTTCTGCATACAATACGGGAAATACTTACTCATACAGCAATTATACAGAAAGCCCTGCTTTCAATGCTTACGCCCAGAAAGTAAAAGATAAAATTCTTTCAAACTGGAATACAACAATATCCACAATCTACACAGATATTAATATCGTATTAAGCATTAATATGGACGGAAGTTTGAACGGATATCGTATCCTCAATTCTTCAGGCGGAGAAAAAGCTAAACGCGCTGCGCTTGCCGCAATTATGCTTTCTGCTCCGTTCAGCCCTTTTCCGGATGGAAATATGCTTACGTCTACCGTGATTAATATTCCGCTGCATTTTCAACAAAAATTCTTTAAAAACTACGTAAAATAATTTTCTTCCAGAGAAATCATAAATTTAAATTTATGATTTCTCTTTTTCAAAAGTTATAGCAAATGAGGAAAAATTTATGATTAAAAAAACAATCATATTAGGTATTGCAATTCTTTCGCTGAATTCAGCCGCCTACGCTGCTGACTGGATTAGACTCAATATTACGAATACCGAAAAATACATCTACCTTGACCACGATTCAATATCCAAAAACGAAAACAACCTTTATTATGTTGTCAGATTTAAGAACAACAGCGACAAAGAAAAAATTGCCTATCTGAAATACGGAATTAATGAAGACAAAATCGGGATTATTAAAGTTAAGGAATACAATCCGGAAAAATATGAATCCCCGAAAGTCTGGCAGGAATCTTATGCTTTTATGAAAAAAGTAAATGAAGATTCTTTCTTTAACAACATTAACAATTTTGTAAAAGATGATGAAATGGTTCAAAAACTTGTTACGACCAGACAATTGAGGAAACAAAATACCCGGTCGAACAACTCTGAACTCATCAAAAAGTACGGAGAAAAATATCCGGAAATGAAAGATTACATAACATCTGTCGAATCAAAAATCCGCGAAAACTGGAAGCTTCCGGTCACAAACAGCGGCGGGGTTGCTAAAGTTCAATTTAAAATCAGCCGCGAGGGAAAACTTATCTCATGTGAAATTAAACAGAGTTCCGGGAATAAAAATAATGACGACAGCGCAATTGCGGCAGTAAAAAATACTGAACCTTTTGACGCTTTCCCGCAGAATGCAGACAAAAATCTCAAAGAAATAAATATCCTGATGACTTTTGATTATTACGTTATGGACGTCAACAAAAAATAAGGATTTTATGATAAAAAAAATATTTATTCTCATCGTTTTTATTTGTGTTTTTACAGGAAAAGTTTTTGCTATGGACTTTTCAGGTGATATGGAAGTAATAAGCCCGCTTCTTGGAAATCCGGAAATGCAGGCTTATTCTCTGGAAGTCGGGAAAAAGATTATCAAAAATTTCAATATGCCATCAACCGACGACAATCTTGCAACTCTTGTTACTTTTAAAGTCGATAAAAACGGGAAATTAATCAGTTATGAAATAACGCAGACTTCCGGAAATGAAGATTACGACAAACGTGTTATTGATGCAATACAAAAATCTTCGCCCTATCCGCCGCCCGGGTTTCAGGACGGAGAAGAAGTCGGGGTTGTTTTGAATATGGATTTGAATATTCTAAAACTTATTAAAATGCTTGAAGATGCAAACCTTGATTTTGATTTCAACTCTGATTTTGTGCCGGAGAATATGGAAGAAATTTTAAAACCGTCTACGCAGCCGGCGCAGCAGGAAACAAAACAGGTACAGCCGGCAGGGCATGCACAGCCGGAAACTAAGCAGACATCACCTTCCAATCCGGAAATTGAAATAATCAAAAAACAACCGGCAGGCAAAAAGTTTATTAATCCTTATGAAATACAAAAGAGCCTTGAATAAATCAAGGCTCTTTTGTTAAAATTTGCGTAAGTTCAAAAATTAAACAGCTTTCTGAACTTTGCCTGCTCTGAGGCAAGAAGTGCAGACGTTAATTCTCTTAGTTTGTCCGTTTACATTTACTTTAACCGACTGAAGATTCGGCATCTGACGGTGCACGATTTGTTTATGAGAGAATGTTAATTTTGCTGCCTTTAAAGATTCTTTTCCGCATACATCACATTTTTTTGACATAATAAATTTCCTTTTCTAGCTAGTTGTGTAATTTTATCATATATTAAAAATCAAATAAATCAAGTGTCATGTTAAATTTAATTACGATATTTTTGTGGTAAAATTTATAATATAAGATTTATGCGGGAGTTAAAATATGAAAATTAATGCCGTAATAACAGCCGGAGGAACATCATCAAGATTCGGAAACAAGAACAAACTGCTTGAAAAAGTTTACGGTAAAGAGATTATCAAATACACAATCGACTCATTTGAGGCTTCAAATGTCGATGAAATTATAGTCTGTTCGCACATTTCGATAATGGACGAACTAAAAGAAATTTTTAAAGACTACAAAAAAGTTCACTTTACGGAAGGCGGCGCTACCCGCCAGCAGTCGGTATATAACGGGCTCAAATTATCCGGATGCGATTACGTAATAATCCACGATGGCGCGCGTCCTATGATTACTACGGATATTGTAAACAACTGTATTGAAATGGTTAAGGATATGAAGGCACTGACCGTCGCAACAAAAACTATTGACACAATTAAAGAAGTCGAAAACGGCAAAATTATCCGCACAATTGACCGCTCAAAGCTGTACAACACCCAGACCCCGCAGGCATTTGAATACAAACTTATAAAACGGGCGCACGACAAACTTAAAGACCAGAATTTTACTGATGATGCCGGAATGCTTGAGGCACTGGGGCAAACTGTTTACATCCTTGACGGAAGCTACAAAAATATCAAAATTACTACTCAATTTGACATTGAAACCGCAAAAATATTTTTGAAGTAATGCTTTAAATTTATACGGCTTTTTTGTGCAGATAAATTTCGTATCCTAAGATATCTGCTATTTCTGCAAGTTCGGAAACCCGAAAAGTTTTATTTCGCAGTTTATTGCCAAGATTTCTTACACTGTCGGTTTTATTGTATTTGGAATTTACTTCCTGCTTAAGATGATTCATAGTAATGCCTTGTATCGCCGCAAGATACTTTATCTGTTCTTTTAAATTGTCCACATCCAATCTGCATTCACTATTCATTGTACAATAATACTATTTAATAAATTATAACAAAATAAAATTGACAAAGTGCATTATATAATGTAATATACAATTATTAAATGTACTTATTTAACACTGGAGACTTAATGGAATTATCAAAACATAGCAATGAAAAAAAGTTTAACGGATTTACCATTGCAGAAGTTTTGATTACACTTGGCATTTTAGGAGTGGTAATCGCGATGACACTTCCGTCTTTAATAGGCAAATGGCAAAAAATATAAACCGTAACACGTTTAAAAAGAGCTTACACCGTGTTATCGCAGGCTGTCAATTATTCAATAGCAGAATATGGAGATGTTTCCGGCTGGGATATTTACTCAAATCACAATACTGCACTTACGGAAAGCAATATCGAGGAAACAATTAAAAAATTTTCATCAACTTATGTAGTTCCATACCTTCCGAAAGTAAAAAAGGCTGAATATACAACATTTAGAAATGCCGGATACACAAAAGAATTCACAAATATTGACGGGTCACTGGTTTCAGGTGCCGGGCTCAGGCTTACCGTATGTTTATTATGCTGAATGACGGAACTTATATTTTTATCAGATCCGATTCACATAATTATGGTACAGCAGAAGACCGTGACGACAGAATAACAAATATATTATTCTGGGTAGATATAAACGGATTAAAAAACCCAAATGTTATGGGACGAGATCTTTTTTTTAATGATGCTTAGAACAGATAAAGATTCACCGGGAAAACTTGAATTTTACAATTATTCATCATACAAATATGAAGATTACCTGAAGCGTTGTCAGGAAGGTGCAGATGAAAGCAGAATGTGCGGAATGTTAATAATGATGGACGGCTGGCAGATTAAGAAACATTATCCATGGTGATAAAACACAAAAATTCAGCGGGTAGGTCGGATGTACCAATCCGATTTTTTATATTAAATATATTTATTTCAATAAAATCTGGTACTTTCTTGTGCCGACAAGAAAGTACCGCAAAAAAGCTCCCGACGGCGCTTCACTCACTAATCAATTGTAACTGTTTCAGATTAAGCAAGTGAACTCGTGCTTCGCACTCAAACAGCACATGCTTTGATGTTATGAAACGGAACATTGATTGTTTGCTCCGCAATGGTCGGAGGGTTTCTGTTGTCGCAATAGCAGAAAATGTTGTGGTTTGGATTTGTCCATCCCATTTTGTCTTTCACTGTCATTCCGAACTTGCGGATTTTCGGTAGGGTGAAGCGCTCTGCCGGCAAAACGATTGAGTATCGTTTTTGTGAGAGGACGAAGAATTTACTTGCGCTTCTTCATGTCATTCTGAGGGAGTTGCGACCGAAGAATCCCATTGATTTTTTAAGGAGATCCTCCGGCTTTTCGCACTCGCAGTAAACGGGTACGGCATACGCCTTTCAGCCTCTACTTGTGCGCTTCAGGATGACAGACTATGACAAAATGGAGCGATTTCTTATCGCCATATCGTCCTATCGCCTTGCAGTCCTATCGCCTTCCTCAACTCTCCTCACTCTTCACTCTTCACTTATCAGACCCCTCACCCGAATTTGTAAGTTCGCAAAAGCTCACTAACAAATTCTACCCTCTCCCACAAGGGGCGAGGGAATTGTTTTGTAGCAAACCATTCACCCGTTCAACTTTTCAACCTTTCAACTCACTTCACACTTCACGCTTCACTCTTCACTTTGATAAGAACTTATCGCCTTATCGCCTTGCAGTCTTATCGCCTTCCTCAACTCTCCTCACTCTTCACCCTTCACACCTCACTCTGATAAGAACTTATCGCCTTATCGCCTTGCAGCCCCGCGCCCTTAACTTTGACATAACAAAAAGACCGCGGGTTAAGCGGTCTTTTTTGTACATACATTATTGAGAATTACTCAAAACTATTGGTTTACTAAAATGCGTTTGCCGGTTTTTTCTGGGCAGTTGCACCGGGGATTGATTGCCAGTTTGCAGCCATAATTTTCTTGAAAGATTTCAAAGCTGTATCTTCAAGTTCACCGAGTTCTTCAGCTTCCATAATGAGTTCTCTCAAAGGAAGCAAAGCTCTTTGATCTCTCAATACACCGAGAGCTGCTGCAGCACCTGCTCTTACAAGTTCGTTTTCGTTGCGGTTTTTCATAACATCTATCAGAGCCGGAACTGCTTTTGTATCGTTCAGTTTTCCTAATGATGTAACCGCATAAATTCTAACGTTTACCCATTCGTCATAAAGCATATTAATAACTTTATCAACGGCTTTTTTGTTTCCGATTTCGCCGAGTGCTCTTGTTGCGTCGCAGCGGACATTGACTTTTTCATGGTCAAGAGATGCAATCAAAGCATCAGTTGCAACGTCGCCGATTTCAATAAGCGCATCGGTTGCAGTAATACAAACCTGCGGGTTTTCGTCATTTAAAGCTTCTACAAGGGGTTCAACTACAATAGCACCGCCCAAACGGCCTAATGCACGGGCTGCGCGGACTCTGACATCAACATTTCTGTCTTCGCGCAAAGATTCAATTAAGTGAGTTGTTGCTTTGCTGTCGCCAAGTTCACCTAAAGCGCGCGCTGCATACAATCTGACAGAACCGTTTTTATCATTTTTCAAAACGTCAATCAACGGTTCAACAGCTTTTGAATCACCCATTTCACCTAAAACTCGGGCAGCGTTATATCGAACTTTTTCAGAGTTGCTTGTTTTCAAATCCATCA
This sequence comes from Candidatus Gastranaerophilales bacterium, assembly GCA_944322665.1. Lineage (GTDB taxonomy): Bacteria > Cyanobacteriota > Vampirovibrionia > Gastranaerophilales > Gastranaerophilaceae > Scatenecus. The sequence continues at coordinate 6,051 of CALUPM010000014.1, read as the reverse complement.
ACAATTCATCAAAAGTTTTTTTCACCTGTTTTTTCTTGCTGTTCACACTAATTGTCATCATTTTCCTCCGACACTACAAAAATATTCTACACACTATACTTTTATAAAAAATTTGGTTAGAATATTATTGCCTTTTTACCTACTTATATTAAAATTTGTTTACAATTCAAATCTTTTACTGCGGGATATCTGTCTTTTAGTAAAATTTTTATAAAGGGTAACACTGACACTTTATATTTATAATATAAACTATTTTTTACATTCTGTCATGTATCTGTTAAATTATTCGTTCAAATTTAATGATTGTTTTATTAATATATGATGAAATTCAACAATAAATAAATCAAATTTGTAACATTTTTTAACACTTACTACTCACTACAGATAGTAATAATGAACTCCGTGCCTTTTCCAACCTCACTGTTTACAGTAATTTTGCCTCTGTGTTTTTCTATTATCTTTGCAGAAATTGCTAATCCTAATCCTGTTCCAATGCCTACTCCCTTCGTCGTATATCCGGCTGCGAAAATTTTATCAATTTCTGATTTTGCAATTCCTTTTCCGGTGTCTTTTATAGACACAGTCAAAGTTTTCGGGATATAAGATGTCGTAATTGTTATCGTTCCTTTCCCCTCGATTGCCTGACACGCATTAACCAGAACATTGGTGAATACTTGATTTAGCATATTCGGATAACACTTTATAAGAGGTATTTCACCGTAATGCTTTTCGATTTCTATTCTGTTCTTTGTTTCGTGTCTAATCAAGTCCAGTGTTAGTTCCAGCTCTTTGTTAATATCTGCTTCCTGAAGCTCAGCCTCATCCAGACGTACGAATTTTTTAAGAGAAGTAACCATGTGGCTGATTCTCTGGATTGCTTCACGATCAACTTCGTTAATATCAGCTAGTATTGACGAGATTTCAGGGTCATCTATCTTCGGGATAAATTTTGAAAGAATAGTATTGTTTGACTTGATTGACGCTACCGGAGTGTTAATTTCGTGTGCGACGCCTGCCACAAGCTGCCCTAACGACGCCATTTTCTCCGAATTTATCAAATGAAGCTGGGTTTCTTTCAGTTCTTTCAAAGCTTCCTGAAGCTTGTGAACTGTCTGAATATTTTTATTATATAGTTCTGCTCTTATAATTGCGTTGCCGAGCTGTGAAGATATTGCCTCAAGAATTTCCAGTTCCTCACTCAATTCTCTTTTTTTGTAATTCAGCAAAACTATTACTCCGATAAGATTCTGAAGGTGAAAAACAGGAACGGCAATTCTCATAACAGGTTGTTTAAAGGGAGGGGCATTTTTAAATTCTTTCATTGAATACCCTGTCGCAATCCTGCGTGAGAGAATAGTTTCGGCTGTTTCCTCGTCAAACTCAAATTCTTTTTTTAATTCAGAAGTTTTTGAAGGATACATTTCCTGAATACAAAATTTCCCGTTATTAAAAGAGGCATAATAAGTTTTAAAAGTTCCGAACATCTCAGACAACTCTTTAAGCGCGGAAGTGACGATTCCTGAAAGATCCATCGACTCTCTGATTGTGTTGGAAACTTTGTTTATGAGCGCAATACGGATGGCTTGAGACTGTGCTTTTTGTTTAATTTTCATCAAATCTTCATTCTGATTTTCCAAAAATTTTATGCGTTCTTTCAACTTTTTATTCTGATTTTCAAGAGTATTTACTTCTGTTTCCGCGCTGATGTCAGAAAAAAACATAATAGTATATTTCCATCTTTTGGCGGCAAAAAGATCAAAATATTTAAGTGCGCCGTTTTCATTCTGGTAAGAAATTCTTGCCGAAAAATCTTCTTTAGAAATCAGCGCATTATAGATGGGAGAATAGTTCCGGACATCATCGCTCTCCAGCGGACAGATGTCAAAATTCATGTTATGAGAAAATTTTTTCATCCCCGTAAACTCCGGAAACCATCTTTTGAATTTATTATTTTTATATATTACATCCCCGCTGCTGTTAGCAATGATAACCGCATCCCTGAAACGGTTGAATATATCAAATTTTTTCATAATCAAATTATAAAATAAAGGCGATAAGACTGCAAGGCGATAAGTCCTTATCAGAGTGAGGAGTGAAGGGTGAAGAGTGAAGGGGGTTGAATGGATGAATGGTTGAAAAGTTGAAGGGTTTGTTTCTAAAAAAAGATACTAAGGCACCAAGGCGCTAGGGCACTAAGAGGTTACGTTTTGAAAGGCGATAGGACTGCAAGGCGATAAGTCCTTATCAGAGTGAGGTGTGAAGGGTGAAGCGTGAAGAGAGTTGAAAGGGTGAAAGGATGAAAGGATGAAAGGTTTGTTTTCGGGAAAAAGATACTAAGGCACTTGGGCGAACGATAAAGTGAGGAGTGAAGGGTGAAGCGTGAGGAGAGTTGAAAGGTTGAAAAGGTGAATGGTTGAACGGATTTTATGTCATCCTGAGGCGCACGAGCAGAGGGTGAAAGGCGTCTGCCGTACCCGTTTACTGCGGGTGCGAAAAGCCGGAGGATCCCCTTAAAAAACCAATGGGATTCTTCGGGCGCAACTCCCTCAGAATGACATGAAAAGTCTAAGCAGGTTAAGCAGACCTGTCCGATAGTAAACAGTGTTTTATTTTTCATAAGAAGAAATAATTCTTACCCCGTCAGGCACGGATTTGAGTTTGTTTTTTACAAAATACCCTTCATCAGGTTCAAATTTCCCCCCGATCCGGAAGTAAGCAGAACCGGAGCCTGACATTATTGAGGCCGGATATTTGGATTTTATTTTTTGAAGTTCTTCATAATCATCAATTACAGCCCATTCAAGATCATTTTTAAAATTTTCCCGCCCCTGTTTAGCGGCGTCTTTTTTAGCAGAAAACTTCATGTAGGCTTCTTTTGCACTTATTCCCAAATCAAGCGGCTTTATAAGGGAAACTTCAAATTCTTCAAACGGAAGAGGGGTAAGGATTTCGCCGCGTCCTTCCGTCATCTTTCTCCCGCCTTCGAGGCAGAAGTTCAAATCCGAACCGAGTTTTGCACAGAGTTCGTGGAGTTCCGCGCATGAAAGCGGATTGTTAAAATAAACATTCAATCCTTTCAAAATCCCTGCTGCATCAGTGCTTCCTCCCGCAAGCCCCGCTGATACGGGAATATTTTTTTCTATGTAAACACAAATTTTATGCGGAGGAAGATTTACCCGCTCTATAAAAAGCATTATTGCTTTATAAACAATATTTTTTTCATCATACGGGATTTCAGGGCTTGTACCGGAAAGCGCAATTTCAAATTTTCCGGAAGGCTCCGCATTGAGCGTAAGATAATCGTACAAACTTATTGTCTGCATAACACTTTTGATATTATGAAACCCGTCGGGGCGTTTGGAGGTTATTTTCAAATCCAGATTAATTTTTGCGGGACATTGAATGACTATTCTGCCTTTATTTGCGTCTTTTCCTGAAGCTTCCGCCGAACAAATCAATTGATTATCGTCTTTTGATTTTTTATACATAGTTTCTCCTGCTTTTTGCACATTACCACTACACTTCCTTGAGGAGGAGTTGGACTTGCGTATCTTTTGATTTTCGTTTTGTGGAAGGTTGCTAATACCCTTCCCTAAAGGGAGGGTAGTTTCAGGCATCTTTATTTTTCAAAAGCTCCTCTGAAAGTTTTCCGAAAGTTTCGATTGAAAGTTTTTCGCCTCTGGTGTTTTCGTCTATGTTGAGTGAGGCAAGAGCTTTTTGAACATTCTCTTTTGAAAATCCGCCATGCATAAGGCAGTTTTTGATATTTTTCCGCCTCTGCGAGAACGCGGCTTTCACGGTTTTTCTAAAGTGAGTGTAGTCTGTAAGGTCTAATTTAGGTTGTTCTCTTACAATAAGTTTAACGAGTGCGGAATTAACTTTCGGAGCCGGATAGAAAGATTTTCTGCCGACTTTTTTGAAAACCTCCACGTTTGCCCAAAATTGCGACAGAATCGTCAGCAACCCGTACTGTTTTGACGGAGAATTTTCATCCGCTGCCATCCTCAGGGCGACTTCTTCCTGAACCATCAGAATTATATCTTTTATCAGACTTCTGTTTTTGTTGTTTAAATCGTCGACTTCTCCGAGAAGGTGCGCGATAATCGGGCTTGTTATGTAATATGGAATATTTGCGACGATTTTAACTTTTTCCTCTGTAAGTTCCGAAAAATCCGTTTTCAAAATGTCTTTGTGAATGATTTCAAGATTAGGGGCGTTAAGTTTTTCAAGCTCTTTAACCGCTTCTTCGTCAAGCTCGATTGCGATAACTTTTTTTGCGTATTTTACAAGCTGTTCTGTCACAAACCCGACCCCGGGACCGATTTCTATAACCGTGTCATCAGGTGAAATCTCAGCCTTTTCAATTATCGCCTCAATCACGTCGGAATTTATCAAAAAATTCTGCCCGAGGCGTTTTTTTGTTTTAAAAAATCTTGCGCGTTCAAAATAGTTCATCTTAACTATTATAATAGCACAGACAGGCTAATGTTTATTAACATGATATTTGATATTTTAACAATGGTTATAGTATTATAGTTTTTAAGGGAGGCAGCCTTGAGTAGTTTACAGACAAAACAAAAACTTGAAAAAGAAGATATATTGAAACTTTTCACCTCCGGCTGCAAACAGGAGGAGGAATTTAATGTCGGTATGGAATACGAGAGGCTTCCGGTGTCGCCTGTAACAAACAGGGCTGTTCCTTATGACGGCGATTTTGGAATTTGCAATTTTCTCCGCGCTTTTGCAAAAAGAGAAAACTGGGATTACATAACCGACGACTACAGCATAATCGGCTTAAAACAGGGGCATGATACAATTACTCTTGAGCCGGGGTGTCAGGTAGAATTGAGCATAAAACCCGAAAAAACAATTTTCGGTTTAAAAGATAAAATAGATAGTTTAAACAAAAAACTCTCTCCCGTGCTTGAGAAATTCGGGTTTAATCTTATTGAATACGGTGTATCTCCGCTTTCAACTCACAAAAACATCGGTCTTATTCCGAAAAAACGCTACCGGATTATGGCGAATTATCTGTGGGGAATTTTGTCGGACGTTATGATGAGAGAAACCGCCGGAATTCAGGGGGCATTTGACTTTAAAAGCGAAGAAGACGCCGTCAGAAAATTCAATATTGCAAACAAACTTTCGCCGTTTATGACCGCTATGTTTGCAAATTCTCCAATACGCGGCGGTGTAGAAACAGGATACAAAACTTTCCGCGCCTTAAGCTGGCTGAACACCGACAATGACCGCTGCGGGTTCTGCGGAAAAATGAAGGATGATTTTTCGTTTGAAAAATACGTTGACAATGTTCTGAAAAGTCCGATAATTTTTATTAACCGCAGCGGTGTGCCTGTTCCGGTAAAAGGCAAAATAAACTTTGAAGAATTTATGCAGAAAGGCTTCGACGATTTTGACGCAGAGCTTGACGATTTTAAACTTCACGCAAACCTTTATTTTCCGGAGGTGCGCCTGAGAAACTTTATTGAAATCCGCAACCACGACTGCTGCGCTAATGATATGATTTATGCTGTTCTTGCAATTTACAAAGGGATTTTATACAGCGGCAGCGCAATGAATGAAATCGACGAACTTTTTGCAGAATTCACCTTTAACGATTTTGCGGAGTTAAGATACAATGTTCCGAAAAACGCGCTGGATTCAAAAATCAAAGGGGTTAAAGCAGCCGGTATCGCAAAAGAAATTCTCTACATTGCAGAAAAATCTCTGATAGAAATGAATACAATGGAAGAAAAATTCCTTGACCCGATAAAGGAATTGACTCTTGACGGACTCTGTCCTGCGGACATTATTCTCAGGAACTGGAACGGGCTGTGGAACAGGGATGTTAAAAGGCTTGTCAAATATCTGGCCGGAAAAAGATACTAAGGCGCTAGGGCACTAGAAGGTTATAAAGGCGATAAGACTGCAAGGCGATGAGGCGATAAGTTCTTATCGTCTTCCTCAACTCTCCTCACCCTTCACCCTTCACTTTGTAACGCCTTATTTCCCGATACAAAAGTGGTCGAAAATGTTGTTCAAAATTTCGTC